>JBJFDL010000004.1:0-135950 GCA_051889995.1 Christensenellales bacterium
TTAAATTGCAGTTATAGTTTGTTACTATTCCCGTTGTTTGTTGTTGTTTCTTTTGGCTTGCTGTGTATGTTACAGAACTTGTTGCCTTCATTGTAACAGTTATTTCACTACCATCTGTTACATCACCATCTGTTGTTTTGCTCCATACGACATACCAATTTTTTGCAGCTGAACAAGTTTGTGTTCCACTTGTCCATTCTGCAGTATAATCATTTGCTTCGCTCCAACCAACAAAAGTATATCCGTCTAATGTTGGAGTTGTTGGCATTGAATAAGTTAAACCTTCAACAACGCTTGCTGTATTGTAAACAGATGTAGTGCTTGTGGCATAAAAATTAATTGTATATTCCGTTTGTTGTGCGTCTGCTGAATGCACAAAGAAGAAATAATATGTTCCACCGTCGTTACAAGCTGTCCAAATAGAACTTAAATTACCAGACGTTGCATCTGTTCCACTAAGCATAGAACCATTTCCAGAATTGTAGCAAGTTACTGCATCATTTGTTGTTCCATAATAAATGCCTTTGTAGTTTGTAGTATTATTTTTTACTACATACGCAATATTAGTTACAGTTTCATCATCAATTGTGTATTTTTGCACTAATGAATTTTTATAGTAAAGTTGAGTATATAGTGTTTTGGTTAAACCCGTCCCAACAGATTCACTATTAGTTATGTCTACGTTATTTGCATCTTTTGATGTTGTTAAAATTTTGGCTGTGCCATTTAATGTTGTTGAGTTATTTCCATCTATATCAACTTCAGAAAAATGTGCCGTAATTGTTTTTGAATAAATTATTACGTGCTTAAAACTATTACTACTTGCGCTGTAAGTTAGACTTCTAGAGGTTCGATTAAATAGAGTTGAATCATTTATGGTAGTACTTTCGTAGAAACCTAATAAATTGTAACCACTCAAACTAGGGCAATTGCTAAGATACCATCTCGCAGTCATAGAAGACAATTCTAAATCTGTGGATGTTCCTGTTCCCGAATTAAATCCGTAACCTGTGCGCACGCATTTATAATATTGTGAACCACTAACAAAAGCTCTATTCCAGCTACTTAAAGAGCTTGATGAATAACCAAAATCATAACTAAAGTAGCCTGATCTTGTTATTTTGCCAAGCGTGGCCTCATAAAATGTAGCTGTAGAAGTATATGTCGTGCCTGCAGTGCCTGTGTAGGCATATGTTTCAACAGTAATTGTTCCCGCTGCGCTTGTTTTATATCCTGTAATACCATTGCCAGATATTGAACTACTAGTATGCCAAATAGCATACAATTCAAGCCCCATGTTACCAGTAACCAAATAGGTTCCACTACTCCAAATATCTGACGAATCTGTTGGAGTAGGAGTATTAATACCCCATCCCATAAAAGTAAGATTGGTGGTGGTGTTATCGTAACTATAACTACATGAACAATCATCATAGTCGCTGTAATTAAGTGTTATACTCTCGTTCTCTAGGACGGGGATTGTATAAGTGCTATACTTTACAGATCCAATATTGATTGTTCCAACACCCAAATGAAAAGTAATCACTGAACAAGCTGGTGGTAGAGTTACAGAAACTATCCATTCATTTAAAAGATCACTTACATACTCTCCTTGATCATTGTTTACAAATTGCGGAATTAATGACCCCCCTACTGTTGCTACACAATATCCGCATAAAAAGATTGGTGGACAATCAAAAGGAAGAGGAGGAAGACCCGCAGAAGTAGCAATTTCAACCTCATTAGTGGAAAAGCCCACGGTAAAAACACTCGTTCCATTTCTTGCTGGGTCATCTGTTGTCACAATATCTTTTATTAAATAAATCCAATTTAATGGAGTCCATTTTATAGACGAATTATCTGTGCCACTGACACATGAAAGTCCACTATACTCTAAGTCTATCAAACCCTGAACGCTTGTAACAATGTTTGTAGCATTATTTGGGCCACTTTCATATCCACCCAAAACTTGTGGCTCAAATATAGCATCACTCGTCAAAGATTTTCCAAAAACAAAATAAGACATACGTGATTGTGAGACACTAGCTTGGCTACCTTCATCGGAGATATACAGACTGTTAGCATTTACTAACGGCGCAATAACCATCACAACACTATCATCAACAATAATGTCTTTTTCCGATAATACCCCGCTCAAGTTTAGCGCTCTAACTATTTGATCAGGTTCATCAACAGGATAGTTTCGTGTATAATTACCAATTCTAATTCTGCAATAATTAAACCCATCTGGGTCTGTAAAATTAATGTAATTATTAAGAATCCTGTTGTTGGCTTCAGTCCCAGGCACAACCTCTGAACTATCATTCCCCTTGGCTCCCAAAGTTACAACCCACATACTGCCCGTTTGAGCGTTTAAAAAGCCTAAAACATGACCACGAACGCAACCTAAACCCATGTCTGTTTCATCATCATCGCCTTTTACAAAGGAATTATAAGAGGATTGTTCATATAAACCCAACATATTAAAATCAATTCCAATTTTTTCTTGTGCGTCAATATTATGATTTGATCGGCCAGCAAAAAAGGTCCTTATAAAGTCAAAATCATTATCCCAATATGTATAATTCCTATAAAATTCACTGGCAACATTGCCAGCCCAGTCAGCGCTTAAATCTAGAATATAATCATAGGTGTGGTTTTCATCAACACCTGCAAAATTTTGAAAGGCACGGTGAACATATCCCCCACCTATGTTGTTTGAAGTATAATCATAATATGATGTTTGCTCATCAGAATCCAACAAAGCATTAGCAGCATCTGCTGCAGTGAAAGGGTTACGCAAAGTCATATCTAAACGTGTTCCATCTATAGGCTCTAACATTCCACCATTGGACGACGAATAACTAAAACCGTAAGAAGGAAACAAAGAATAGCCATAGACTGATTGCCCTAACCCACTTGCCTCACCTTGACTGTTTACATAAGCCATAACAGGATTGTATAACTTATGTCCCCAATTAACATAAAGAGCATTAATGTCTGTGTCTTGGCTGGTATAATTGTAAAAAGACATTAATTCAAGAGAATTTGAATATGTATATACCCCATCATAAAATGCCGTAGAATTCCCAAAAGAGTTTATATCATTTTGCGCGGTTTGGTCATAAAGAGCGCCGCCACCTGCAAGGCCCGCAAAAGCCTCTTCATCAATAAAATAGGTCGCTCCTGTATTATCATCAAGCAAACCAGCGTCATAGAAAGACTGAGTATCAATTCCTATAACTGGATATATAAAATCGTAGTAAGACATTGCAACATCTTTAATGTTCCAAATTAATGAGCCATCATCCCCAGAAACAAGGGGGCTCTCTCCATCACCAATTGCCATACCCACATTTCCAGCATTATCTTTGTTTACATTATTGTATTGCGCCGAAACTTTTGTTATGTTTAAATTATCATTAATGAAAGAAACCATTGTTAAAGACAAAACAAAAACCGCAATGCCTAAAAAAATGTTTTTAAAAAAACTTCCAAAAGGATTTTTAATTTTGTTTGAAGGTGAAACTTTTTTCATATAATTCTCCTTAAAATTAATATACTCAAAATATGGAAAACAATCATACTAATATTTTAAGCCAGTTAATAATTTTTATTTATTTTTGCTAAAATCTTGTAAGTGACAGTTTTCCATATTGTTGCTCTTTTTGTTATCTATATAAATTTTAGTGATAAAAGATAAAAAAGTCAAACGTTTTTAATAATATTATTAAAAAAGGTTATCATTTCTGATAACCTAATAATGTAATATTTATTTAACACCAATCAAAGCCAATTTAATTAGTTTCTCTCCTCTATAGTAGTAAGAACTGCTTATTACGCTTCCATTCAAAATACTTCCAAAATCTGACCTATCAACACACACGCCCTTGCTCGTTTCATAGACAGTATACATAGCATAATTTACATATTTGTTGCAGTCTATTTCATATTCATAAAGAGGAACATTATTGGCCACTTCTCTCACACGTGTTGGTTCAGTCATTTTAAAATCTGTGAAGTAAATCATCATATAACCTTTTTGTTTAACATATTCTTCCAAATCTGTTAAATAAGTCCAATCTACCTTTTTGCCTCCTTCCATACTTTGAACATCTTCTACGACGTTCGATGAAGGTGAAACTGCATGAACGCTAACTTTACCTATAACTGTTTTTACCAAAGTGTAGAAATGGTTTTTGGTAAAATTCGTATAATCAATTGCCAAGTATCGAGATTGTGAAACAAAAGACATCTCATTCGTTCCCTCATACCAACCAATAAAATTCTTGCTATCAATTGGAGAAAATTCTACACGATTAGATGATATTATTGTTTTACATTCACCAACTATTGCAGCATAATAGCCAGTTGCTTGGTGCATATAAAAAGCATCGGCTTTAACAAATTGCGCTCTGTAAGTTGCATTTGCAGAAATTGAAGCAATTTCTCTTTCAGCATCCAAACAGCCATCACCCCATCCAACAAAGAAACAGCCTTCTTCTGGAACAGCTTTTAAAGTTACGCTAGAGCCCGCTTTATAACTTCCTGTTCCTTCAACATGGCCATACACTTCGTCTTTAATAATTTGGCCTTGATAAACACTCAAAATGCTTACAGACACTTGACAATTGCCAGTGTAATTGAAATATGCTTTATATGATTTATTGCTTGTAACAGTGATTGTTCTTGGATTGTCAGTGTTTCCATCGCCCCACTTTGAAAATGTGTAGTTATTATTTGCAATTGCTCTTATTGTTATCACAGAGCCTTCTTCATAAGTTCCAGCACCAGCAACTGTTCCTGCCGCAGTAGCTGATGTTGAAAGTGTTATTGTATATTTAGATTTAGCAACTGGTTTTGTTTCATCCAAACCATCTTGAATACAACCCACAAAGGCAAGAGCCGGAACAAACATAAACACAGCTAAAACAAAAGTTAATATTTTTTTCAAAGTTAAAACCTTTTTCATAATATTATCTCCTTTTTTATTTATTATATAAATATTCGCGTTTTTTGTCAATACATTTTTTAAAATCTTAAAATAATAAAACCAATAATTTTAAATTTTCAAAAATTTAATGACAATTGAAATCAAAAACATAACAATTTAAACCTAGTTAAAACTCTAAATTTTTCAATAATTTAATACAAATAAAAAAATCAATTTAAAAACTAATTTTTCCAATTAAATTTTTTTTCAATTAAATTTTTAAGCAAAGCTATGTATTATTTTAAAAATTAATTTTTTTTGCTAATTCACGCCTTAAACAATTTAAAATTTTTTTTAAAATCTTAATAAGATTTTATTTTTCACAAATTCACTTAAACTCAACAAATGAAGATAGCAAAAAAATTTATATAAGTCATGACTAAATTAATATGGAAAGATTTAAAAATTACTTGTAAATATGTGTGAAATATGTTATAATGTTATTACTTAAAAAGGAGAAAATATCGTGAAATTAATTTGTGAAGGATTAGATTTAGTAGAAGCAGTTATGAAAGTTATAAAAGCTGCCAGCAATAAAACTGTTAATCCAATTTTAGAAGGCATAAAACTAACAGCCGAAGATGACACTTTAACTCTTGTTGCAACAGATAGCGAACTTGCAATTGAAAAGAAAATTAAAGCAAATGTGTTAGTCGAAGGCGAAACCGTTGTTCCAGGAAAATTTTTCAGCGAATTTGTTAAAAAATTAGCCAATGAACAAGTAGAATTAGATTTAAACGAAAAAAATCAATTAAAAATTAAATATACCGACAGTGAAGTCTACATTCAATGTCTTAACGCAATTGAATATCCTACAATTCAAAAAATAGATAATGCACAATTTTTCACAATCGCGCAAAACAATTTTAAAAACTTAATTGAAAAAACAATTTTTTCAGTGGCGTTAGATGACAGCAGACCAATTTTAAAAGGTTGTTTATTTGAAATTGAAGAAAATACTATTACAAGTGTTGCCCTAGACGGATTTAGACTTGCAAAAGCAACTTATCCAATTTTAGAACAAACAGCAAGAACAAGTGTTATTGTTCCAGGAAGAAGTTTAAATGAAATTAGCAAACTTTTGGATGATGCAGATGAGAACATTCGAGTTTTCATTCAACGTAACTATTTAATGGTTCAAGTTAATAACACTAAAATTATCACAAGACTAATTGATGGAGATTTCATTAACTATAAACAAATAATTAATAATTCTTTCTCAACACAAGTAATAATTAACAAATCGCAATTTGAAGATAGTTTAGACAGAGCCAGCATTTTAGGAAGAGTAAGCAATGACAACATTGTTAAACTTCAAATGAAAGATAATATTTTAACTTTAACTGCATCAAGCGAAATTGGTAATGTAACTGAAAAAATAAATATTGTTTTAAACGGTGCCGACTTATCAATTTGTTTCGATTCAAGATTTTTGAAAGATTGCTTAAAATCAATTCAAGATGAATTTATCAAACTTTGCTTCACTTCAAGCGTAAGCCCTTGTATAATCACAGCAAACGAAGGTAACAATTACCTATTCTTAATTTTGCCTTTAAAAAAGACTGATTAATCAAAAAACTTGATAAAAATGCATAAAAACACGATTTTTAATGATAAATTTCGTGTTTTTTTATTTGTAACATAATTAAAATTTTAATCATATTATTTTTTATGGTAAAATTAAGTTTATGTATGATTGTCAAAAATGAAGAAGATGTTTTAGATAGATGCTTAAATTCTTGTTATAAACTTTTTGACGAAATTATAATTGTAGACACTGGAAGTAAAGACAAAACTAAAGAAATAGCAAAAAGATATACTAATAAAATATATGATTTTAAATGGTGTGATGATTTTTCAAAAGCACGAAATTTTTCAATCAGGAAATGCACTTGCGAATATTTTATGTGGTTAGATGCCGATGATGTTATCACTGCAAAAAATCTTAAAGCCTTATTAAATTTAAAAAATCAAATCACAAATGAAGACATAATATATTTAAAATATGACATAGATTTTAACGAAAATAATAAACCAACGTTTTCTTTTTTTCGCGAAAGAATAATTAAAAATAATGGCAAATTTCTTTTTAATGATGCAATCCACGAAGCAATTACTCCAAGCGAAAACATTTGTTTTGTAGATAACATTTCAATTGAACATAGAAAGATAAAAAAAACACCTAAAGGGCGAAATTTAAAAATATACAATCAAATGATAAAAAATAAAAAAGACTTCACACCAAGAATGCAATTTTATTACTCGCGAGAATTAATGTATAATAATAAAATTGATTTAGCCATTGTAAACTTTAATAAGTTTTTAAAAAATAAAAATGCTTTCATAGAAAACAAAATTGAAGCGTGTTTAAATTTAAGTAATTGCTATCTTCAAAAAAATGATTTCAACAAAGCTTTGAAAACACTTTTTGAAAGTTTTACCTATTCCCTTCCAAGAAGCGAAATTTTGTGTGAAATTGGAAAAATATATCAATACACAGCAAAATATACAAATGCAGTATATTATTATAAATTAGCACTTAAAAACAAGCCTAATTTTACAAATTTAGGTTTTATTATTAAAGAATGTTATGATTTTGTTCCCTATATTAATCTAACTGTTTGCTATTATAATTTAAAAGACTACAAAAATGCTTTAAAATATAATAATTTGGCAAAAAAATTAAAACCTGAAAATGAAACAATTTTAAACAATGAAAAAATTATTAAAAATATGCTTTCAAGCGAAAATTCTTAACAAAGTTTTAAATTAATAAAAAGAATGGAATTCTAAATTCTATTCTTTTTTTTGTCATCTCTTATAATTAAAAATTTATGTGTAATTTTTTTTAATAAACTTAAAAATTCTAGTGTTTTTTTAAAAAAATAATAAAAAATATTAATCATTTTATGGTTTTTCAATAAATTTTAACAAATATAAGAAAATTTCTTGACAACAATTCATATTAAGTTTATCATTGTATTAGTCGAGTAATACAATGGAGAAAAAATGGATTTTAAATTTGATGGCAACACACCAATATATTTGCAAATTGTCGATTATATTAAAACGCAAATAATAAGTAAAAAATATCTGCCCTCGCAAAAAATACCGTCTGTTAGAGAACTTTCATTTATGTTTTCAGTTAATCCAAACACAATTCAAAAAGCCCTGGATAAATTAGAAGATTTAGGTTTAATTTACACAGAAAGCACCAATGGTAAATTTGTAACCAATAATCAAGAAATTATAGAAAATATAAAACAATCAACAATTGCTCAAATGATAGATAATTTTTTTGTAAACATTGAAAAAATGGGATTAAGCAAAAATGAAGTTTTAGATATTATAAACAATAAGGAGAAACTATGAAAATATTAGAAGTTAAAAACATAGAAAAAAGTTTTAATAATAATAAAATTATTAAAAATGTTAGTTTTAGCATTGAAAAAGGCAAAATAGTCGGTCTTTTAGGCAAAAATGGAAGTGGTAAAACGACAATATTAAAAATGATTAATGATTTGTTAACAATAGATGCTGGAGAAATATTAATAAACGGAGAAAAAATAAGCGAAAAAACGAAAGAAATTGTTTCTTATTTACCAGAAAGAACTTATCTTGATAATAGTAAAACTGTTAAAGAAATTTTTGATTTTTTTGAAGATTTTTACAAAAGCTTTGATAGAACAAAAGCTGAAAATTTGCTAAAAGATTTAGATTTAGATATTAACGCTAACCTTTCCAAAATGAGTAAAGGTATGAAAGAAAAAATACAACTTATTTTAGTTATGAGTAGAAAAGCAAAACTATATATTTTAGATGAACCATTAGGTGGAGTGGACCCTTCAACTAGAGATTATATTTTACAAACTATTTTGTCAAATTTTGGAGAAGATTCTAGTTTATTAATAACAACACATTTAATTTCTGATATTGAAAAAATACTTGATGAAGTAATTGTTATAGATAAAGGTAAGATTTTACTAAATGAAAATGCAGAAGAGTTAAGAGAAAAAGAAAATGCATCTATCGATGAATTATTTAGGAGAAAAGTAAAATGATTAATAAATTAATGAAATATGATATCAAAAAAATGACCAAAGTATTGAAATATTTTTATTTTATATCTATTGGATTAGCAATAATCACCAGACTTATTAACATTAAAAAAGATATTCAAGTTGTGGCAATTTTGGGCCAAGTTTTTATGGGCATGACTATAGCTGCAATAGTTAATATTTTAGTAAACACATTTATACATATATTAAAAGTGTTTTTGACAGATTTTTATAAGGATGAAAGTTATTTAACTCACACGCTTCCAATCAACAAAAATAAGTTATTATTATCAAAATATCTTTCAGCTTTAATCGTTATTGTTGCAAGTTTTATTGTTTGCTTCATAAGTTTATTCATAATGTTTTATAGTAAGTCGTTTATGCTTTCTTTGAAAAGTTTTGTAGAATTATCGATTTCTGGATATAATTTACCAATTGGAAGTTTTGTCGCACTAATTGCATTAATACTTTTTGTTCAGATTTGTTGCATTATCAGTATGGCATTCACAACTATTGTTAAAGCAAACACTTATAATCAAAAAAGAATTTTAAAAGGACTTTTATGGTTAGCCGTATACTATTTTGGTGCAATGATTATGATAATAATTTTAGCAGTAATAATTTTTGCATTAATGGGAAATTTGCCAGCATTATTGGCTCCTGTTCTTTCACAAAATGCATTTATAACAATTTTAGTTATCGTTCTTGTAATGTATTTAATTTATTCTTTTATATATTATTATTTGTGTAATAAGTTGTTCAATAAAGGAGTTAATGTTGATTAAAAATTCTGTTTAAATTTAGATTTAAAAAGATAATACAAAATACCATTCATCATTTCTAACTTCATTAACTACAAAATTTATAAGCGTTTAACATTATAATAAATTTTTATTAATTAAATATAAAATTTTCAAGAAAACACTTCATTTTTTAACAAAAATTTATAGATATTTTATAAAGTTAAAAATTTTTATAAAAATATTTATTAAAAATTTAATTTATGTTAAAATAGCAAAAACATAAAAGCATTTAAGTTTATAGACTTTAACAAAATTGTAATTAACAAAAAATAAAAATTATTTTGAATTCTTAAAAAAAATATGTTTATATTCATCGTGAAGTAGATATTAAATAAGACTTCAACAGCTGTGAACAAAGGTTAGATAATCCCATCAAAAAATTATCAAGTTTGCTCTCGTAGCTTAATTAAAAAGAGTTCTTGGCTTCGAAGCAGATTTAGTGGGTTCGATTATCCCACTAAAAAAATAATCAACTTTGCGCCCATAGTGAAGTGGATATCACAATAGTCTTCGGAACTATTATGCCGAGTTCGAGTCTTGGTGGGCGCACCATAAATCCCTTATTTTTAGGGCTTTCTAGCGATTTCGTGCGCTAGATTTTTTTATTTAGAAAACAAAAAAATCGAACCCACAAATCAATAATTTATCAACTTATGGGTTCGAGTTTTTGAAAATAAAATTAGGCAGTTTTTTAGTCAAAAAATGCTTAAAAATCGCCAATGTCTACGAATTTGTCACGAATTTGTTCAAAATTTTTGCAATAATGTTGTAAATATCGTGTAATGTCGTATATTATCGCAAAGTGCTTTTTGCAAGAAAAATACCGAGAGTTTTCATATTTTCGGTATTAATTTTCTATTCGATAATTACTTTTACAAAGGTTTTCTTTCCTTTTTTAACAATCAATTCTTGACTTTTGTTCAACATTAAAATTTCATTAATATCATTTTTTCTAATATTGTCAATTTCAATTCCACCTTGCTCAATCAATCTTCTTGCTTCACTTTTTGATTTTATAATAGATAGATTTGATAAGAAATCTAAAATATTTATTTCTCCAACCTTTTCAATCGTTTCAGTTGGCATATTTTCAGTGTTTATATTTCCATTTTCAAAAAGGTTTTGAGCAGTTTCTTGTGCTTTTAAAGCTTCGGTTTCTCCGTGAACAAGCTTTGTCACTTCAAAAGCCATAAGTTTTTTTGCTTTAACAATGTCTTGTTTGCACATAGCTTTAATTTCTTCTACATCTATCTTTGTGAAAAATCTTAATAATCTTTCAACATCGACGTCTAAACAGTTTACAAAGTGTTGAAAGAATTCAAATGAAGATGTTTTTTCTCTTGTTACCCATAGTGTGCCTTTTTCTGTTTTACCCATTTTAACACCTTCTGAATTTGTAAGGAGTGGACAAGTTAACCCCATCATTAATGGTCTTTGTGTTCCATCTTTAAAATTCATTTTTCTTGATAATTCAACACCACCACAAATATTTCCCCATTGGTCAGAACCACCGATTTGAAGAACACAATCAAATTTATCGTTCAAGTGAACAAAGTCGAAAGATTGCATCAACATGTAGCCCATCTCCATAAATGTTAATCCACCTTTTTCAAGTCTATTCTTGTATAGGTCTTTGCTTAACATTTCATTTACATTAAAATTAACGCCAACATCACGCAAAAAGTCAATGTAAGATATAGGTTTTAGCCAGTCAGCATTGTCAACAACAAGAGCAGGATTATCACCATCAACACGAACAAATCTTTTAATTATACTACTAATTTCTCTTGCGTTTCTTGCAACTTCTTCTTTTGAAAGCATTTTTCTCATATCTGTTTTGTTTGTTGGGTCTCCAATTAAAGCAGTAGCGCCACCAACAAGAACTATACATTTATGTCCACAATCTTGTAAAATCCTTGCCATTTGAAGACCGAAAAAGTGTCCAATATGCAAGTCGTCAGCTGTTGGGTCAATACCAATGTAAAAAGTTATAGGTTTTTCTTTTAATAATTTTTTAGTTTCTTCTAAATGCGTGGTTTGAAAAACAAAACCTCGTCTTTCTAATTGCTCAAAAGCATCATTTCTAAATTCCATAATTTTTCTCCTTTAATAATTATAACATACTTATTTAAAATTTTTATCAATATTTTGCCCATATTAATGGGCATACTTTTTTATAATCCATATTTTCATAATTCTATTTCCTTTTAAAACAAAAAAATCTGCCATAAGTTTTCACTCGTGGCAGACTTCTATTTTAATAAAAACTGCCACATAGCTAATTGCTATATGGCAGATGTTTTTGATATTTTAATTATTTGCAACACAAAACTTCTACATATAGCAATCTAAATGTAGTAGTAATAATATGAAGTTTGTGCAAATAAATTTTTCATAACATCTCCTTGATATGTGATTATTATATGCAATAATTATAAAAAAGTCAATAGATTTTTCAAAATTTACATTTCTGCTTGTTCTCGTTTTTTCTGCTTTCGCTTTTCTTCTCGTTCTTTTTCTATGCGTTCCTGTTCTTCTTGCTCTTTGATAAGTTCTTGAAGTCGCGAAATTTCATTTTCTAATTCTTCTCTTGATTTTGCTTTTTCTTCTTCAAGTGGCTTTTCTTTTTTTTTGAGTTAATGCTTGGTTAATGGCATTTGCAGATTCGTATTTAGTTGTATAGTCAAGGTGTGAATAGACATCAGCTGTTTTATAAATCTATTAACTATTTCGTAAGTATTGTCAGTTGAAGAATCATCAATTATTATCACTTCTAAGTTTTTGTATTTAGTTGCAATAATGTTTTTTAAACATTCCTCTATATATTTAGAAGTGTTATAAGTAGGAATTATAACTGAAAATTTTATCATTTGAATAATCTCCATTTAACAAATATACAATATGTTGTTTGCTACTAATTGAATAATACAATTAATTGTATCTATTTTTTCTTCTTCGTTTTGTAAAAAATATAATTGGTCAAGTTCTGCGAGAATTTGACTTAAATAAAAATGACTTTTTATAATTTTAATAATGTCAAATACAATTTCATTTGCTATAAATTGACTATCATTCGTTTTATTTACAATAATAACACCATCTTGTCCTTGTTCAAATATATAATCATTATTTATTTGTATTTTTACCTTATCTGACAAAAAGTCAAGCATTGATTGTAAACTCTCACTATTGTTTATAAAATCAATGTTTTGAATAATCACTTCTTTTATTAATTTATCTATTCCATACAATGTCCCAGATATTGAGTCCCATAATTCATATGATCCAATAACATTGCCTTTTCGTATTTTTAAAAATTTATATTCTTCCATAATTTACTCCAAAATTTGTATTTCTCCTGTAAAACCGTTCATTTTCACTCTTTTGGATTTTATAATCTTTTCAAATAAAGATTTATTAATGCCAACTACACAAGGCTTATTTAATTCTCTTGAAATAATTGATGTATGACATAAGTATCCACCAAAAGAAGTAATAATTCCCTTGGATTTCATTATTGCAGGAATCCAATTAGGATCAGTTGCATATGTAACTAAAATTTTATTTGCTTCAAATTCGTTTATTTTGCTTGGGTTATCTATAAACTGAATTTCGCCTTCAACTTCACCATAACTTGCTCCTATACCATCGTTAATTACTATATCTTCTTTAATATCTGTTGTTACCGGCCTACATTGTAACATTATTATTTCGTTATTTAATATACAAAACTCAAAATCGCAATTACTACCTATTTCATTTTGTAACTTAACAAAGAAGCAACTTAATTTATCATTTTTATCAAAGTTGTGAATTGTTGGTGTTACACTACCACTAACTAATTGTTCCCCAACTCCTTTTACTAATTCATAAACTCCACTTTCCAGTGAATTAGACAACCATACACCTGCATAGTCTGGGTTAATAAATTCTTGAACAACAATATTCATATGTGGTTTATTTAAATTAAACTGCTTTATATATTCTTGAACTCTATTCTCATTTATAGATTCTTTTACATTCTTAATTGCAACATCAATCTCCTTTGGTGAAACATTTAACACTGAATTGAACATTCCAGCAAAAGAATGATTAACATTGTCTTCGCAGTCGGCAGAACTTCTAATTGCGTAAGTCTTGTTCTTATTTATAAAAGTTGATAAGTTATAATCTTCCATATAGTGCGAAATAACTATTGTTTTAGGGATTGTCCTAAAACAATTTAATATTGCTAATCCATAGGCTTTTCCTCCTATATATTGTTTAAATTCATCAAGCATTCCAATGGCATAATACTTGCTTAATAAATCTATATCAATATATTCCTTTTTTAACAACTTCATTATTTCATATTTTTTCTAAGTGTTGTCTTAGTATGTATGTTTTTTAAATATTGTTCGTATACTTGTTCTTCTATTTCATCTGACTTTAATTTTTGTTCCAATATTTTTGAAGCAAAAATATTTTGAAAATCTTGCCAACGCTTTAATACTAAATATTTGTTTATATCGTCATCTTTATAAGTATTTATGTCAGTGCATATTTTTTCTGTTTTTGTTAAATCGCTAGGATTATCTTTGTCAATTTGAGATATTTTTTCATATCCATATTTTTTTATTAAATTTTTATACAAATCTTCACTTAAAACTGATAGTTCATCTAGTTGTTCAATAATCCCATAATATCGTTCAATTTTTAATATCCGGTTATATTTTTCAATCAAAGAATTATCATCACAAGATGTATCCATTTCGGAATAAGCATAGTTTCGTAATTTATAAAACTCCTTATCTAGTTGAATACTATTCCATGATGAAAAATTAAAAAATACATATTCCGCTATTTCAAGAAATTTATTATCAATAATTGATTCTAATAATATTCTATCTTTCCAAGTGGAAATGTCTCCAACACAAACACTATCTAATCGTTGTCTTAGATTTACTAATCTATTAAAATAATCTTTGTCTAACATTAATGTCTCCTTTCCTTCTTTTTTAATTTGCAATATTGAATTTTCTCGTATGTTTTCATATCGCGATGACCATTTAAAAAAATATCTAAATTTTCTTTCTTCTTTTTTATTTTTAAATATCTACAATAAGTATCCATATCTAATATCCCATTTTTTATTGCCAACTGAATAGCACACCCATCTTGTGAGACTGAATGATTACAGTTTGTGTATTTACAACATTTTTCTAATTCTAGTATATTAGAAAAAATTTGATCAACTTCATTGTTGTCATTTGTAACTAAAACAGAGCGGATACCTGGTGTATCAATTATTAGCCGATTATCAGAAGCAACCAAAAGTTGCCTTACAGTAGTAGTGTGTTTTCCCTTGCAATCCTTTTCTCTTATTGAATTTGTTTTCATTGTTTCTTTATTAAGTAATTTATTTATCAATGTAGATTTTCCGACCCCAGAACTACCTATAAAAATTGCTGTTTCGTCCACATTCCAAAAGTTATATAAATTTTGTACTCCATAACCATGTAAAGCATCTATTTCAAGAAAATCAATACTCGGAAACCGATGTGAGAGTAAATTCGTAAAATACTCAATATCATTGCATAGATCTATTTTTGTTAACAGCAAGCACAATTTTGCTTTTGTCATCAATCCTATCGTTATCAATCTTTCAAGTTTAGTTATCGAAAACTCTTTATTTAAACTAGTAACTATAAAAACAACATCAATGTTACTTGCAATTAATTGTTCTTTACCATTATATTGTCTTTTTAAGATGTTTTTTCTTTTTTGATGATTTAAAATAAATATATTACCAAACGAGTCTATTTCGCATTCTACATTATCACCAACAATAGGTAATGAATGATTTTTATATCGATTATTAATTTTTGCTTTTAAAAAACCTCCCCCTTGTATTTTTACTTCCCAGTTATTACGATTTACGGATGTTACTTTTGCAAATATTTTCATTGATTCTCCTTTAAATATTTTTCTTTTAGAAATTCAATTTTTTCTCTAAATTCGTGTATGTTAAATTCTCCTATAGTAGACATTTGATTTCATAGAAACAAATGAAATATTATTTTGTTGGGTTTTATCAATAGATGCTCTATATTTTAGGATTAATGCGGGTCCTATGGCATTTTTAAAAATTTCTTTTCTAATATTAGACAGTTCGACTATATTGCGAATTGAACAAAGTTCTAGGAATTTTTTTCTAAAAGCTTTTGCCTTGTTTTCAAAATTGTAAAATATTTTTGATGGCAAAACAAATATTATTTCAGTAGTTGTAGAAGCATATTCTAAGGCTTTCATCATAAACGATCTAGCTATCTCATTATTTTGATTTGGGATTCTATTCATTTTGCAAAATTTTATTGAGAGCTCATCTTTAACATTGCCCCATGGTGGATTTCCAATTATATAATCGAACTTCTTTTTAATTTTAGTATTAATACTTTCATCGAAAAAATTTCCAACAATTAAATTCTTATTTTTTAACTTTGGCAATTTAAAGTTTTTAAGAGTTTTTGGATCTTTATAATCAAGCATTGTTAAATATAGAGAGAAAATAGTTACATCTATAGATTCTTCATTTTTATCTATTCCAAAAATACAATTATTTAGTAAGCCAATTAAAATGTTGTTGTCATTACAAAAGTCTTGACTGCCAATATTCTTTCTTATAAGATTTCTGTAAAACTTAATCAAAAAGATACCTGAACCACAAGAATGGTCAAGGATTGTGCTATCCTTTTCTGATTCCACAAAATTGTTGTTTATCTAATCAACAAGAAAGTGAGGAGTATAATAGGCTTTATCTTTATTTTGTTTTTCCGCACCTAACAATACCTCATAAATGTTACTAATTAATTCTATTGGGATTATATCAAAATCATAAAGAGAGAATAATGCTAATTGACCATTATACATTATTTCTTTTCCCTCAAAAAATCTATACAGTAACATTAAATCATTATCTGTGAGCTTACTCAAATTTGTGCTATTCAACTCATCAAATAGATTTCCATTAAATTTTTTATTAAGGTATGTAAATAATGAAATCAACTTGTTTTTATCTTTAATCGTATCTAAAAAATTTGTTTTTTCATTATCTTTTGTAAAATATTTATACCCTAGTTCAACCTGTCTATCTATTAAATAGATTGTGAACAGCAAAGCTAATATTAATTTTGTTGAAAAGTCAAATTTAGATTTTAGTTTATCTGTAATAAATTACAGATTATCTAATAAAGATGAGTACAAGTTGTTATCGCTTAATGTTTTTTGTAATTCGCATAATGTTTCATGTTTTTTTATGTTAGAATGACTATAAAAAGTTTTGTTATTACAATTTAACTGGCCTATAAAATCCAATTTATTACTTTTCAAGTGGGAACCATTATATATAGATAATTTGTTATTAACATAACAAAAAACCAATGGTATCTGAGCATTCCGAATATTATAAATTTCTTTATTTGCTATATTTTTATTAAAGAAGATAATAAATGGTTTATTAAATTGACAAAAAATCAAATCAGGCTTGATTTTTGAATTGTTTTTTTGTAATAAGATTCTATATAAGCATTTTCAACAAAAGAATTTAAAGTATAAACATCGTCTTGATTTTCAGTATAACCCAATGAATTTAGTAGAGAGATAAAATCGTCTTCAATCTTTTTCATAAAAACTCCTTTTAATTTCTTGTGTAGAAAGTTGATTTGCGGTCGCCATGTTTTTGTATTAAGCCTTTGTTCAACAATTCTTTTAGGCATCTCTCGATTGTTGTTTCTGATAGTGTAGGGCACAGTGCAACAATGTCAGACTTTGTGAATTTTCCAATTTTTGTTTTGATAATGTCTTGAACTTGAGTTAAGGCCTTTGATTTTTTCTCAAGCAATATATTCGCCCTTGTTTCAAAATCCCTATATGCTTTCAAAATAACTGATAACATATATTTAATAAATTCTGTTGGATTGTTTTTATTGTCAATCCAATTTGTAGAACTTAATTGTAAGGCATCGTAATAGTCAGTTTTTGTTTCTTCAATTATTTTCTCAATAGAAATAAATTTTCCAACATTGTAATCAAATTTATAAAGAAGCAAAAGAGTTAAAAGCCTGCTCATTCTTCCATTGCCATCGTTGAAAGGATGAATGCATAGGAAATCTAAAATGAAGATAGGAATTAAAATTAATGGGTCAACATCATATTTGCTTGAAAAAATATTAAATTCTTCACATAATCTTTCTACAGCTTCAGGAGTTTCGTATGGTTCTAATGGCTGAAATCTAACAAAAGAACTTCCATCTTCTCTTGTTTCAGAAATATAGTTTTGAACATTTTTATATTTCCCGCCAATTGACTTTTCAGAATATTTATATAAATTTCCATGAAGTTGCAAAATGTAAGAACTCTTGATAGGAATAAATTCATAGTTTTCATGAATCGTATTAAGCGCATCTCTGTATCCCAAAATCTCTTTTTCGTCTCTGTTCTTAGGTGTGGTTTTGTTATTTAATATTTGCTTTATTCTTGTTGACGTGGTAACAATACCTTCGATCTTATTTGAAGCCTCAGTACTTTGGATTTTTGCAATTTCAACAAGTTTATTTATTTTTGATTTGTTTTTTAATTCAATGCTTGATAATTTGCCTTTAAACTCGTGAATTTGAGAAATATAACCCAAAATCTCGTTGTCCCATGTAACATCCTTATATTTTGAATAGTTAAATGCTATCATTACATTTCTCCTTATTGCACCAGTTTAGCATATTTGATGCAATAAATCAAGTGTTTGTGACAACTTTATTGCATCATTTTGCAAATTCTGGTGCAAAAAATGCTTTTGTTAGGAGATAAAGTTTATTTGCTTTTATTTTCTTTCCATTTAAGAAATTCTTCAAGTTCTTCATCGGTCATTTTATTTTTAATCTTTCTCAATTCAGTTTTTCGTTTTTGCTCGTCAATTTGTTTTTGTTTATAGGCTTTGTAATGCTCTTGTCCTTCTGGTGTATCAAGCTTAGATAAGTCTCCGCCGTTCGCGATATACTAGCCCTTGCGAAATCATCAAACATTTTATCTTCTGCTGCTTGCAATTCGGGAGTCCAATCTGTATATATTGGCTCGCTTACTGTGGTTTCTAGCAAAATTCTTCCTCGTTTATCTCTCTGAAAATGGCACACAACACCAACTTGAATTTGTTTCTTCTTTTGTTCTTTATTTTCCATAGAACACCTCCACTTAAATAATACAAACTTTGATAGTTTTTCTACAAATTTGTGCAACAAAAATGCAAGATTTCTGCAAAAGGGTTGTTTTGTGTTGGATTTTTTAGTGATGGTGTTGTATAATGATGTTTAGTAAGGTTAGGCTCTAAAAGTGCTGATTTTACGGGCTTTTTAGTGATTTACTTTACGATATTAAACGATAAAAAATGGTGTAAAAACACGAACCTTCAACAAAAGGGCCTAATTTCTTCGAAACAGATTTTGTGGGTTCGATTATCCCACTAAAAAAATAATCAATTTTGCGCCCATAGTGAAGTGGATATCACAATAGTCTTCGGAACTATTATGCCGAGTTCGAGTCTTGGTGGGCGCGCCATACAAGAATAAAACGAACCTTGAAAATAACACAGGGTTCGTTTTGTTTTTTAATAAAGATTGGTTTGGAATTAGTTTTAATATATAAATCAGTCAAACTTCTTTATTTAGTATATACAATCTGGGCACTTTATTATAATTTTAATGAAGTGCTTTTTGTTGTCCGATTTTTAGGACAATCAATTTGTTATAATGAAAATAAATTATAAAGGAGGTAAAAATGAATGCATTTATACAATCGTAAGAAAGTGGTCTGTAATTACCGCTTTATGGTAACTGCAAGAGATATAAGTATAAATTTTAGAGGGGAATATGAAATTAAAATGCAAGAATAGAAGTAATAAATTAATCCAATGTAAAAAATGTGGGCTATATCATAACAAAATTGATATTGAGGATATTTTATCTAGACTTAATATTTTAATGCAAATAAACAATAAGAAAATTAATTTTTACAAATTAGATTTAGTTAATAATGATAAAGTCTTTTTTGCCAGAGGAATTTATAAATTTTTTGATTGGATTTTTTATGATTGGGTTGAAATCACTATAAAAGATATTGAAAATATAACAAAATTTTTATCGTATTTATATTATGAAAAACATGTTAACATTTCTGAATATGCAGTAATGTTTTTTGGTTATGTTTCAATTTTTTTACAACAATTTGAGAAATATTATTACTACTGGAGTCAATTAGCCATAAAAAGCGAATCTTATTTGGCAATTAAATGGGCTATCGAAGATTATAAAACTGGTTTTTGTTCTTTTAGAAAAAAGAATTTACACAAAGCACAAAAACTAATTAAGATTTCTCAAAATTTAAAAAAAGATTTTGTGGAGAGTTAGATAAAGAATAAAAATTACACGATTAAATAAAGGAGAAAAAATATGAAATATTCAAATATAAATGTAGAATTTAAAAAACCTGAAAATGAATTAAAAGAGGAATTGCAAAGAAAAGGTGCAAGAAATATTGATGTTAGAAGAAGTTACAATGGAGAAATTGAAGTAAGATATTCAATGAAATGTGCTGACCCAGAAAAAGATATTAAAGAATTATTATCAAAAGCTGGTGCTCAAGATGTTAGGAGTTCTTCAAACTGGAATGGAGCAAGATTTGACTATAAATTAAATGATATTGTAGACGAAAGAGAATTCAAAAGAAAAGTATATGATGAATTAAGAAGAAATGGTTATAGAGCAAATTAGGAGTGGTATGATAGAAGGAAAAGAAGATTATTCTTTAGATATTGAAATAATATTGAAAAACAATAATATAAAATATGAAATAATTAATAAAAAGTTTGGGAAAAAATATTCTCAATATTTGCTAAAATTTTATAACAAAAAAGATTTAGAAAAAACAATAGAAAATATAAATGATATTGCAATGATAACAGGAAGCTATATGGGAATAAGAGTGATAAAAGGAAACAATTTAACCATAGCTTTAGAAATACCAAATAAGGATATTCAAGATTGTTATTTGAGTGATGTATTAACAAAAAATAAACTAGATAATAACAATATTTCATTCATTTTGGGTGAAGATATAGATGGAAAGTGTATTACGGCTAATTTTCACGATATGCCACATATTTTAATAGGCGGTTCTATTGGAAGTGGCAAGAGTATTTTCTTAAATTCCTTAATAACAAGTATTGCAAAAAGTTATACAAGTAATGAAGTTCAATTATTGCTAATTGACTCAAAAAGAATTGAATTAAAACAATTTGAAACTCTACCCTATGTTATCAATAATAAAATACTTTCAAGTGAAGATGATGTAATAAACAATTTAGCAAAAATAAAAGAAGAAATAGAAAGAAGATATGGACTTTTTTGTATAAATAAGGTTAAAAATATTGAAGAGTATAATAAGTTAGATTCAATAAAAAAATTACAACATATTGTAATAATAATTGATGAGTTTGCTGATTATATGTTTAACTCAACAAAAAAACAATTTGAAGATTGTATAGAGTATATTGCAAGGAGATCACAAGATTGTGGAATATATTCAGTAATAGCAACTCAAAAAGTATTTGAAGACACAATTACTAACAGAATAAAAAATAGTTTTCATTATGTTATTTCCTTTAATATCTCAACTAGAGAATACAGCAACTTACTACTTGATTGTGAAGATGCAAAATATCTTGTTGGACAAGGTGATTTTTTACTTAAACAAGAAAATGGTGAACTTCTAAGATTAAATTCATATTATATTTCGGAAGATGATATTAAAAAGATGTTAAATAGGTAAGTTTATATGAAAATATTAAGCAAAGAAGAGGCGATTGAATATTGTTGTAAAAGTGGAAGACAATTTATTGAATTATTTAAAAGATATTTTAAATCACTAGATTCAGAAAAAAGAAAAGAAATAATTAAAGAAATGCAAATAAAATTAAATTATGTAAACAACATTATTTTGATCGATAATAAAAAGAAATTATATCACTCAAATAAAATGGATTGGTTTTTTACAGCAACTTCTAGTTATGATGATTTTTTCTCAAATGAAAATATGAAGGAGTTATATGATAAGTTTATTCTTAGTGTTGAAGAAACAAAAGATATAAAAACAGCATTCAATGATATACAACAAGATATATATTTTGATGATTTGAAATATTATAAAACGATTGTATTTTTTGATATTTTCACAACAGGTTTGAATATTGAAAAAGATAAAATAATTAAACTTGATTATATCAAATGTGATAACTGCTTAAATATAATATCAAATGCTTGTTTTTTTAATGATAATAAAGAAAATGAAACATTTATGACAGAATTACTACAAAGTTTAATTAAAGAAAAATATTTAATAGTTGTGTATGATAAAGAAAAATCATTTGATTTTATAAAACAATTTTTAACACAGAAGAATTTAAAAGATATTTTCAATAATACATATATACTAGACTTAAAAGAAGTATTTGTAGATAACAGTAAAATAATAGATAATTTTAATTTTAGCGATATAGTAAAATTTTATAATATCAATCAAGTTTTTAATAATAGCAATATCTCAAATTATCCTATATTGTTAAAAGAAATGCTCAAAACTAATTCAATAAGGAATTTTATTAAGTATAATAAAAATTAGATATATATTTGTTGAAGTAAGTCATTTTATGATATCTTATATTTAAGGAGTATAATTATGCCAAGTGATAGTAATAAAAAACTTTCAATATTATATGTTCTAAAAGTATTACAAGATTATAGTGATGAAAACCATATTTTATCTCAAACCGATATTGCTCAAAAGATTGAGCAAAAATATGGGATGAGATGTGAAAGAAAATCTATTGGTACAAGTATAGATAGTTTAATTGATATTGGTTATGATATTGTAAAATTATCAAATAAAGGTTCCTTTTTAGCGTCAAGAGATTTTGAACCCAGTGAAATATCTTTTTTAATTGATGCGATATTTTCAAGCAAAATACTTACAAGCACACAGGCAAAAGATTTGGCAAATAGATTGTCTAAATATTTAAGTGTGTATCAAAGAAAAAAATATAATTACATATATAAGTCCGATGAAATTTTAAGAACAGATAATAAACAATTGTTTTATAATATTGATATAATAAATGAAGCCATTGAACAAGGAAAGCAAGTTTCTTTTAAATATAACAGTTATGGTATTGATGGAAAACTAACTCCTAGAAATAAAGGTAGAGATTATTTAGTTAATCCTTATTTTATGGTAAATAATCAAGGAAAATATTATTTAATTTGCAATTATGATTATTTTAACGATATTGGAAATTATAAAATAGAATTGATAACCGACATAAAAATTATTGATAATCCGGTTAAACCAATACAAAAAATAGTGGGTTATGAAAAAGGTTTAGATATTGCAAAATTTATAAACGATAATGTATATATGTTTTCAAGTAAAGTTGTAAATGCAAAAGTAAAACTAAATAGTAATTTTGATAGCACTTACATTCACGAATGGTTCGCTAATGCTAGAATAACAGAAGAAAATGGGGATTATTTTGCTTATGTTAAAGCAAATGAAGACTCAATAATCTATTGGTGTATTCAGTATGGAGATGTGGTTGAAGTTGTTGAGCCAAAAGATTTGAGAGAAAAAATCATTAAAGAATTACATAACACATTAAATAAATACGAAGGAGAATAAAAATGATTGATACAAACGAGTTATTAGATGAAATTATCTATTCAAAAACTAAAGGAACACTAAAGAATAATGTATTTAACATTTTAGGAATTAGTAATTTAGAAGTTAAGCATAGTAATTTTTTGGCTTATCTTTTTGATAAGAAAATAAATGGAAAGATTGGGGTTGAAATATTAAAAAAATTTATTAAAATTTTTGATTTTCAAATATGCAATAACGAAAAATATAAAATGTTTAATTCTCTATTGGACCCTATTGATAAAAATGCAGAAATAGATGTGTTTAGAGAAAACTCTAATGTTGATATAATGATAAATGTAAAAGGATACTATACAATTATAATTGAAAATAAAATTTGGGCAGATGAGCATGGTAAACAGTTGTTCGAATATGCTACAGAGATTAGAAAAAGATTAAATAGTAATAATGAAAATAACAATAAAAATAATAATACAGAACTTTTATCTCAGAATATATGTAAAGAACCAATTTGCATTTTTTTAACACCAGATGGCAGAAAGCCTAAAGATGTTGAAGACTATAATTGGATAAATATAGGTTATGATGCAATATATAAAATATTAACAAAATTAAGTAACACATTTTTGGACAATTTAAACAATGAAAGACAAAAAATATTACTAGAAGATTATATTGAATTATTAAAGGAGTATATTATGAACAATAATAAAGAAGAAATTAAAAAATTATGGGAAATTTTCAAAACAAACAATGAAAAAAAGAAAGTTATGGAACAAATTATTGAATTTATGCCTAATTATACAGAAAGAAAAAAAATATTTTATGAAGAATTAAAAAGTGATAATTATAAGATAATTTCAGGAGATAAGAGTATTTCTTTTATCGATTTCACAACAAATGAGATGATTAATTTATTAAAAGAAAAAGGTTTAAATGAGTATTTTATTAATTTTCAAATAAACAATAATTCAACCTCAGATACTGTTATTAGAACTTACATAAATATTTCTAAAGAAACAAGCAAATTAGATAAACAAAATATTCAAAAATTTTATAATGAATTTAATAATAAAAATATAGAAAAAAATATAGAAAAAAATATAGAAAAAAATGATAACTGTAACTATAAATCTTTAAATTTAAGTTTTAAATATCTTAATTGTCATGAATATGAAAAAAATGAACTTGAAAAACAAAATTTGATAAAAGAATATATGAGTAATTTTATGGAAAATTTAGAATATAAAAAACTTTTAGATTTTATAAAAAATTATGAAGTTGATAATAATTTTTAAAGATTATAAAAAATTTTAAATTATTAAGGAAAAATTAATAGTATTGGAAAAAATATTAAGAAATCATTTTGGAGAAAAATACAAAGATTATACTGTTTATAATATTCCCTGTATCTATTTTTAAAATGAAGAACAGTTGAATTTTTTGAATATTTATCAAGTAAAAATGATGAAAAAAATATAATAATAGTTGAAGTTCGTTAATAAAAGAATCTAAATATAACCTAAAATATCATTATAACATTTCCATTTTCAATGATTACATTTACACATGGCTTACCACTCATTATTTTACCATCTTCAATATCGCTCTTACAGTCAAGCAAAACACCATATTCATTTTCTGACAATGAATGATTTTGGACCAAATTTCTAAATATTTTTTGACGACCTTCATAATAAGTATGTGTTATATCTATAACATTATCATAAACTATTTTCTTTTTATTATCTTCATAGGTTCTTATTCTTTCCAATGCTTTTTTATTTCAGCAGAGTTAGTATTATCTTCTTGTTTTTTTGCATTTATATTAATTGTACTTCTTGTGAAACTTTTGAGTTTTTATATTCAATATATGATAAATATATATCATAAAATCAGCCAATGAAAAACAAACCACCAGTAAATAAGTAAATTAAACCTAATTTGTTTTGTTGTTTTGAAAATCTATAAGTGCCTAAATATCCAAACAAAATTGTAATAATAAAATTATTAATAAACCATCTCCTACATTTATATGATAAAATCATTGCAACACAAAATATTGAAAATTGTTGCGAATATATATAATTTTTGTAAAAAAATTAAAATGGCATTTAGACGTGTGCTTGTCTTAATACAAGTCGGTGTCGCTTCGCTCCACCGAAGACAAGCACACGTAAAGAAAAATGAAATCAATTAACTGAATAAAAATAATACAAAATCTAAAAAAATATACGAATAAACTCAAATAAAACAAATAACATGTGCAAGTGAAATAGTTAAAATATAACTATTAAATTCAAAAACATTACTAAATTCGTTGGCAAAACAATAGCCGAGTTAAAAAGAGGTTGCGTGGTAAACCGATAGCGAACCTCTTTTTTTTAACACTCGGCTATTTTTCTTTTTGTTTTCATACTCCTTTTTGCCTTTTGGTGTCTAACGCAAGCAAAATTTTCGTATAAGTCAATGGAATAAAATATTGTTTTAGATTTTATGGCTATGAGTTTGTACTTATAGCCCTTTTTTGTATTTGTAAACAATATTTTCTTCTTTATCATTGACTTATACATCAAAACACCAAATTGATTTGATTTTTACCCAAATTTTACTCCTTAGCCACTTTGCCAAAAGGCAAAAAGGAGTATTTGATTATGAAAAAATTTGTAAATGAAAAAGTAGATTTAGGAGATAATGTAGTTATCACAAAAGAAAATGTTAAAACTTTAGGAGAAAAAATTGCACTTTGTGCTACTAAAAACGCAAGAAGATTTACATTTGGAAAAATAGACAATCTATATGCAAAATTGCAACACGACATATTTTACAAAAATAGTTTTTCAGATGGCTATGACATTGCACAAGAAGCAAGTTGCTTTCTTTGTGGTTATATTGGACATAAATTAGGAGAAGTATGTGTTCCAAACATTCACAAAAAATTAGATTGCATTAGACTTGCTTGCTATAAACACATCTATACATATCTTAGAAAAGAAAGAAAAGTTATGGAGCAAGATGACATTAATACTTGCGTTATTAAAGTTGATAAAGATTGCTTACAAGAACCTGAAGATTACTTAAGAGTTAAAAAGATAATTCAAAAATTAAGTTTGACAAAACAAGAATTAGAAGTTTTGAATTGTTTATACAATCAAATGACTTACACAAACATTGCTGAACTTTTACATATAGACAGAAAAACTATTTCAAGAAGAAAGAAAAAGATACAAGAAAAATATTGTTTAGCATTTCAAATTGCTTAACTTCAAAGTCCATATCTCACAAAAAAGATGTGGATTTTTTATAATCTAGGAATTATCGCAGAGCACAAATGCTTGTATTTGTATTGTGCAGTAATTCCGCGGATTTCAAAATTCGTGTCTTTGCGACTAGCAAAGTATTTTACACCGTCAAACAAAAATCTTGTTTTCAAGATTTTACACGATTGTTTTATAGATATAAAAAATTTTAAATTTAACTTAACTTTCACTACTTTTTGTGGCTATTAAGTGTAGAGGTATTATTTAAAAGTAAATTTCAGCAAAAATTATAGAAATTAAAAAAAATTTACATTTAGGGGGTTACTTTTTGCTTTTCTCGTGCCTTTTATATGTAGGGGTTTTACAAATCAAACAAATTTAATACTTAAAGTTTACAAAACGATATACAAATTAGATACTAAGATTTTGTCCTTATTGCCAATTTCAAAAAAATCACAAAATTTAGACTAAACATTAGTTGTCAAAAGTTGTAGAAAAGTTGTTATTTGTTTGGGTAAAGTTGGGGTTTTGTTGGGTAAAAGTTGCTTTTTGTTGGGGTAAAGTTGTGTTTTGTTGCTGGTAATACTAAAAAAAGTTAGATATACTTTTTGCGTAAAGTATCAAAATGAAATCAAAAATTAGCCAATAAAATGTCATTGAGCTAGCAAATGATAAATTTCTAAATTTTGAAATTATGTGATGCCTTTACAATGAATTAAAAATAGACAACGCAAAAATGACAAGCCGAGATGTTAAGTTTTAGGTTTACTCTTAGCCAAAATTAAGAGTCCGTGGTTGCATTTTATGGGCGTAGGAAAACTAAAAATTTCTATGTCTTTTTAATTTCCAAAATTTATAAAAAGGAGTTAAAAAATTATGCAAACATTACAAATTGAATTTAAAAACAAAATAGATTTATCATTCATAAAAAATGAATTTTATGAGATTATATTAAATCAAATTTTATTATTTAAGACAGTGCGAAATAAGTAATTTGCAACCCTCACGTGTGCTTGTCTTGATACAAGTTGAGATTTAGACGTGTGCTTGTCTTGAACAAGTAATATGTCTTTCTTAAGCGAAGTTTAAACGAAAACTCTTTATTGTCAAGGGTAAAATGTATTGTTTACACAACCCTTGACAATAAAATAAAAACATAAAGATTAAATATTATTAGCCATTTTCGTTTGTTTCGCTTGTGTCGAAAGACAAATAAAAAAATTAAATTAAAAGGAGAAAAAATAAGATGAAAACAGCAGTAATATATGCTAGATATTCTAGTGATAGTCAAACAGAACAGAGCATTGAAGGACAACTTAGAGTATGCAAAGAATATGCCGAGAAAAATGATATTATCATTGTGGATACATATATTGATAGAGCAATGAGTGGAACAAATGACAACAGAGTTGCTTTTCAAAAAATGATTAAAGATAGCAACAATCATCAATTCTCAATCGTTCTTGTTTACAAACTAGATAGATTTAGCAGAAATAAATACGAAAGTGTTATTCACAAGAAAACACTTAAAGATAATGGAGTTAGAATTGTATCTTGCATGGAAAATATACCAGATACACCCGAAGGAACTTTAATGGAAGCATTACTTGAAGGTTTTAATCAGTATTTTAGCGAAGAACTTACGCAAAAAGTCAATCGTGGACTTAGAGAAAGTTGGCTTAAAGGAAATGCAACTGGTGGTGCTCATGTTTTTGGATATGATATAGTTAACAAAAAATATGTTGTAAATGAATACGAGAAAGATATTGTGTTAAAATGCTTTAATATGTATTCAAATGGATACCGAGCAAGAGTTATTGCAGAAACTTTAAATGAGCAAGGTTATCATAGAATAAATGGCAAAAACTTTAATGAAAAATATGTTTTATTCATTCTACATAATTCAAGATATATAGGAATTGTTGAACATCATGGAGTTGTTTATGACAAAATCTTTCCAAGAATAGTTGATGATGTTTTATGGAATAAAGTAAATGCAATAAACGAAGAAAATAAACTTGCACCAAGTCGCAAAAAAGAAATATATGATTATATTTTGTCTGGCAAACTTGTTTGTGGCAAATGCAATCACAAAATGTTTGGTGAAAGTGGAACAAGTCATACAAAAGATATACATTATTACTACTCTTGTGCTTCAAAACGCAAAAAGAGATGTAATTGCGATAAAAAATCTATTCAAAAACAATTTTTGGAAGATACAGTTATAAATGCAATTTCAAAACTATTAGGAACGGAACAAAATATTGAGTATTTAACTACTAAAATCTTTGAATGTCATCAAAATCAAATGAAAGACAACACAAACCTAAAACTACTTGAAAAGCAAAGAAAAGATACCTTTAAATCAAGTCAAAATATGTTAAAAGCCATTGAACAAGGAATAATAACCGATATGACAAAAACAAGACTTCAACAACTTGAAACAGAACTTGCCCAAATAGATATTGAAATAAACAAGGAAAAATTAAAAGACTATTCCTTGCTTACAAAAGAAGAAATAGAACACTTTTTGAGAAAACATGTTTTTGAAGATATGAGTGATATAAAAATACGCAAACTTGTAATAAACACTCTCGTTAGACAAATTTACTTATATGAAGATAAAATAGTTATTCTTTTCAATTTCACTACACCACCAGACAAACCAAAACTAACCCTAGAAGAAAACATACAAACATCCGAGCAGATAACCTCTGCTCTTAATAATACTCAAAGTTCGTGCTTATTACCTCAATCCGCACCACAAAAAGCCTTATTTGGGGCATTTCAGCGATTTTGATAGTCGCTGATTTTTATGATACTAATTAATCTTAATTGTGAATGTAATCTTATTTTAATTTTAACATTTTAAATATCTCTGTAAGTTTTTTAATTTTTATAATGAAAAATGTTTTTAAATTAATTTACATCTTTATTTTATTTTGCTATATTAATATTAAGGAGATAAAAAATGGAAGAAAAATCTAAAACAAAAAGTCAAATTATTTGTGATGCAATAACTGGTATATTAATGTTAATTTCAATTATTGCATATATTCTCGTTGGTTTTTTAACGAAAATTTGGCACCCAACGTGGTTAATTGTTGCTATAAGCGCACTTGTATGCGGAATTATTAGTATTGTTTGCAACTCAACCAGCGAATATAAAAAATTTAAAAACAAACAAGAAAATACTGATAAATAAAAGAGGTTAATTCCCTCTTTTATTTTTTATTATAAATATTGTTATTTACGTTTACTTTGATATTAAATTTTTACAAAGTTTAAATATATCTGTGTTGTCAATTTTATTCTTAATAATATCCTTAATATTAACACTTTTTGAAGGATTTAAATATATAAAGTAAGGAACATCTTTACTCGTATGTCCTGTTTGAGTGTAAAGTGAGTTAGTTATCTCGGGTTTGATATCAGTATTCTTTAGCCCACCAGTTTCGTGGTCTGCTGTAACTATTAATGCAATACCATTTTGACTAAAAAGTTTATTGTGAGCAACACTGATGCTTGCATCAAAATTATTTAAGTATTCCATCATATCTAGAATATTGTTTGAATGACTGCTTTTATCTATATGCGCACCCTCAATCATTAAAAAGTAACCAGCTGGAAAATTTTCTTCAAAAAAGTCAATAGCAAATTCTGTAAGCATTTCAAGTGTTGGAGCAATATTTGTGCCATTTTTGGAAACAATTTGCGAGAAGCAACCAAAGACCTTTGAATCATTGATTGAAAGAGTTGATAAGTCGTTTGAATATGAATAGCCCTTGTTTTCAATTGATAATTTATAAGGCTCATACGCATCTTTTCCTCTACCCAAAAATAAATCTATATTACTATTTAATTGTCCATTTATAATTTCTTCGTGATCACCCCTGTCGTTTGCATGAGAAGAAAAACCAGCAGGAGTTGCTCCATAAAGGTTATCAGTTGTTACTATACCAACACCCATACCTAAACTTTTTGAATACTCACTTATTGTTTGAACATCTTTACCATTATGGCGAGAAATTTCCCCATTGTTAAATTTTTGTCCCGTTGCCAAACTACTTGCTGCCGCAGCACTATCTGTAGGAACAAAAAGCTCATTTGAAAAAGTTGAAACATATCCTTTGGCTTCGAATGTTGTCATAAACAATTCTTTTTCATAAAAGGTAGAAGTTACATTAATATGATTTTCTCCCATTCCATCACCAATAAACAAAATGGTTTTATTTGCACATTGAGATAGTGACGAAAAATCTAAATTATTAGTTTGACTTTTTCGGCTTATTATAATTCCAAGATATGTTCCAAATAATGATAAAACTATTATAGAAATTATTAAGATGATTGATAATAAAACTTTTCTTTTCTGCTTCATAATTTCTCCATTTATTAATATTTTATCATTATTAAACTAAAAGCGCAAGAAGAAATATTGTTATAACAAAAAAGTCTTAATTGAGTAATTTAATTTAAAACGAAAAATAAATTTTCATATAATTGTTTGACAGATAAAAGTGTTATTTTGTATACTATTCTTAAATATTTAAAAGGAGATTTTTTATGAAAAAGAAATTTTTAGCATTATCGATTATTACTGTAATGAGTTGTATGTTGCTATTAACAGGTTGTTTTGGAAAACTAGACACATTGAGTTATGAAAAGGCAAGTGATGTCGCATTATCAAACACCTATAATGTTTTAGTAACAGATAAAAACGATTTAACAACGCATGGCAATTTTACTTGCGTTAATGAAATCACTGAAATGAACTTTAATGAAGGAAAAAATATATGGGAAACTACTAAAACAATTCTAACCTACAAAAGAGTTGGCCAAGGCACAGATACAATTTTGGAAATAACTGAATATGAAAAAACTAATAATGGCTTAGGCGTAACAGAAGAAACAACTACACGCCATATATACACTGCAATCACATCAGGCGATATCAAAAATTATTACTTATTAAAAGAATATAAAGAAAACGATAATGAAACCATAAAAACAAAAGAAAAAACTTACGAAACTGAAAGTAGTTTTGTAGAAGAGGTTTATCAAAAAGTTGCAAAAAACTTTATGAAAGAAATTTATAATAATTTTTACTTTGGTAGCGAAAAACTTCTTTACATCGCAATAACAGGTTCTGAACCAACAATAAAAGGAACACAAGATGACTGCACTTTTACTTTAAATTATAATACAGACTCTTATAGTTCATCTTCATACATAATCGAAAGAACAGAATTTGAAATGTCAGTTAAAATTAAAGATAGAAAATTTGATAATTATAAAACAATTATTAATGAATATGAAAATGGGGTAAAACTTCAATCAACTGAAAGTGTATCTAGCCTTTCATATTCAGCTGAAATTGCAAGAATTACAAACATTGACAATTATTCTTAATTTGTTTATTGTAACTTGTTGATGTAAATAATATAAAACAAAATATCCTTTATGTAATTAATCGTAAAGGGTATTTTTTTAAACTGATTTTAATAGTTATAATCAAAAACTTAAATAATTTTAATGTTGTTAAAATTAAAAAAATTATTAAATTAAACAAATGACAAAATATTATTACAAAAATTAATAAAATTAGTAAATTATAAAAAGCAAAAATATAAAGATTTTTTTGGAAAGTTCTCATTAATTTTAAAAAAGAGAAAAATGTGTTGATACTAATTTTTTCAAAATATAATATTTAATTTATAATAAAATGATTTAAAAATTATGTTTGTTTTAAAATTTTAAGTAGCAGATTAGTAAAAAAGATTTAAATTGATTAAATTGTTTGCTAAAAACACAATTAAGATTTATAATTTTTTATAATTACAAAGGAGGATGAAAATGAAATATTGTAACTATTGCGGAAAAGAAGTTGTTGATGAGGCCGTATTTTGCCCTGGTTGTGGATGTTCGTTAGATAAAACAAAACCTTCAACTGAAACAAACATAAAATACTGCAGTCATTGTGGACAAGAAGTAAATACTGCTGCTGTTGTATGCATTCATTGTGGATGTTCACTTGAAAATAAAACACAAGCAAAAAATTACGACACAACTTCAAACAAAAATAATCTTTATTCAGTAGCAAAAATATTTATGATTATAGGAACGATTGCATCAGCATTTTTTTATCTTATTCCACTTGCTTGGACAATTCCTATGACGGTGTCATTTTATAATAAAGTAAATAATAATGAAAAAATTAGCGTTGGCTTTAAAGTTTGTAGTTTATTATTTGTTAATACAATTGCCGGTATCTTAATGTTGTGCGCTAACGAAGATGAACAAAATTAAATAATTACTAGTTTAATTTAAATTTGGGCTCAGCTTTATGTTTTATAAATAAAAAGAACATTGGTTTAAAATCAAATGTTCTTTTTTATTTTATTATTATCTTTTACGCATTTTTACGTTTTTTAAAAAATGTATTTAGAAAATTCTAATTAAAACTTTGTATATTACTATTTTCGTATTTACAAAAGTAAAAAGTTGTGTTGTCTTCATAATGTGGTTGACTTTTTTCAACCATTTTCCAGTCTTCAATCATATCTAAATTTGGAAAGAATACTTCAGCTGGTTTACTATCTTCAATTTTTGTTACATAAGCATTTTTGCAATAAGGTAAAAGTTGTTTATACATACTTGCACCACCTATTACAAAAATGTCATCACTTTTATAATAAGATAGTTTTCTAAATAATTCATCTAGTGAACCAACAACAATTACGCCATCTCTTTCAAATCCTTTTTCGTCATTAACACAAATATTCACTCGGTGCTTTAAAGGTTTTCCATTAGGAAATGAATTAAGAGTGTTTTTTCCCATAATAACAACCTTGTCCATTGTCTTTTCTTTAAAATAGTCCATATCTTGCTTAAAATTATAAAGCAAACCATTTTTGGCGCCAATGCCCCAATTTTTATCCACTGCAACAATTAAATTCATTTTGCTTTCTCCTATTAATTTTTCATTCAAAAATTAACAAAACTTATATTTTATTTAAATTTTAAATGTATAATTTTATATTTATTTTAAACTTTACCTATATACACATTAAACTGCAACTTCAATTTTTCCAATAGGTGGATTAAATTCATAGTCTTCAAGTTCAAAACTATCAACGGTAAAATCATAGAAGTTTTTAATAGACTTATCAATTTTTAATTTTGGTGCTTTGAACATTGGTCTTTTTATCATTTCTTCAACAAGTGGTATGTGTTTATCATAAATATGAGCATCAGCAATAACATGAACAAGTTCACCAACTTCCAAGTTAGACACTTGAGCAAACATATGTAGAAGCACTGCGTATTGACAAATATTCCAGTTATTCGCCGTCAACATATCTTGTGACCTTTGATTTAAAATACCATTTAATTTGTTGCCTGTAACATTAAAAGTCATACTATATGCACATGGATATAAATTCATTTCATGTAAATCTTGGAATGTGTAAATATTTGTTAGTATTCTTCTACTTGAAGGATTATTTTTAAGGTCAAATAAAACTCTGTCTACTTGGTCCATCTCTCCTTCTTTATATTTGTGTTTTACGCCAAGTTGATAACCATAAGCTTTTCCAATAGAGCCGTTTTCGTCAGCCCAACTATCCCAAATGTGACTGTGTAAATCTTTTATATTGTTTGATTTCTTTTGCCAAATCCATAAAATTTCATCAACACAATTTTTAAACGCTGTCTTTCTTAATGTCATAATTGGAAACTCTTTTGATAGGTCATATCGGTTAACAATACAAAAGGCTTTTTTTGTGTGAGCCTCTGTTCCATCGCTCCATCTTGGCCTTACAGATACACCAGTATCCCAATGACCATTCTCTAAAATTTCTTTGCAATTCTTAATAAAAACTTCATCTGCATAACTCATATATTTACCCCCATTAAGTCTATTATAAATTATTTTACCCTTATTTTCAAGCGAAATCTACAAATAATTTTGTAAATTTAAGTTAAAAAAATTTAATAAAAAGATTGTAAATTTTAACAATAAAAAAACTTCAAAGACAACAAAATAATTTTATTTCATTTCATTAAAAACATAAAGAAAAGCTGTTAAATAAAATATGTTTTATCGCTAATGAAGTTTTTATATTTAATAATTAAGGAATTTTGTAAATCTTACACTATAATCATTTTTTATGTCGTGTTTAATTCATTCTTTCTAAAAATTCGTTTAGCCCAGCTTCAACAAATTCCCTTTGCGATGGGTCAAGATAGTTCAATAATCCTAAAAGTTCTCCAACGTGAGTCAACTCTTCGCTTTTAATATTTTGCCAAGTTTCTTTTGCGAGTCTATCACTTGTGTTATGTATATGATTATCATATTCTATTATTGCTTGTATCTCTCCCATTAAGTCGTTTCTAGCTTTCTGTAATGTTTCAAAATCCATAGATATTTTCGCTTTAACTTGTTTATCTTCTTGATAAATATCTTTGTGATTGTTCTTTAAACTGCCTTCATTAAAGCTTTGTTTATTTGAATAGTTATTTTGTTGTAAGGAATTACCTGGTTCTTCATTATTTCTGTTTATTGAATTATTAAATAGATTCATCATAATCATTTTCCCCCTTAAATATAATATTCATTTAGTAAATAAAATGTTAGAAAATATTTTTGTTTTTTTAAACTAAAAGACTTCCTTTTAGAATTTCTGTGGCATTGTTAATCTATATATAAATTTGATGTTTTATATTGTTTGACAAAACAAATGGTGTTTGATATCATAAATTAGTATAGAGGATTTTACTTATGATGACAATTGGTGGAACTCCCCACATCATTATGCTAATTTGTTCGATTATTTTATTAGGATTACTCATGTTTATAGTTTCAAGAGTATCTCACAAAGTTCAATGCATTATGATACACTCTGCAATTCTTGTTTGTATGTTGGGGATTTTATTTTTACATTTAACTCATTATGGAACAAGTTTTGATTTTGAAAATCTTTTTGTTCAAATGTTTCAAGTTTGTAACTTTAATTTAATTTTACTACCACTTTGCTTAATAAAGAAAAACGAACTTTCAAGACAATATTTATTTTTCTTTTCAATGCCTGCTGCAGCATCAACATTTTTTTCGTATCCTTCAGATGTGAGTGGCTCAATGTGGTATTCAATAATAACTCTTAATTTTTGGCTAAACCATTTTTTAATTGTAGCAATTGCTCTTATGATGGTTGCCTCAAAATGGCTTAAACCTAGCAAAAAATATGTGCTTAAAGTTTGCCTTTGCATTTTTGCTTATTTTATGATTGCTTTTTGTGCAAATTACATTTTAAATGGTTTTAGTATAACTGGACCTCACAATCATTCTTACACCATGGGACCAGGAGGAATTTTAGCATTAAAACCTCTTTACAAACTTATTCCAATTCCATTTGTGTATCTTATTCCAACTTTGCCTATTATTGGGGGAATATTCTATCTTGTTGCCCTAATATTTGAAAAAATTTTTAACAAAAAGGAGTCAGTATGTTCTACATCCTAATTTCAACAATCACTTTTTTATTAATAGCCACATATTGCGTGCTTAAATTCATTGTTTTTAAAAATAATGAAAAATTTGATATAATTGCAAATAAAATTTTAAAAATTATTGCTATAGTTTATGCATCAATTATGATTTTAACCATTCTGTTGCCTGACAAGTTTTGCCTTTGTCTTTCTCAAGAAGAACTAGCATTATCAACTAGAAGTTTAGGATATAAACTAATTCGCTCACTTCTTATGGTTAATTTTGTAATTTTACCTTTATCTGTATTCTTCAAAAATCGAACAATTCGCAATATTGCAATATATTTTTGCACAACTATAACAATCATTTCAGTTTTTTATTATCCGGAATTTCTAAGCGACTTTACAAGTGTTCAAGGAAAAGGTTTAAATTCTATTTCGATTATCTCGCAAGACTTTAAAAATTTTTTAATTAATCCAACCTTTAGAAGTGTTTGGTTTGGAATAACTTTAACACTTCAAATTCTTATTCCAGTTGTTTTAGCAATACAAGAAAAACATATTTTTGACTTTAAAAATAAAAAAGAATATTTATATTTTTTCATTACTTTACCACTCATTATTATATCAACAACTCCAATTTACATTCCACAACATTTATTTGGCTACACTAATCTAATATTAGAACCTTACAGCATAGCACATATCGGTTGGCTTCTATTAATTATTATTCAAATTTTTGTTCTATACATAATTTTTAAAAACAAGACTATTGAAACAAAATTGCTGATGCTATACGTTTTATCTCTATCATTGCTAATGCAATATCTTCAAATGTTTTCAGCAATATCAATAAACTTTGAAAGACTACCCTTCCAATTATGCAATATGGGGGCATTCTTTGTTTTGATTTCTTTAATAACAAAGAACAAAAAAATATTTAATTTTACTGTAATAATAAATGTTGCTGGCGTTTTATTTGCATTAGCAATGCCCGATTTAGATGGAAAAGGATTATTCTATTTGTATAATATGCATTTTATTTTTGAACATACTAACGTTTTAGTTGTTCCTGTTCTTGCATTGATGTTAAAAGTTTTCCCCAGCATAAACAAAGATGCATTAAAAGATTGTTTAATTGGATTTTCTATTTATTTTGTTAGTGTTTGGATTTTAGGAACAGCTTTTAATGCCATTGCTTTATCTACTGGAAATGGATTTTTTAAAGCAAATTACTTTTTTATGTTTAATGCAGAAAAAGCTGCAAAACTTCTTCCATTCACTCAAGCCTTATTCGATATCAATATAAAAATTGGTAATATAATTATTTATCCTGTAATTCAATTAATTATTTATGTTGTATTTTCATTGGTTTGTGTTTTACTATACTTTGTTATTAGATTAATATATATTATGTTTGATAAATTTAAAACAAAAAATCTTACAAACAGTGTTCAAGATGATAACTAATTATCTTAAAAGCAAAAATTAAAAAATAAAGGCAATATTAAGAAAAAACTTCTTAGAATTTCTAAGAAGTTTTTTTGATTATATTTCTTTTCCATCTTTATTTACAAACTTAAATTCGCCGTCTTCTTTTATTATGTTGAAAAGGAATTTGTTTTTATTAGTTCTAACTTCATATTTATTGTCATTAGATTTTTTTATTTTATATTCAACTTGATTATTATTTTCTTCAATCTCAATTTCAAGTTCTTCATTGCCTGATTTATTTTCCCACTCTACTTCAACAGATTTGATATCTTTTCCAAATTTGGTGGTATATTCAAATTCAATTTCCATATCTTCTGTTTCTTGTTCTATCATAACATAGTTTGATAGAGTTGAAACATCAATTTTATCAAAACTATCTGTGCTTGTCGCAACAAGACTTTCTGTAGAGAAAAGTAAGGTTAATTCATTTTCTGTTTCAACAACTCCTCTTTCAGTTTCAGCTTCAATCTTTCTTGAACCAACAACATTAAGTTCAAAAACATCCTCTGTCGAAGTTCTTATTGCTTTACCATATAAAAAAGTTGTTGTTTCTTGTTCGATTTCATCTTCATCGACTTCTTCTTTTGTTCCTTCTAAAACTTCGTTATAATACATAACATAATTTTCTTTTCCAATATTTAATGACAACTTTTTGGCATATTCACTATATATTCCATCGGCTTCAGTTACAAGGCTTTCTGTTGGATGAGCCCCATAATTTAGTAAACCTTCGAACATTTTAATATATTGTGTTAACGTTTCTTTCGTGCTAGTGTCTGGTGTTGATAGACTTGTAGCATTTAAACTAACTAAGTCAAGTAAAGAATCTGAATTTCCTTCAAGATAACTCATTGCAGAAACCATTCCCATTGCATAAACATCATTCAAATAAATTTTAGAATTCTTTTTACATCCTGCAATTGAAATTCCTGCAAATATAATAGTGCAAATCAAAGTTATAGACACTAATACATTTTTAAATTTTTTCATAATTCTTCCTCCTCTTTTATTTTTACAAAAGTTTAGCAAAAACATTAATATTATGTCAAACAAATCTAATTAATTTTTGTTAACTTTTCTGTTAATAAAAATTATAAATTTAATAATATTTAAAAAACAATTGTTAAAAAATAAAAATAAAATCACAACAAATTAATTTGCTGTGATTTTTGGGTTATATTTATATTTTTATTAAATGTTAATAACTATCGTTTTATACTCATATGAATTTTTCAAGTAAATAAAATGTTTAAACAATAAAGTATCATTTTATTATAATATCAAAATCATATTTTATTTACCAACTTAAAAACCTAATAATTCTTCGGTTTTTTCTTTATTAATTGCTAACAAGAAAATACCAAGTTTTGGCCCTTGAGATTTACCTAAAAGTAGATTATAAAGAATTTCAAAATATCTTTTTTGATTCTTTTTCAAATTTTGTGGTTCAATACTAATGTATTTTACAACATTATATAATTCTTGTTGAAGTTCTTCACTTGTTGCGTGTTCTTCATCTAAAATTTCTAGTGTTTTTCTAACCCAAGATTTTTCGTCTTCATTTAAAGTGTCATAAAACTCAACATTTTTCTCTGTTAACAAATTCACTTGATATTCTTTACCATAGTTTTCGACCCAAAATTTGGCTCTTTCTAGTCTTTCTTTGTAATATGTAGATTTAGTGTCAATATTATCTTTATTCATTAAATTTGCAAGCAAATTTTCATTAAAATTGACTATTGGTAAGAATGTTGCTAGATTACTAAAGTTAGGATAGTTAACATAATCTTTTTCAACTCCAGTAAAATACAAGATTTCTTTATTTCCCTCGTCAATTCTATCTTCATATAGCAATTTAACATATCTGTCAAATTCACTATAATATCTTATTACATCATTATCAAACGCCAAGTTAAAATTTTGCATTGGTCTGTATTTTGCATAGAACCACAATATTATATGTTTGTCATAAACATTCAAAAGGTCTGTTAATGTAAGAACATTACCAGTTGACGAACTCATTTTCGCTCCACCACCCTTAATTCCAATAAAGTTATAAGGTTCATAAATTGGAGGCGTGAATCCAAAGATTTCTTTTGAAATTCTTTCTGCAACATCGTGACTGCCATTTGCCGTTGAATGGTCCATTCCACCTGATTCAAAGATAACATTTTCTTGTTGCCATCTCATTGGCCAATCAACTTTCCATTGCAATTTATAACAAAAGTCCTTTAATAAGTTAATAGTGTGTTTATATCCACAAGAACACTCATATTCAACATCACCTGTTGTTTCATCATAATTTACAATATTTTTAGTTTCTTTCTTGCATTTTTCACAATATACGCTTAATGGATAGAAATTATCTCTTTCGCCCTCTTCTGCATCTTGCGTTCTAAAACTGTCAATAATATCAAAGATTTTTTTACGATTATCCATGGCAAGCTTAACTTTTTCGGCATACCTTCCACTGCGATATTCTTGTGCTTGATGAATACACTCAACTTCAATTCCAACTCTGCTCAATTCACCTAAAAAGCGTTTTTCAAAATATTCAGCATAAGTTTCATTGCTTGTGAAAGGACTAGGGATGTCAACGTATGGCATTCCTATATATTTTTCATATTCTTGTGGAATATTTCCCGGAACTTTTCTAAATCTATCATATTCATCTAAAGATAAGATAAATCTAACTTTTTTACCTAAACCTGACAAAGCTTTTGCAACAAAATAAGGTGTTACAATTTCTCTAAAATTACCAATATGAACAAAACCTGAAGGACTAACTCCAGCTGCAATCGTATAAACTTCTTCATTTGGTCGTTCAGCAATTATTCTTTTTGCTATTTCATAAGCCCACATATTTTTCTCCTTTAAAAATATGATACCATCTTACGTTGGTATCATAATCTTTTTTCTATTTAATTTATAGAGTTTGATTTTTAACCACGCAAAAGAAATTCTATTAAAGAATAGAAGATTTGACTATTTTTTTTGATTTTATATTTTGCATGTTTATCAATTACCTCACATTCATTTTAACATATTTATTTTTAAATTGCAACATTATTTTATATTTTACTTAAATAATTCAAGCCCTTTTTAATTTTTTAAATACTATTTTTTATAAGATTATTACAAACAAAAATAAAAAAGAGAAAAATAATTTTTCTCCTTTTAAATTTATAAATTTTAATTTTTAATATTTTATCTTAATTTTGCATTGTTTTCTTTAATTTGTGCATTTAAAACATTTTGCATAACTTCAAGAATTTCATTATCAGTAAGTGTTTTATCAGTTTGTCTAATACTAAATCTTATTGCAACACTCTTTTTATCATTTCCTAATGCATCAGATTCATAAACGTCAAACACTTTACATTTTGAAATTTTAATTTTATCGGCATTAAGTGTTGTTGCAATAATTTTGCTTGCACTAACATCTTTATCAACAATAATTGCCAAATCTCTCTCTATTGATGGAAGTTTATCTACTGGTTTACAAATGTGTTTATCGTTTAATCTATCTTGAAAACTTGCCAAACTAATCTCAGCCATATAAACTTTTTGGTTAATTTCAAAATTATTTCTTATTGTTGGATGGATTTCTCCAATTTCGCCAATCTTTTTGTTATACAAATAAATATCTGCTGAAATACCAGGATGGAACATAGCATTTGTTGCTTGTCTGTATTCTAACTCAATTCCAATTTCGGCCATAATCAAATTAAGTTTATTTTTTAAGTCATAGAAGTTATATGAACCAGTTAATGATAAACATAAGTTTTCATGTTCGTCTGGAAGTTCAGTGATTGGTAATTGTTTTGCTAAAAATACTCTTGCTAGTTCAAACAATCTTAATTCTTTATTTCCTTGTTTTAGGTTAAATGAAATAGTATTTAACATTCCAGGCATTAAAGAACGTCTTATAACGCTATAATCAAGCCCAATTGGATTTAGCACTTTAATATGTTCTTCAACTTTAAGTCCTGCTTTTTCAATTGTTTTAGGACTTCCAAATTGCCAAGTTAAAGTTTCATAAAAACCATTACTTGCACAAGCAATTTTTATTCTGTTTATGTTTTTTTGTTTATTTGTAATTTCGCCAACACTTGAAAATTTTGTTGGAGCTGTTTCATCTATGCTAACTTTATCTAGTCCATATATTCTTCCAACTTCTTCACAAATATCGCAATCGCGTTCAATATCTGTTCTGTCTGGTGGAATCATAGAAATTAATGACCCATTTTTTTCTACCGTTTCAATACCTAATCTATTCAAAATATCAAGCATTGTTTCTTTTGGAATTTCAAGTCCTAATCGTTCATTGATTTTTTGTATTTCAGAAATAACAGTGCGCTTTACAGGAAGACTGTTTCTAACATCAACTATAACATCAGAAATATTACCCACATTAAGCGAAGAAATAATGTTTAATGCTCTTTTCAATCCAATATCAGTGTTTTCAATAAAAACACCTTTAGCATATCTAATTGAACTATCACTAGATAAACTTAATTCATAAGAACTATGTCTAATATTCACGTAATTAAAGTTCGCACTTTCAAGCATAACATTTGTTGTTTCAAGTGTTGTCCCACTATGAATACCTCCCATAATTCCAGCAATTACCAATGGTTTTTCAGTATCGGCAATAACTAAGTTATTTGGTGTAAGTTTGTGTTCTTTTTCATCTAATGTCAAAAGAGTTTCCCCCTGTTTTGCTCTTCTAACATTAATTGTATTGCCTTTAATTCTTTCTAAATCGAAAACGTGCATTGGTTGTCCAACTTCAAGCAAAATATAATTTGTAATATCAACAAATAAATTATGTGGAGTATGTCCAAGCAAACTTAATCTTTTTTGCATATATTTTGGAGATGGTTGATTTTTAATGTTTTCAACAACAACAGCCTCATATCTTGGGCACATATCAAAATCTTCAACATTAACATTAACTTTTTTGTGCGAACTTGTGTTATAAGATAAATCCAAAGGTTTTATTGGTAAGTCTAAAATTGCACCAATTTCTTTGGCAATTCCGTAAATTGAATTACAATCCGAACGATTTGGTAAAACGTTAATATCTAAAATAACTTCATCAAGTCCTAAAACTTTTGCTATTGGCATACCAATTTCTTCGTTTGGATTTAAAATTAATAATCCATCAACTTCTGCACCTTCATAAATCGAGTTATCAATACCAAGTTCTTCACCAGCACAAAACATACCATTTGATGCTACACCACGCAAACTTCCATTTTTAATTTCAACTCCATTTGGAAGATGTGCCCCTTCAAGTGCTAGTGGCACTTTGTCGCCAACTTTCATATTATCTGCATGCGTAACAACTTGAGTTTTATCAAATCCATAATCTGCTTGGCAAATAACTAATTTATCTGCATTTGGATGACGTTCAATACTTGTTATTTGTGCAACAACAACATTTTCAAGTCCTGCTGATTTATCTATAATTTCTTCTACTTCAAAACCAGAATCTGTTAAACCTTTTGTTATTTGTTTTAATTCTACTTTTGAAATATCAACATAATCGTTAATCCATGATAATAAAACTTTCATCTTTATCTCCTATTTAAATTGTTCTACGAAACGAACATCATTTTCAAACATTACTTTTGCATTTGGAATTTTATATCTCATTTTAGGAAATCTATCGAAGCCAAATCCAAAAGCGTATCCTGTGTATTCATTTGGGTCAATTCCATTTAGTTCCAAAACGTGTGGATGAATCATACCTGCGCCAAGAATTTCGTAACATCCTGCACCTTTACAAGCCGAACAACCAGCCCCCTTACAAACATTACATTCAGCATCAACTTCCACACTAGGTTCAGTGAATGGGAAAAATGATGCTCTAAATCTTGTTTTTGTTGACTCACCCAGATATTTTTTCAAAATTAAACTGATATCGTGTTTTAGCGTTGCAAGACTAACTTTTTTGTCGATATAAATCCCTTCAAGTTGGTGGAAGGCAGGAGTATGTGTTGCATCAATTTCATCTTTTCTAAACACTCTACCAAAACTAAACGCCTTAAATGGTGGTTTAATTTTTTCCATTGCTCTAGGTTGAGTGTTACTTGTTTGAGTTCTTAACAATATATCAGATGTAATATACAAACTATCTTGCATATCCCTGCTTGGATGGTCTTTTTGAACATTTACAAGCTCAAAATTATATTTATCTAATTCAATTTCAGGTCCATCAATTTGTGTGAAGCCCATACCAGTTAAAATATCTGCCATTCGCATAAAATCAATTGTAACTGGATGCAAAGCACCAATTTCACTTGAATTTAAATCAAGAGTAACATCAATTTTTTCTTTCATTAGTTTTTCTTCAAGTTCTGCATTCGCAATTACGCTCTCTTTTTCTTTAATTAAATTTTCAATTTGCGTTTTTGCAGTATTCAAAATTTGACCAACTTTTTGTTTTTGCTCAACAGGAATTTCTTTCATATTTTTAAAAAGTTCGGTCATTTTACCAGATTTACCTAAAATTTCAACTTTTAATGCTTGTATTTTTTCACTAGTGTTAATGTCATGTAAATTTTGATTTACATAGTTTAATATTTCATTAATTTTTTCTTCCATAATCCCTCCTAAAAAAAATAATCGTCCTATAACATAGGACGAGTTCATATCTCGTGGTACCACCTAATTTCACCTTACGGCCTTATTACATTTTCACAGTTTTGTCTGTCATATTAAAATATGCAACTCCGATGCTGAAATTCGAATTTAGCACTGAACATAAGTAACTCTCAGCCACGATTACTCTCTCTTTAATGAAATGCTAAACCTACTGCACACATCTTCACAGTATTTATCTTTTATATTTTACAATAAAAATTCAACCTTTGTCAACTACTTAATTCCAAAATCAAAATTTACATGAAAATTTTCTATGCATAATTTGTCTATAAAACAATTATTGAAAGTATGTAAATAAATTTTAATCATATAAGTTATTATTATAACAAACGCTATAATCTTTTTATTGAAATGATTAAAATTTTTTAAAGAGTCAGTTAACAATATATTATTATCTATTTAAAGTTAAATTAAATATGAAAACTACGATTTATTTCTTCAATTACTCTTTTCTTTTTTAATATCATTAGAACGATAAAATTTGTTACGCTAACAATAAGCAAAGCAAATGTTGGCCATAAAACATAATTTGTCAATAAGAAAAGTCTTAAAATAAAATAAATAATACTGATAATCATTATTAATATATTTGATTTCATATAATTTAAATCATAGTTTTTTAAAACTAAAAATAAAATAAAACTTAAAACAATTCCCAAAACAAGCACGAACGGAGCAGTGTATATAACTCCCCAACCAATAGGCGTGTTGAATTGATAATGATTAAAAAAATCTAGTAGTATAACGCTTATTGCAATAACAAGACTTGAAAAAGGTATTCGCCTTAAATGATTTGTTCCCTCGTTAAAAGGACTAAACACAACGAGCCATAAGGCAAGTGTTCCAATAACAACATAAACCGACCACAAAACTCCACGATAGAAAAATGCATTTATTGCAATGCTTAAAACAACTGCTAATAATAAGAATGCTCTAACAATTTTTAGCCATTTTTCTTTATAAATATAAAACATATCGTAAATTGGAAAACTGTTTCCCTTTTCTTCACATTTATCCTTCTCATTTTTTAAAACAAATTTTCCACAAAGTGGACAATATTTTAAATCTTCAGACACTATAACACCACAATTTTTACACTTATTGCCCATAAATATCTCTCCTATTTGTTTCAATTAAAACCTCAAGGTTTTGACTTGCTAAAAATTTAAATATTTCTTCTTCCAAATTCATTTCTTTAACTTTTGATGAAACAGTTATACACAATTTATCATCAAAAGAAACTATGCCAATTGTTTTTGCATTATATTTTGGTCGACCCAAATTAACCATATATTTTTCAATATAATTTGAAAATTCTTTAGGACAATTAATAAAACCAATATTTGAAATGTTAATTGTTTGATAGGCCTCTCCCCAAGCTTTAAAGCATAGTTTTATAATTAAATTTTTAATTACAAGTGGAACAATTTTTATAAAGAAATTTTTTTGAATTGTTACATTACTGTTAATGAAACCTTTTAAGTATTTTTCATTTATTCTCTTATATTCTTCTTTAATTATCTCAAGGATTTCTTCAAAAGTGTAATCTCCTTGTTTTGGCTTAATTTCAACATTCACATAACCAGAAAAATTTCTCAAAGTTGCTGATGGAAAAAACCTTCTTAAATCAACAGGGATAGAAAGTTTAATTGGTCTTTTATGATTTTTATTTAATTTCCAAACACTATAACCCACAACAGCAGACAAATATTCGCCAACTGTTGCATTATATTGTTTTGCTAATTCTTTAATTTTACTAGTGCTCATTGTTCCTAAAGTTGCATTAACAACTCCATTTTCAAGCAACGTGCCTTGGATTTTATGTGCTTTCTCTTCTTTGTGTTTTATTTTTTTAGACTTATCACAATATTTGAAAAATGCATCTTCACTTTCTTCTTTTCTTGGCAAATCTAAAATTTCAAGACATCCTTCACTGCTTTCAATGTTTGCACCCAGCAAATTAAAATATCTTCTTAAAAGCGAATTAAAAAATTTTGTTTCTGCTCTTAAATCAGATATTGCGTGAAAACACTCAACGGATATACGATTGTTATAATACAAAACACGAACAATATGTCCTTTAAAATTAAACAAATTAAAAGTAGAACAAGGAAATTTAGTTTCTTTTTCAACCTTTATAGGCATATTATTAATTTCAAAATAATTCCAAAAAATTCCCTTTCTTAATCTTACATTGAAAGTTGGGAATCTTGGCATAGTATCATTCACTGCTTGTTGTAACACCTCTGGATTAACCTGTTCTTTTAAAAGAACAGATGCTCTAACAACAAATGACCAATTATCATCTTTAATTGATGGATATATTGTTGCAGCATTATCCAATTTAAACCAATCAACATACTTTGCTTGTGCAATTTTATTTAGATGTGCTTTTTTAACTTTTTCTTCTTTTATTTTTTGCTTTATTAAAAATTTATCTTCTTTTTGTTTTTTAGCTAAAAATTTATCATTTAACTTTTTTTCTTGTTTAATTTTTTGTTTTTCTTTTTTCCTTAATACTTTTTTTTCTTTTTTTAATCTTGTTTCTTCTCGTTTTAATGTTTTATTTTTTTCTTTTAAAGCTTTTTTATTAATATTTAAATTTTTTTTATTGTCACTCATATTTTACCTTCAAACTTAACCATTATAACTTAAGTATAACATAATCTCATCGTTGTTTTCAAGAAAATTAATAAATTAATCACTTTAAAACATTTATAATATTTTTAGTTATCTAACATTTTCAAGTTTGTTGGATTAAAATTATGTCTTAATTAAAATTTAATTTTGTTATTATTAAACTTTTTATTACGTTTAATTTTTATGTTTTTTAACAACTAAAATTACTTTTTATTTTATAAAAATACTTTTACCTATGATATAAAAAATTAAAAATGATTAGTGAATAGTTTAAAACAATTAAAAATATAATTTAATATGTATGACAGACAAAAGGCAATTGAATATGCAAAAAAATATGCCTTTCATTATAATCCTAACTATTTTGATTTTCGAAACTTTGGTGGAGATTGCACAAATTTTATTTCGCAATGTTTATACGCTGGAAACATAAAAATGGATTACGATATGAATGGTTGGTTCTACACAAGTTCATATTCTCGTTCACCTAGTTGGACTTCAGTTGAAGCATTTTTTAATTATGGTCAGAATGGAAAAACTTTTAAATTACAGGAAGTTGATTTATATGAAGTTGAAGTTGGTGATGTTGTGCAATTTTATTCTGAACCTTTAAAACGATTTTATCATAGTGTTATAGTTACCGAAATTATTAAGCCCATATCTTTTCAAAATATTTTAGTATCAAGTCATGATAACAGTGCTTATAACAAAAGTTTAATAGAATATCACGTAACGAGCGTTAGGTATCTAAAAGTTATAGCATAATTCATTTATTTTTAGTTTTTATAATCATTTTTCTTTAATATATTAGTTTTTATGGCATAAAATTGTTTATTGGCTTTTTTACATTGCTCCACATAAAATTTTCAATAACAAATTAATAAATAAAAAATCTCTCACAACTGTAAGAGATTTTATTTATGTTTCGATTAACAAAAAGTTTAAACAAAAATTTATAAACTTTCAAAATAATCTTGTATATCAGTGTAATCCACCGAAAATGTTTTATTGTTTAAATTGTATAGTATATCATTTGTGTCAAAATGAAAAGTTAGTTTTACTGCTCTTAAAATTTGATTTTTTAAATTTAATTTTTTATTAATATTAAAATCTCCATATTTTTCATCGCCTAAAACATAAAGATTATGAAAAGCAAGGTGAGAGCGTATTTGATGACTTTTCCCTGTTATTAAATCAACAAGCAGAAGTGAAAAATTGTTTTTAATTTTTAGCGTTTCAACTTTTGTTATAATCTCACTGTATCCATCAAGTTTTTTATTGCTTATTTTTGCTTTACCATCATTAAATATATGATAATCTTTAAATGTTTTCTCGTTAAGCAATGGAGTGTTTTTACAGATTGTTACATATTGTTTGTCGACCTTTCTGTTTTTAATTGCTTCATCCAAAGATTTTTTACTATCCAGATTTTTTGCAATTACAACAAGTCCTTCAGTGTTATAATCTAATCTGTGAACAGCATAATAATTTGGATTTATTAAATTAATTAGTGATATATCTTTTGTTTCACTAACAACTTCGAGTTTTTTAGGCTTGTTAACAATAACAACATTATCATCTTCATATATTATTTCATACTTAAACAAAAAAATGTTTGGTGCAAAAAGTTCAATAACATCACCTGTGAAAATTTTACAATCTTCTTTAACTTTGTTGCCATTAACCCTAATGTCTTTTTTACGAATTAAGGCTTGAATTTTATTATATCCAAGCCCTTCCATTTCATTTAAATAACATATTAAATTAGAATTTTTTTTACAAATTAATTTCATATAAATTAAGAAACCTCGTAATTAACTTCTTCACCAATTTTTGTTAAAACTAAATCTTGCGTAAAATTTCCAGTTGCTGTTGTTCCGCCCAAAATGTTAACTTTTAAATAACTGATTGTGTCCATCATTGTCATTGCAATAACATGACCTTTATCGTTAATAATTAAACTTACTACAACTTTTGAATATTTTGGTAATTCTAGTGCGTTTGCTGCAAATTTTAACACTTTTGCATAATTTACTGTTGATTTAACAGGGTCTAATTCTGCTTGGACATAATAATATTTAGGAACTCCACGAATATATTTTATGTTGAAATATGTAATGTTTGAAACAGTTTCTTCATTAACAACATATAGATTTTGAGCAATTAAAGGCACTTCATCTAATGTTTTATTTTGGACACTACTTTTATTAAAGTCACCATAATAGACATTATCTTTAATGTAAACGCTTTCTGTTTCTTGCATTTTTATTTGGCCATTTTCATAGAATTTTTGTCTTGCACTTGTTGCTAGTGGTTGTATTATAGAAGTAATTGCACTTCCTGCATCTGTTTGCACTAATTGGCTTACACTTAATTCATACATTTTGTCTTCACTATATTTTGCAATAAGATTTCTTCCATTCATTTTTAAAGTAAAGCCTCTTGCGTTTATTGTGTTAACAGAAGTTGAATCTGCAAAAAAACTTGAACTGTAAATTGTGTTGTTATAAGCTGTTATAAATGCTGTTTTACCATCTGTAAATAAAGGTTTTATATCTTCTACTTCATCTTTTGGTGTTTCATTTGAAATATTTTCTTCTAAATATGCATTGTAACTTTGTGCCTTTACAAGCAATCTATTGAAATCGTCAATTTTTTGATTTTCATTATTAGTTTTTAAAACAGCAAATGATATTGCATAAAAAAAATAAATTATACAAAATGTGTATGACATTATATTAATAAATTTAGCTGAATTTAAATATTTAAATATTTTTTTAGACATAACGGACAAATTTTAACAAAAAATAACAAATATGTCAATAATATTTTTTATTTAATTTATGTTATGCATTATGTAATTATATTAGAATATTTATATTTTAAACTTTAAAAATATCAAACAAATGATTAAAATTAAAAATATAATAAAAAATCGAGTATAAACTCGATTAATCGTAAAATTCACTAACTTCAAAATCTATATTTTCATTTACTTGACTTATAACCATATTTAAAGTTTGCTTACAAGTTGTATACGCCGTCAAAAGTTTTCCATCATCTGCCGAAAGCACAATATCATAGTTATCAATTCCAATTATTCCTGAAATAAAGCCTTTAGAATTTATAACCAAATTTACAATTGTCGATGTTACATTTGGTTCGGTGATTGAGCCTGAACCATTTTTTAAATAATATTTATATTTAGAAATATATTCTTTTCCACTTAATTCTACTTGAACGTAATAGTATGAAGGTATTCCATTTTTATATTTAACATAGAAATATTTTACATTTTCATCTTTCAATGTGTTTTCATTGATGATGTAATAATTTTGAAGTAAAAGTAAATATTTTTTAGTGTTTACCTTTCTTTTTGACACATTTGTAAAGTCTGCACACAATTTTCCCCTTTTATCTATGAAAATATTATTAGTGTCAAATCTATACATTGCATCTTCATCAATCTTTAATTGCTTTGAACCTTGGTCAGAATTTTTCTTAATTATATTTTCAAGTGGTTTGGCAGCATCATCGGCAGCAATTAATTTACTAATGCAAGATTCATAGTAATGGTTGTTGGGAAATTTAATTCCTGTATAATTAATATCAATTTGTGTTGTTGCCTTAATTCCTGCAATACTTGCAACTGATTGTGTGCTAATTAATGCTTCACAATAGAAAGAATTTGCAGAAAAAGTATTATTAAAAGCTTCTAAAAAAGCTGTTTTTCCATCTGAATAAAGTGGTTCAGCAGAAACAACTTCTTCACTGTTTGAATTGTTATTACCACTCGTTGGTACTCTTCCACTTAAAGAATTATTGACACTTTCAACACGTGCTAATAATCTATCAAATTCTTGTAGTTTACTTTGTTCGGTCGCCGTAATTGAACTGGCAAACAAAAAAGCAAACAAAAAATATATAGCACTTACAATATATGCTACAGAACTAATTATTCTTTTATGTTTAATTATATCAAATTTCCTATCCATTTATAATAATATATCAAATATGTCTAAATTTGTCAATATAGCTTAAAAAATCTCTTTTTTCGCAATAAATAATCGAGACATAATCTCGATTATTCATAAAATTCACTTACATCATATTCAATTGTTTCATTTATTTTTGCAAAAACCATATTTTGTGTTGCTTTGCAAACTGATTTTGCAACTATCGCACCACTTTGAACTGTAATATTGTAATTATCGATTGAAATTAAACCCGATATATATCCTTGAGAGTTAATAACAAGATTTATTGTTGAATATGAGAACGCTGGTTCAGTTGTTGAACCTGAACAAGCCCAAATATAATTCTTATAATTCCAAACATAATCATTTCCTGATAATACTACTTGAACATAATAATATTTGGGAACACCTTTTTCATATTTTATATAAAAATATTTTACATCTTCTTCTTTTATTATATTTTCATCAATTAAATATAGGTTTTCAATTAACATTGGGTATTGTCTTGGTGTTACAACTTCTTTTGTAGAACCACTAAAATCTGCCGTGTAATTACCGTTTGCATCTACACCAACATTTCTAGTTTGATATCTATAGACCGTTTCACTATCTACTTTTAATCTTTTCGTTCCTGCATCTGCTCTTTCTCTAATTGTGCCTTCAAAAGCTTTAGCAGCATCATCTGCTTCAGTTAATTTACTTATTCCTTGTTCAAAGAATGTTGTTTCATTAAATCTAATTGCTGTAACTTGTGAATCAATTTGTGTTGTTGCTTGAATACCACCAACATTTGAGGTTGTAACCGTGCTGTTTTTTGATGATATATAATATGAGTTTGCGCAAATAGTTTGTGTGTAAGCAGTAATGAATGCTGTTCTACCATCAGAGAAAAGTGGTGTTGTGGAAACTTCATTGTCTTCTTCTGTAGAGTCATCATCAAAAAAGCCACCACCATTTAAACTTGAGTTTACTCCTTCAACATAAGACAATAAATCGTCAAATTCTTTTAACTTTTTATTTTCATAAAGATTAATTTGAATTGCATATAAAAGTGCAAACAAAAAGTATATGACACTGATAGTCATCGCCATAACTTGAACGAATTTTTTATATTTTGATACATCATTATTTTCAATCATTTAAATAATTTTATCAAAAAAACCTTTTTCTGTCAATATTTGTTGAAATTTTTCTTATTTTAGTATATGCAAAAAAATTTGCGTAAATTATATAATTTAGTTTGCCACAAAAAAACAATTTAATTATCTATAAGAATTTTAAATTTAATAATTATTTTTCCACTGATAAAATATCTAAAATATGCGAACTTGCTCCTAACAATTCTTTCCTTTCACAGATTGAAAGTTGATATTTTATAAATAAATCAAATGTTTCATCATCAAATTTATTTAAATACGGTCTAATATAGTCAGTAGCACCATCTACTCCTATGATTTTTTCGCGCTTTAAATTTGATAATTCTTCTAGCTTTTCAATATCTTCTAATCTTACCATAGAATATAAATTTTGTTCGTTATCTTTAACTTTGAAATTTTCATCTAACATATTTTGTTTTAAGCATTCTTTAATGTTTCCATCTTTAAATCCATAAGAAATAACGGCATAATCATTCATATAAAACGCACAAAAAATTTTGCCACCACTTTTAGTGACTCTTTTTGCCTCTTCTAGTGCCTTCAATTTATCTTCCAAAGTGAACAAATGATATAAAGGTCCTAAAAGTAATGTTATATCAAAACTATTATCTTTGATTTTATTTAAGTTCATTGCATTTCCTAAAATTGCTTGAACTTTTGAATTTTTACTTTCTAGCACTCTTAAATTATGTAAAACAAGTTCAACGGCTGTAACATTATGACCCAACTCACAGAGTGCCACGCTATATCTTCCCGTTCCTGCGCCAATGTCTATGATATCTGCAACTTCATATTCTTTCAAATATTGTTTTATGTATTTCATTGTAACAGCAAATTCAACTTGGCCGTGTCTAGATAACAATCTTTTATCTTCGTTAAATTTATTATAATATTTTTCAATTAAATTCATTTTAAACATCAATCCTTGCTTTTGGTGAAAGTGTTAAATCGGCAAGATCCTCATTACAAACAAAATTATAATATCCTGCACTTCCAATCATTGCACCATTGTCGGTACATAATGAAATTTTAGGAAAATAAACTTCTATTCCTTCTTTTTGTGCAATTGATTTCATATTTTCTCTTAAATATGAATTTGCAGAAACACCTCCAGCAATTACAATTTTATTATACTCATTACCTAAGTTTTTGCTTGCTTTAATTGTCTTTACAATTAATTCATCAAAGGCTTCTTTTTGAAAAGATGCACAAATATCTTCTTTGTTAATTTCTTCACCATTTTGAGTTTTTGTGTGAATATAATTGATAACTGCAGTTTTTAATCCCGAATAACTAAAATTAAAAGTTTTATTTAATTCTCTGTTTTCTTTAACGAAACTAATATTCGCTGTTCCATTTTTTGCCAAAGCTTCAATTTTTGGACCACCTGGATATTCTAAATTCAACACTCTTGCAACTTTATCAAAACACTCTCCACAGGCATCATCTAGACTATGTCCTATTAAACTGTATTTATTGTAATCTTCAACTTTAATAATTTCAGTGTGAGCACCGCTAACAAGCAAACATAAAAAAGGTGGTTCAAGTTCTTTAAAACATAAATAATTGGCAGCAATATGTCCTTTAATGTGGTCAACTTTAATTAATGGTTTATTTAAACTGTATGCCAAAGCTTTTGCAAAATTAACGCCAACCATCAAGGCACCAATTAGACCTGCACCGTAAGTAACAGCAATTATATCAACATCTTCTAACGTCATATTAGCATTAGTTAAACATTCTTTTAAACAATTGTTGATTTGTGCAATATGATTTCTGCTTGCCACTTCTGGAACAACACCACCAAAACGCTTATGGATGTCAATTTGCGAAGCAACAATATTTGAAATTATTTCTCTTCCATTTTTAACAATCGCAATACTAGTTTCATCACAACTACTTTCTATTGCTAAAACATAAATATCTTTTTTGCCTTTTAATTCTTTTAATTTTTCTTTTACAATTTCAGTATAACTCATAGGTTAATTATACCACCATTTTAGAAAATATAAAAGAAAAATATAAATAATTAACAATAACTTTTAATACTTCAAAGGTTATAATAAATATTTTTTATGTGCAATAATACGTTTTCAATGATAAAACTTACAGAATAAATTAGGATTATAAACATTTTAAATTGATATCAAAAATTAAACTTAAGGTTCAAAAAAGTTGTTGTAATTATTATTTCAATTAATTTAATTAACAAATCAAAATATATAAATTATCACGATAAAATTGAATATAATATTTTAAAAATTTACGAAATATAATTCATATTTTACCTTTATTACACTAAATCTTTTTTAGTGTTATTTTATATGTTTTTTTAAAATCATATTTATATTTATTAATATACTTTAACGTTTAAATATATCTTTAACAATTTGGTTTAAAAAAATTATTTAAGGCAATGTTAAATATATGGAAAAAATTAATTTAGGAATTTCTCTAATTTTTGTAGGAATAACTTTAATTTTAAATGGTATCGATATGTTAAATCCTAAAAAAAGTAATAAAGATTTAATCATTATAAATTTATTCACTAGTATTTTGATTTTTTTATTTAATTTTAAAGGATTATTATCTATTGAATCTCAAAAACAAGCAATTGGTAATTTGGGTGGGCTTCTTTTTGGGTTAACAAATTTATTAGTTGCATTTGATATCATTTTTAAAACTAATAAAAAAGTTACAGGAGTTTATTGCGGACTCTCTTTCGTTTTGGCTGTGTCGTTAGGTATATTTTACATTCTAAACACAGAAACACTTTTAGGAGTGTTATGGCTAGTTTGGAGTTTAATTTGGTTGTTTATTTTCCTTGCAGTTATTGTTACGGATAAAATGAAAACTAGTGCATCGATAATGCTTATGTGCCAAGGCGCGCTATCAACTCTTTTAATAGGAACGCTTACAATATTTCAAATTATAAAGATTTAGGAGTTTATATGAATAATATGACCAGCAAAAAAACAAAAATTTTGCTTTCAGAAAAAAGCACGAAACTTGCAGGGAAAAGAACTTTGCTTTCTTATATAAGAACAAGCGTTGTTTGTATTTCTCTCGCCATTGGCTTTATAAAATTAGATAAAGAGCATCCTTTTGATTTTGCAACAATAACTCTATTTTGTTTTGCAGGATTTTTTTTGATTTTTGGTTTTATTGACTATTTTTTAACAGTGCATTATATTAAAAGTCTTACAGAAAACACCATTGATGAATAAAAAAATATATTTATTATTTTGGTCGTTTATAACTAGCAAAATATAATTTCACTGTTATTTTATACAATATTTTATAATTAGTTTTTTAATTGTGAACTTTAATTTTAAAAACAAAAAAATTTAAATCACCATTTTTTGAATATGTGAATAATATGGTAGTGTATACTCTAAAAGAAAAAGGAAGTATAATATGGCATTTATTCAAAGATATTCAACAATTGATAAAGGTGGAGTGAGATTTATAGGAAACACTTTAGGACTAAGTAAAAGGAGTAACCAAACAGCTTCTGGAACACTAGGCTCTATTGGTGCATTCTCGAGTTTAACAAATAGTCAAGTTGCGACTTTTCCTGTGGGCACTACACTAAACTATTTAGAAAATGGTTCTAATGCAATATTGAACTTACCTGTCGGTAGTTCAATTTTATATGCAGAACTTATTTGGGGTGGACTTTACAAATCACAAACTCAAGATATTTCAAACCTGTTAAATAACAGCGTAATTTTAAATATTAATGGAGTGGATAATTCAATTTCCCCTGACCCCACTACTGCACAAACTTTTCTTATCCCTACTGCAAATTATGAATTAGGATTTTATGTGAGAACTGCAAATGTAACAAGTATTGTTTCAGCAATTAGTAACGGAACATATAGCGTTTCACAAGTCCCTGCATTAATTATAGCAAACGACAATCAAACATCTGAAACTAATCATGCTGGTTGGACATTATCGGTTGTGTTTAAAAACGAAAGTGAAGTTTTGAGAAATCTAACTTTATGGGTTGGAGGTGCTGTGGTAGGACCAAATAATCCTGTTACAGATATAACGCTTACTGGTTTTTTAACGCCTCCAGCATTACCAATAACCGGCAAAGCTTTTCTTTCTGCAGGTGAAGGAGATGCTATTTTAACAGGCGATCAATTCTTATTTGGAAAAAATATTGCAAATCTTACTGCAATGTCGGGACCAAACAATCCTTTAACAAACTTTTTTGCCTCTCAAATTAATAACGAAAACGGAACTATTGAAACTAGTGGAACTTTTGGAACAAGAAATGCAAACGCAAGTGCTGGAACAAATATTTCAGCTGGAAGACAAGGATGGGATATAACAGCAATAGATATATCTAGTAAACTAGAAACATCACAATCTTCAGCACTATTTAGATTTACTAGCAGTGGTGATTTGTATGTTCCAAACGCTTTAGCAACACAAATTGATTCCATTGGAACGAATTTAGAGATTACAAAAGCTGTTGACAATAATATAAAAGCTGTTGGAGAAAATATTAATTACACAATTATAGTAGAAAATACTGGCGAAATTGATACTACAGACGTTACGATAGTCGATCCTATTCCTAGTGGCTTAACGCTTGTTTCTAACACAATTTATATTGACGGCGTTCTACAACCAGATTCTTTTCCATTAAATTTGGGCACAATAACTTCAGGGCAAACTAAAACAGTAACTTATTCTCTTGTTGCAAATAGTGTTCCACTAATTAACCCAGCTGTTAATGTTGCAACAACTAACTTTAGTTTTGAACCTTTTGAAGGTTACACTGTAACAACTTCAAGCACAAGTTCTCCTGTTAGTGTTACAATTTTAAGCGAACAAATGAATATTATTAAGACTGTAGACAAACAGATTGCTAAAAAAGGAGATACATTAACTTACACCAGCAATGTTGTAAATAATGGAACACTAACTGTTGAAGATATAGTATTTACTGATTCAATTCCTCTTGGAACAACATTTATACCAAATTCAGTGTATGTTGACGGCGTTCAAATGCCAAATGAAAATCCAGAAAATGGTGTTAGTCTTGGCACTATAACACCATCACAATATAAAACAGTAACCTTTAGTGTTACAGTTAATTAGGAGAAAGCTTATGATTATAACCAATCAATCCCAAATAGAATTTAACACCGTTTTGCCCGATGGTGGAACAACTCCAGGAAGTGTAAATAGCAACATTGTTTTGACAGAAATTATAACTTATTCTTTTACAAAAGTTAAAGCAACAGAAAAACCAATCATTAACGAAGGCGAAACAGTAACACAAACAGTTGTTTTAAATAATGTTAGCAATTTTAACTTAACGGATTTAACTTTTAGTGATACAATGAGCGATGGCGCAACTTATGTTGATGGCAGTGTTACGATTGACGGAATAAGCTATCCTGCTTTCAATTTAATTACAGGCTTCCCTCTTCCAGACATTGGCGCAAACAGTAGCAGAACAATAACGTATCAAATTATTGCAAACAATCCTAAAACATCATCTCCTGTTATAAATCATGGAACAGTAAATTATACTGCAACGGATCCAGTTATTGGTCCAGTTGATTTCACAGAAAACACAAATGATGTTACAATTGCAATTTTAGCAAATGAAGTTGATGTTATTAAAAATGTAAATAAAACAACAGCAAAAATTGGAGAAACACTGCACTACACAACAACAATAACTAACAGTGGCGAAAGCACATTAAGCAATCTAGCATTTGTTGACAATTTAGCTAGTGAAATTCAGTTCGTAAATGGCAGTGTGAAGATTAATGGCGTTGATTACCCTGCCCTAAATCCTAACACAATATTCTCCATACCTGACCTTGCCCCTGGAGAAAGCAATACAGTGGAATTTGATGTTGTGATTTTAAACACAGCAAGTAATTTTGTGTTAAATTTTTCTACAATATATCTTTCTGGTGAAGACCCTACTAACAGTAATACAGTCACAACTACTATTACTCGCGTTATTCCACCAGTTAAACCAAGACCAATACTTTTATTCTATTGTCAACAAAATAAATGTGCTTGCAAAACTTGTAATTGTAATAGACGCAATTTTAAATGCATATTTAATATGAGTAGATGTGGGTGCAAACATTTAATAACTAGTTTTAATCACTGTAGAAACAATTTTAAAACTGATAGATTTAATAGCAAAAATTGTTTTCATAATTTGAATAAAAATCAAAATTTTAGTGATTTTAATAGATGTAATAATTGCAACAGAAATAGTAATTTTAATAACTGCAATTTTATCTCCAAAGGCAATTGCAATAATCAAAAACAAATTTTTAAAAATAACTTTAACAATAGTTTTAAGTGTAACAAATTTTAATAGCGATTTAAAAAAATAGTAACTGATTTGAATTGTATTAAAAAGTTTTAAAGTTTAAAATTTAGAGTTAAACTTAAAATTCACAAAATTTTTATCTAAAATAAAATACCACGGAAAATCTCCGTGGTTTTTATAAAATATAAAATGAGTAAATAAATTTTAATTTGATTTTTTTATTATTTTTAATATCAATAATAAATTAAATATTTTATATAACAATTATCATTTTCTTATAGAAAAACATTAAAAGACGTTTTTAAACAATTTCTTCATTTTGAATTTCTTTTTTTACTTCATTAGTTTTTTCTTTATTTAATAATATTTTGATGATAATTCCAGCATAAACTGCAATTTTTGCAATATTCACTAGATTTGATGTAATTCTATAAAAATCATACGCCCATGAACTATAATATCCACTTGACAAACTTGCAATATTATAAAATACAGAAAGAATTGCTGATACTGCCGTGCAAATTAATGTAACAATCAATGCATTTTTCGCCGTCTTTTTTAGTTCGTCATCTTCACTTTTTACAAGAACATAACCACCAACAAAAGCAAATGCAATAAAACTTAAATATGCACTAGCCCATATTAATATTTTTTTCCATTTCTTATTCCAAACTTCTTTCATAAAAACTCCTCCTATCAATTGATATGACTCTTTTTAAAACTATGCTATTAAAATAATATATTAAACTTTTGTTTAAAATATAATTTTATAATTTTTTAGTTCAATCATATTTCGTATGATTTTATAACAAAAAAAATTTTTAAGATTAGCGCAAAAGTTTAAAAATGCCATTTATAAAAATTTTATTTAAGATATCTAAATCTTACTATATTAAAAATATATATAAATTCGACCTAAAAGTCAATTAAAATTCATCAAAACATTTTTCACACTTATTAAGTAAAATAATTAAAAATTAGATAAACAGTTTGAAAAAACTTAATAAATAAAATTTTTGAAAAAATAGAATTTAATCTTACTAAACCTATTTATTGCAAATAAAAAGACACTTATTAAATTTTAGTGTCTTTTTTAATATTTTGTTTCAAATGAAACAGTTAACATTAATTAAATAATGCCTTGAATGCTTTACCCATTTTGAAAGCTGGGTTTTTGCAAGCTGCCACTTTAACTTTTTGTTTAGTTGTAGGGTTAATGCATTCTCTTGCTGGTTTTTCTTTTAATTCAAAAGTTCCAAAACCAACTAGTTGAATTTTTTCTCCTTTTTTAAGTGTTTCTTCAACAGTAGCAATCATAGCATCTAATGCGCTTTGAGCTTGTTTTCCTGTTAAATTTGCTTTTTCAGCAATAGCTTTTAAAAATTCGCTTTTATTCATTGTTAACCTCCAATATGAATATACTTTAATTTTAGCATTTTTTTTATTTTTGTCAAAGCATTTTAAGAAAAAATTGTCCAAAAAACGCTTATTTTATCCTCTTTTGGTGCTATTTGTGACAAATTTAATGCCATTTTTAAGATTATTTTCAAATTCTTCCATTCTGCCTTTCTCTTTAAAACTATAAAATCCACTACTTGCCACTATAATATGATCGACCAAAGATTTATTAAATAAACACAATTTTGCAAATAAATCTTCCGTGTTGCTTATATCTTCACATGAAGGATTAGGATTTCCACTAGGATGATTGTGCATTAAAACTAGTTTATCACAATTATTTGTAGTCATAAGTGAGAATAATTCATTAAAGTCTAAACCTACTTCATGGTCATCACCACTTTGTAAAATTACACTCTTTATTATTTCATATTTATTATTAAGTAATATCGCAATCACTTTTTCATTATTTTCATTTACTATTTTGGAACCAAAGTGCTCAACGTAATTTTTCGTTGTTGAAATTTTTAATTTGCAATTAATTTTCTGTTTTTTATAATATTCAAAAATAGGTAGTAAACTAGATATAAAAAATGCCGTATTATATCCAACGCCTTCAACTTTCATTAAATCTTTAATGCTTGCTTCCAAAACATTAGAAAAACTACCAAATCTTTCAATTAGTCTATGTGCAATTGGATTTGTATCTTTTTGTGCATAACAACAAAATAATAGATATTCTAAATTCTTATGTTCATTAACTGGGAAAAAACCACAATTCCTTAGTTCTGCTCGCAACCTTTGTCTATGATTTTTATGTATGTTATCATTCTTTACTATATTATTATCCGCTTTGCCTTCCATAAATCATATTATAACTCATTATTTGTTTGAAATCAATTTTATTCTGAAAATTTTCTTTTTTAATTGACTTTTATGTAAGTTTTGTTTGATAATTTAGTTGTTAATTAATTATATAGGAGAATTAAATGGATATTACAAAACAATTAGCAGAAGAATTTGATTTAAAACTAGAATATAGTCAAAACATTATAAATTTATTAGATGAAGGTTGCACTGTTCCATTTATTGCAAGATACAGAAAAGAAATGCACGGAACTTGTGATGACCAAACAATAAGAGCTTTTGCTGACAGACTCACATATTTAAGAAACTTACAAAAGAGAAAAGAAGAAATTACTAAGTTAATTAATGACCAAGAAAAATTAACTCCAGAACTTGAATCTAAAATTAATAATGCAAAAACTCAAACTGAACTTGAAGATATTTACAGACCATTCAGACCAAAACGCCAAACTCGTGCAACAATTGCAATTAGTAAGGGATTAGAACCACTTTCTAAAATTATTTTATCTCAAGAAATTTTAGAGGGAGATGTTTTAGATGTTTCAAAAGAATTTATTTGTGAAGAAAAAGGTGTTTTAACACCCGAAGAAGCCTTACAAGGTGCTTTAGATATAATCGCAGAACAAATTAGCGATGATGCAGAAATTCGTAAAGATTTACGTGAATTTTTGTTTAAATCTGCATTTATTTTAACAAACTTAAAACCAAATGAAAAAGTTAGCACATATTCTATGTATGACAACTACAAAGAACAAATGTGCAAAATGCCAAGTCATAGAATTTTAGCAATTAATCGTGGTGAAAAAGAAGATTGCATTAAAGTCGACGTTGAAGTTAATGTTGAAAAATGTTTAGAAATTATTAAACAAAATTTCGTAATTAAAGAAAGTATTTTTACCGAAAAATTGAATGAAACCGTGTTAGATGCTTTTACTCGTTTAATTGAACCTTCAATTGAAAGAGAATTAAGAAATCAAATGTTTTTGGATGCTAGTGAACAAGCAATTAAAATGTTTGAAGTTAATTTAAAACCCCTTTTAATGCAACCGCCTTTAAAACACAAAGTTATTCTGGGCCTTGACCCTGCTTACAGAACTGGTTGCAAAGTTGCAGTTATTGATGAAAACGGAAGAGTTTTAGATACGGGTGTAATATATCCAACCCCACCACATAATGAAATTGAAAAAGCAGAAAAAATAATTGCAATGCTAATCAAAAAACATAATGTTAATGTAATATCAATAGGTAACGGAACAGCAAGTAAAGAATGTGAAATTTTTGTTGCAAACTTAATTAAAAAATTAACTGTAGATGTCAGCTATGCAGTTGTTAATGAGGCAGGAGCAAGTGTTTATTCTGCAAGTAAATTAGGAGCAGAAGAATTTCCAGATTTTGATGTTAGTTTAAGAAGTGCAGTTTCTATTGCAAGAAGGCTTCAAGACCCTCTTGCTGAACTAATTAAAATTGATGTTAAAAGTATTGGCGTTGGACAATATCAACATGATATGCCACAAAAAAGACTTACCGAAGTTTTAGATGGCGTTGTTGAAGATTGTGTTAATAGTGTTGGCGTAGACTTAAACACTGCTAGTCCTAGTTTACTTACTTTTGTATCTGGATTAAACTCTAGCTGTGCAAAAAATATTGTTGACTACCGTGAAAAAAATGGTGCATTTAAAAACAGACAAGAACTATTAAAAGTTAATAAATTAGGTGCAAAGGCATTTGAACAATGTGCTGGATTTTTAAGAATTGTTAATGGAGAAAATATATTGGATAACACTGCTGTGCATCCAGAAAGTTATGAGAGTGCGCAAAAACTTTTAAATCTTTTTCACTTAACTAATGAAGATATTAAAAATGGCAATTTAGTAAATCTTCCAAGTCTTGTTGAAAATTATGGTAAAAATAAAGTCGCTGAAATTTGTGGAATTGGTATTCCTACCCTTGAAGATATGATTACTGAAATTATTAAACCTGGTCGTGATATACGTGAGAGTTTACCTCAAACAGAACTTCGAACGGATATTTTAAGTTTAGATGACTTAAAAGAAGGAATGATTTTAAAGGGAACAGTAAGAAATGTTATCGATTTTGGTGCCTTCATTGATATTGGTGTGCATCAAGATGGATTATGCCATATATCACAAATTTGCGACAGATACATTAAACATCCAAGCGAAGAACTAACTGTTGGAGATATTGTTCAAGTTAAAATAATTGGCATTGATAAAGAGAAAAAGAGAATAAGTTTATCAATTAAAGATGCAATTAAAGAAGACTAAATCATTAATAAAATAAGTTAAAATGAAAAACTAAAAATTTCATAAATTAATTTATAATTAAAATAATAAACATATGAGTCTAAATAAAAAATACTCATATGTTTTTTTAAACAAAAAAGCAAAGTTAAATTTTGGCACTAGAATTTTTTAAAGCAGTTAATTGCTTTTAACAAAACCGAATAAACATTAATAAAATTAAGTCAGCATTTTTTAAACGTTTATGATAAGCAATTTTAATAACTTAAATTTTAATTATAAAAACAAATTTTATTTTCGTTTTTGATTAATTAAATTAAAACTTATATTCTTTATGTAATTTTATTGAATTTGCCAAATTAAATAACTAAAGCAAAATAAAATATGCTACTTGACAGAATACAATTCTGGTTGTATTATAATATTATATAAATAATATTAGGGAGATGATTTTATGGAATTAATAATAATCAATATCGAAGGTGATAAATATACCCTTAATACATCTCAAGGAAAAATAGTTACTTTAAATTTAGTTTTTTTTGATTTATTAAAAGACCCAGCTGTTGGTGACACCATCAAAATTAATGAAAAATTTTTAGATGAAAATTTTGAAGAAAAAGACAGCATCTATCGTTTTGGTGATGTTAATGCTCCTTATGGAAGAGAAATCACGAAAGAAAATTTTAGTGATGTTATTACTATCAAATTTAGAACAGGAGAAGAAATTTACTTAAAAAGATTTTTTGGTTAGAAAATGGAAAGCAAAGATTTAGATAAAATTAAAAAATATTATGGAGAAGATTTTGCACACTACTGCAGAGTTTTTTCCACGATTTTAGACACGGCAACTGAAGAAAATCCAACTCCCCTTTTTAACTTATTATCTTCATATTTTTATCCTAATAAAAGTTTACTTGAAGATTTGGTTGAACAAAATAAATTGGAACAATTTAAAAAATATATCTATAATAAGTTTAAGTTAAATAATTTAGATAATTCTGGAACCTCTCTTGAAAATCCTTTTGATTTAATGAAAAAAGCTGGTTACACATTATATAAATGTGAAACTTATAAAGATACATTAAAATTTAAAAAATATTATAAAAATAAGGAAGAAATATGCACTTTTAAAGACCCAGAGCGAACTAACAGTCATTTAGTTTTCTTTGCAATTAAAGATGGGACAACCGAAAATGGAATAAATGGTAAAACAAGAGAAGATTTTATCAATCCAAAACGTCAAGACGAATATGGAACAAGTGTTATTAGTATTCAATTTTTAAAAGGAAAATATAATATTTTATCAATTAAAAATCGATATAATCATGCTGTCATAAATCCCGATGCTACATTTTCAAATAATTTAGATAATATATGCTTTGGTTTAACCAACAGTTTCACAAGAACTTATGAATTAAAATTGATCGACATTAATTCTGATTTTTATCTGGAAAATTATAGTAAAATAAATGATAAAAAATTTTTTAAATATAATTATTTATTTCAAGAATCATATCTTTGTCCAGATAACACAATAGTATATCAATCTTCTGTTAGAAATTTAGATAAGGGAAGATATGAATTAATTGATTATTTTTTAATAGATAAGAAAAACAAAACAATTGAAAGTTTACTTAATTTTAACGATTCTTTTGTTAATGATTTACAAAATTTTAAAAAACTAGAAATTGTGCGCGAAAATGATACGAGAAAACTAATCATAACAAAAAAAGATAATAATATAGCAACGATAATTGTTAATAAAAACAATGAAATGATTGCTTATAAAAATGATACTCTAACTAAAGTTGATGATAATTTTTTATTAGCACAAAAAAAATTGCAAAAATTAGATTTGCCATCTGTAAAAAGAGTTGGAAGATATGCTTTCTTTGATAACAAAGATTTAGAAGAAATAAATATGCCTCTTGTTAAAGAAATTGACAATGGTTTTTTAGCTTATAATAAAAAATTAGATAAATTAAGTTTGCCAAACTTACAAAATGTAAATGATGACTTTCTCACAAATAATATTATAATGAAAGAACTTGATTTGCCAAAATTAAAAAGCATTGGAAGAAACTTTATGTCTTGTAATATTACAATAGAAAAAATAGATTTTCCTCATTTAGAACAAATTAAAGGAAACTTTTTTCGTGATAACTTTAATATTACTAATGTATATTTACCTAAATTAATGAAAAAAATGGACAACCTTTATGAAGATGGCATAATAAATAAAAAGATTTATCTTAAATTAAAAACTAAAAACAATAAAACATTTAATTAAAAGATTTTCCTTTAATAATATTAAAAAAAATCATTAATTTTAATCTAAAAATTAATAAATTTCGAGGATAAAATGGAAAGTAAAGATTTAGAAAAAATTAAAAAATATTATGGAGAAGATTTTGCACATTACTGCAGAGTTTTTTCCACGATTTTAGACACGGCAACCGAAGAAAATCCTACTCCCCTTTTTAACCTACTATATTCTCTTTTCTATCCTAACAAGAGTTTATACGAAGATTTAGTTAATCAAAAAAAACTAGAGGATTTTAAAAATTACGTTTTTGCAAATTTTCCATTTTATGTTAAAAAAACAACGATAAATGCAGAAAGTCCTTATGATTTAATGCGAAAAGCAGGTTACTCATTATATAAATGTGAAACTTATAAAGATACTCTAAAATTTCAAAAATATTATAAACATAAAGAAGAAATTTGCACCTTTAAAGACAAAGAACGGACTAATAACTGTTTAGTATTTTTTGCAATTAAGGATGGAACGACTTTAGATGGAATAAACGGAAAGAAAAGAAAAGACTTTGTTAAACCTAACAGACAAGATGAATATGGCACAAGTGTAATTAGCATTCAATTTTCTAAAGGAAAATTTAATACTTTGTCAATAAAAAATCGATATAATCATACTGTCATAAATCCCGACAGCACTTTTTCAAACGATTTAGATAACATTATTCCTGGTTTAACCGAGAGTTTTATTAAAGCCTTTAATTTAAACATAACAAATGTAAATGAATATCTTCGAATAGAAAAATATCATCAATTAGCTAATGGAAAATATATTAAATACAATATAATGAATTATTTAGAAACGCTATATTGCCCAAATAATATTTTTGTAGATCATGATTCAATTTATCAATATGATAAAGGTCGCTTTGAATTAATTGACTGTTTTTTAATTGATAAACAAAATAAAACCTTAGAATGTTTAGTTGATATTCACGATTCTTTCGTTGATGATTTACAAAACTTTAAAAAGATAGATATTGTGCGTGAGAAAAATAACAGAAAACTTATTATAACTAAAAATGATGGTAATGAAGCAATTATTATTGTTAATAAAAATAATCAAATAATTGGCTATGAAAATAAAACATTAACAAATATTGGAGATTGTTTCTTATCATATAATGAAACATTAACAGAATTAAATTTACCATCTCTTAAAACTATTGGACAAGATTTTCTTGCTCGAAATGATGGCTTGACTGAATTAAGTCTTCCAAGTTTACAAAAAATTGGCGACAGATTTTTAAAATATAATCATACAATATGTAAACTTGATTTACCAAATTTAACTGAAATTGGAGATTATTTCCTTTGGTCTAATTATGATTTAGAAAGCATAAGCCTACCAAGTTTAAGAACTGCTAAAAATGGTTTCATTGAATGTAATACAAAAATTAGTTATGTAGATTTACCAAATCTAACGACAGTAGGTCATAGTTTCTTATGTTATAATAGAAAATTAGAAAAATTATATCTACCAAATTTAGAAAATATGGGACTTGAGTTTTTGTTTGGTAACACAAAAATAACTGATGTTAAATTACCAAAATTAAAAGGCAATATTTATGAACATTTTTATAATAAAGTTTATAATGAACATTTTTATTCTGCTTTAGTAAGATTTATGGACGAATATGTTCTAATTGATTATTAAAGTTTCTTCTTGATTATAATTAAAAGATAAAAAATAATTTAAATTTGTTAACTTTTGAAATAATTATTATATTTAAAAAAGAGTGTATTTCAACGTGAATACACTCTTTTTATCAAAATAACACAAAACTTTTAAAAAGATTGCCCAAAGAATATATATAACAGTTTTGCACTGAAAAAAGTTATTACCATTAAAGAAAACTCATTTTTACTCACAATAAAAAAAGAATGTTTTATTCCTTCCCTTATAATAAAATAAGAATAATATAAAAACTTTTGTGTGTTATTTATGATAATTTTTCAATTATTTCGTTTAATTATTTATTAAAACATTTTTTTTAATGAGTTATAATTTCTAATTTTTTTGATTAAAAGTTCACTAAATTTTTATGTTTTTTTGACTTGTTAAGAAGGTTTTATAAGTTAAAACTAATAATTTAAAAATTTATTATGTTTAAAATTTTTAAAGATAAATAAAAGTTTTATAAATCTAACATTTTTAGAATTAAAAAAACAACTAAACAAATGTTTAGTTGAGTATATTTGGTGCGCCGTAAGGAGCTCGAATCCCTAACCTTTGGTTCCGTAGACCAACGCTCTATCCAATTGAGCTAACAGCGCAAAATTGTGTAATGTATTTTAAATTTTAATTACATTTTTCTTACATTACAGGAATGTGTTAATAATATTTAAACAGAGGAGGTTTTAAATTTTATTAAATTAAAAATTATGTAAAATTAAATATTTTTATTTTTGTAAAAACACTTATATAGAAATTAAAAGGTCTAAATATTATTAACTACATTATTATAGTTTTATTAATTTATTTTGTCAAGTAGAATTTTTATTTAATATCTAATTCTTCTAAAACTTCTTTAATTGCTTGCATAGCTTTATCCATTTGTTTTGTTGTGTGAGTTGCTGTATAGCTTGTTCTAAGCAAAGCTTTTCCTACAGGAGTTGCAGGAGAAACAACAGGATTTACATAAACTCCTTTTTCTAATAATTTTTTACAAGCTAAAAATGCTTTATCGTCGTCATAAACATAAATAGGAATAATTGGGGTTACACTATCTATAATATTTACACCTAATTGTTTTAATCCATTTCTCATATAATTTGAAATATTTCTTAATGCTTTAACTCGTTCAGGATGATTTTTTAATATTTTTAATGATTGTCTAGCACAAGCAACATTACATGGAGTTATACTAGCGCAAAAAATATAAGGTCTTGAAGCATGTCTAACGTAATCTACCACTCTTTCTGTTGATGCCATATATCCACCCAAACTAGCTAAAGATTTGCTAAACGTTCCCATTATGATATCAACTTCATCTTCTAAATTAAAATGTTCAGCTGTTCCACGACCATTATCACCTAAAACGCCTAGTCCGTGAGCGTCATCAACCATAAGTCTTGCACCATATTTATTTTTTAATTCAACAAGTTTTGGCAAATTGCAAATTTCACCACTCATACTAAAAACGCCATCTGTAACAATTAAAATTCCACATTCACTTGGAACTTGTTTTAATTTTTCTTCTAAATCTTGCATATCACTATGTTCATAGCGAAGCATTTTTGCATAACTTAATTTGATTGCATCATAAATGCTTGCGTGATTTTCTTTATCACATAAAACGTAATCATTTCTTCCACATAGTGCAGAAATAATGCCAAGATTACTTTGAAAGCCAGTTGAAAATGTCATTACTTTTTCTTTATGTAAAAATTCAGCCAATTCTTCTTCTAGTTTTATGTGAATATCTAAAGTCCCATTTAAAAATCTAGAGCCCGAACAACCACTTCCATATTTTTTTAATGCTTTTAAACCAGCTTTTATTACACTTTTATCACTTGTTAAACCTAGATAGTTATTTGAACCAATCATTATTGTTTCTTTACCTTCCATTTTAACAACAGTGTCTTGTCCTGATTCAAGTTCATGAAAATAAGGATACAATCCCTCTTCAATCATTTTATCATATGCTTGTATTTGCTCTGTTTTCTTAAAAATATCCATAATTAACCGTAAATTCCTTTAATAATATAGTTTACTAACCTTTTTGGTAAAAATTTTGCCAAAACACAAATTAATTTATTAGAAAAACCCACTGTTGCAACTGGTGGAGGATTTTTTCTTGTTGCCATTTTGTATATTAATTTCGATACACTTATTGGTTTCATACCTTTTTGTTCATCTCTTTCCATTTTAGAAATTGATTTTTTAACACGGTTACTATAAAAGGCGTTATTTTCTTGTTCATTCTTTACACGATTTTTAGTAAAATTTGTTTTTGTATCACCAGGTCTTACGCATAACACTCGCATTCCGAAATTTCTTACTTCCATATCTAATGCTGAAGAAAAATTTTCAACTGCACTTTTTGTTGAAGAATAACAAGCTTGAAAAGGTAAAGGAATAACTCCTGCAACAGAACCAATATTTATTATTCTACCCTTAGTTTTTCTTAAATACTCAATTGAAATTGAACTAATTTTTACAAGTGAAATTAAATTAGTTTGAAAAATCATTTCTATTTTATCTTCACTTGTATTTTCTATTGAACCACTTATTCCCATTCCAGCATTATTAACTAAAAGGTCTAATTTTCCTTCAATTTTATAAATTTTATCTAAAATTTCTTTAAATTGTGTTGTGTTATTAATATCACAAATATAGTTTGTAAATTTATCATTTAAATATTCTCTTCTGCTGACAGAATATACTTTATAACCTTTTTTACTTAAAAAATTAGCTGTTTCAAGACCTATTCCGCTACTTGCACCAGTAATTAAAACAACTTTTTGTTTTTTTTCCATAAATAAAATTATATCTATTTTAAATTTTTGTGTCAAATAATTATCAATATTAAAAAATATAGCAAATAAAAAAACACATAAAGTAAATTAACTTTATGTGTTTTAAATTAAAATCTAAAGCCATCATCATCTTCTTCAATTTTTCTTTTTTCAACAAATTTTTCATATTTTGCTTTTAATTTAAGTGAGTTTTCTCTTTTTGCTGTATCTAGATAATCATTGTAAACATAATCTGGATAGTCTTCATAAAAATTTTCTGGTTCATATTCATCTCTTAATCTCTGTGTTGTGCTTTTTTTCATAATTTTTCTCCTAATGTTATTTGTGTTAGTATATCAAATGTGTTATAAAATTTCAATAGTTTTTTTTAAAAAAAATATTAAATCATAAATAATTTTTTAACTATAAACTATTGATTAATTATTTTTAGTGATTAAAACTATTGATAAAAGATATTTTTTTAAAAATAAATATCAATCACTTAACTTATATTTTAAAGAAAAAATATTTTTTGCCTTTAGTTTTTAAGTTATTCACTTATTAACATTCGTTATTAACAATATTAATATTTATAAATACTAAATATTTTATTTAATCTAATATAGTAAAAAACTTAAATTGAGTATTTATTAAAACTTAAACAATAAGATAATTAATGTATACATAACAATTATTAAACAAATTAATTAAATTTTTATATAAACTTTTACTGATTATAATAATTATAACGTAAACATTAATACTCATAAAGGTAACTAGCATTTGAACCACTGGACAATCCGTCGTTTTCTGTAATAAAAAAATCCCACCGTTAAAGTGTGATTTTAAAAATTTTAATATTAACGATTTATATCTTTATTACTTAAGCAACTACGCTTAAAATTGTGCCTTTGATAACGGTTTTTGAACCCTATTTGCCAATAAATTCCAAACCTTCCCATAGTGGAGTTTCAGAATCTAATGTGATTGAAATAGTGAAAGTGCTACAAGGCATAATCATTTCGCCTTCAGGAAGAGTGATTGTGCTAAAAAGATTTTTACCTTCATTGTATAAATATATTGTTGGTTCATAACCATTAAGAATTAGAGTGCGTTTTCCTCCTTCAGCCTCCGTATAAACATAAATTTCTGCTGTGAATGTTTTGTAAGATCATCGTCCCTGGAATTGATATAACATCTCCCCATGTCAGTTTTGTCCTATCAACACTTTCGTTGAAGGTTACATTAATTTCATCGCCATAACTTGCTGCTTCCAATGGAATGCTGCTGATTAGGCTAATACTTTTTACTGTAAGTTTACCTGTGTATCTGTATCCAATGATTTTAATTTCGTCGCCAACATTGATTGTTCCACGCTTAACAACACCAACAACAACTGTTTCACCCGATAAAGTAAAAGAATTAGTTAATGTCATATAGAATGTTCCATTTGTTCTTGTGTTTGAAAATGTTCTTGTTTCTTCGTATCCACAAATTGAACATGTGCGTGCATCAACTTTGTGTTGATCTACACCTGCTGGTGTTTTTTCTGTCCATTCACCAAAAGTGTGGTCAGCAACTTCGATTTTTAATGCAGGTTTATGACCTTCGCAAGTGTTTTCTTTCTAGTAAAGCAAAAAAAAGTGATTAAATATGAAAAATATTTAATCACAATCAATTTTTATAATTTATTTTATAATACTGAAAAATAGTCAATATTGTCTAAAGTAACAAAACCAAATTGTGTTTTTCCAATTGATTTTAAGGAATATGCATATCCTAAATGTGTGTCATTTCCAATAAGAGCATTAATAACAGCTGTGCTTATTGTTGAATTAAGACTTTCTGCACTACCAATTTTTATAATTGCATCCAGTGTATGAAATAAATCATCAGTATCATCTGCTGATAAATTATTAATTTTAAATTCTTTATGTGTTGTCGTGTAGCCCATTAGATTATCTGTCTTATTTATTCTTACTGTAGATGAAATATACAAATTATTAGGGATATATTTTTTAAATAAATTATATGGAAAATCTTTAATATCATTTTTTAATAATGTTAAATCAATTTTTAAAACGATATTAAAATCAGCACTTCCATCTTCGTTAATGTTAGAAAAATTTATTTGAACTATATTTGTTTCAAGTTGTTTTTCTCCAACATTAATTTTACCACCAGTTTGTTCATTAAACACAATTTCTGCTAGTGCGCCTGTTTGTTTTTCAGATAATATTATCATTGTTGTGTGTGGTATAGTTACACTTGATAAAGTAGAATAATTTATTGAATAACCTTCATAACCTGCGCCTTCTTCGTATTTAACAAATCCTTCAACAAGTTGTGCATTTAACACAGTTTTTAATTTGTTAAAATCTTCACTTTCAAAAGCGTAAGGACAAAGTTTACTTTCATCAACTGTTTGGGTAAGTGTTTTAAGTTGGCCTACAGTTCTAAATAAATCAATATTATATCTAGACCTAACATATATATAACCACCAATTACAACTACACCAATTAATGCAATAATACAAATAATAGTTATTAAAAAATTTTTCAATGCTTTTCCCATAAAATCCCCTTTTTTTATTTTCACTTTCTATTTTATAATATTCTATTATATTTTGTGTTAAAAATTTAGTCCACTTTAGTCTACTTTTTTATTTTTTAAAAAACTCACTATAAAAGTGAATTAATTAAATGGCTTTTTTTGCTTTTTTACAAAGTTCTGTTCGATTATTAACTTCTAATTTTCTAAAAATACTCGTTGTATATTTTCTTACAGCACTTTCTGAAAGATATAAATTAACAGCAATTTCTTTTCTGCGCTGACCGAGTAAAATATGTTTAAGAATTTCTTTTTCTCTGTTTGTTAAAATATTTAAAGCTTGCCAATTTGTAAATACTAATGCAACTTGTTCTTCACTTAATTTATTTGTTAAATCAAGAACAGACATATCAACATTAGTGATAATGTTTTCATCTTTTTTATTTACTTTTATAAATTCATATTCTCTTAACATTTCATAAAGAAAAAGTAGTAACCCTTCATTAATGATATATGAAATACATAAAAATTCAAAATGATTTTCTATAAATTGCTCAATGAACCAAACAAGAATGTTTCCAAGAACAATAATACTTAAAAAGATTGCATGCATTTTAGATGTTATTTTCTTTTTAATAATGGCATAAATGATAATGCTAATCATTGCTATCATATAGCCAAACAAATATACATAATATAAAGAATGTAATACTCCATAATCTTTTATAAGTAGTGCACCACCTTCAATAACTTGAAGCGTTACTTCTTTATAATAAATAGGTAAATATCCCCCACTTGTTGTAATAAAAATCATAACAAGGCCAACGGCAAGTAAAGAATAAGTTAAAATTTTAGAGTGTTTAATATTACATATTTCTAAAATTAACATTAACATAAAGAAAGGTAAAAAAATATTACCAATATATGCAATACTATTACTAATTAATGCTAAATTTAAATTACGAGATATTGATAACATAAAATATCCAGTGTTGCATACAAGAACAGATATAAACACACACATTAGCCATTTTTCTCTTTTTTTATCAATAATAAAATACACTATTAATAATATAAATGAAATCAAACAAACAATTCCATAAAATATTGACATTTACTATCTCCTTATATCTATGTATTTTAAATTATAACACATAAAGTTTAAAATCAAAATTATAATTTTAGAAAAAATATTTTTTTAGTTGATTTTTACACTTTAATCAGTTATTATATTTTTGGAGAATTAATTATGAAATTTATAGATTGGTTATATAGTAATTATGAAGCATTCGGTGCAATTAAAATTAATGGACAATGGAAATTATTACATATTTTAACTTTAGTTTTATGTGTTGGAATAATAATTTTGTTAACATTTTTGTTTAAAAATAAAAATGATAAATCAAAAAGAATAGTTATATTTTGTTTGACTGGATTAATTTTATTTTTTGAAATTGTTAGAAGAATAATTAATTTTAGTAAAGCTACAGATTTAACATTTAATTCAGTTCTTAGCACTTTACTTCCAAGACCTTGGTGCGCAATTTCTTGTTGGGTATTAATTATAAGCCCAATTATTAATAAAAAATTTTATTATAATTTTTCTAGTATCACAGCACTTATTTGTGCAATAATATTCTTTGCTTATCCTGGAGTTGGATTTAACCATTCAGTGATATTATTTGAAAATTTGTATTCAATAGCAACACATTCATTGTTATTAATAACATCAATAACTTTAATAACACTTAAAATGGTAGATTTTAAATATAAAACTTGCTATAAAGAAGCAATTTGCTATGGGGTGATTTTATTGTATTCTTTTATTGAAATATTTTTATTAAAAATAGAAGATGACCCTATGTATTTTTTACCTAACAATGATATTCAAAATATTTTAGGAATTAAATATCCTTGGTTTCTATTGATTTATGTTTTATTTTTATTTATATATTTTAATATTTTTTATTTAATTAGTGAAAGAAAAAAGATTAAACAATTATTTAAAAAAAATAAATAAAAAAATATCTCTAGTTTTGTTTAGAGATATTTTTAATTATAAGAAAAAATAAATTATTCAGTTTTTGTTAAAACTGGTCCATTTGCCAATGATTTCTTTTTTATTTTTTCTAGTCTTTCGTTTACATATTCAATTGTTTCAACATAAACATCATTAGGTTCTTTAGCATTTACTCTAACTAATTCTTCTCTTAACATTTCTAATTCTTCTTTTACCATACCATCAACGCGTTCTTTAATTTCTCTATCCATAATCCACCTTCCTTTTTTATATTCTACAATATTTTATATTAAATTTCAAGTATTAATATAAAAAAATATTTTTTTATTTTAATTAAGTTGCTAATATTTTAAAATTTTATTATAATAATTCAAAAATAAAATATAAGGAGATTATTATGGAATTAAAAGGTAGTAAAACTGAAAAAAATTTAATGACTGCTTTCGCTGGAGAAAGTCAAGCAAGAAATAAGTATAATTATTTTGCAAGTAAAGCTAAAAAAGATGGTTATGAACAAATTGCAGCTATATTTGAAGAAACTGCAAATAATGAAAAAGAACACGCTAAACTTTGGTTTAAAGCACTTTGTGGAGGTGAAATTCCTTCTACTTGCGAAAATTTAAAATCTGCAATGGAAGGCGAAAATTACGAATGGACTGATATGTATGATGAATTTGCAAAAACTGCAAAAGAAGAAGGATTTGACCATTTAGCATTTTTATTTGAAGAAGTTGGTAAAATTGAAAAAGAACATGAAGAAAGATTTAAAAAGTTACTTTCTAATATTGAACAAGGTTTAGTATTCTCAAGTGAAGGCGATACTATTTGGGTTTGTAGAAATTGCGGACATATTGTTATTGGCAAAAAAGCACCTGAAGTTTGTCCTGTGTGTGAACACAAACAAAGTTTCTTTGAAAGAAAATCAAATAATTATTAATAGTTTGAAACACAATATCAAATTTTCTGATGTTGTGTTTTTTTTAGTTATTAATAATATTATATATTATTAAATATTATTATAAATAATATATAATGTGAACTTGTGGATAAGTGTGTAAGTAAAATAAAATATATTTTTCTATTTATATAAATACAATTATGAAGTTTATATATTTATTTATATTTATTAATTTTTGTAATTTAAATTTTAGTTAATATTTTAAAATAATTTTCAAATATTAACAGATTTAGCATTAATATTTCACATAAAAAAATATAAATTATTTATACAAAAATTAAAAAAGAAAAAGTTTATGAATAAAATAAGACTTTATGTAGAATAAAAAAAATAATAAAATAATTCTTAATAAAGCTTATTTTTTTTATTAATGTTGTTATGATTTTTTTTTATTTTATGATAGAATTATTAAAGAGGTGAAATTATGGATAAATTTTTTACTAATGATTATTTTAAAAAATTAGATAAATATTTTCGTTTAGCTAATTATTTATCTGCAACACAACTATATCTTTTAGATAATCCAGTTTTAGAAAGAGAGTTAAAACCAAGTGATATAAAGAAGAAAATTGTTGGCCATTGGGGAACAGCTCCAGGACAAAATTTTATATATGCTCATTGTAGTAGAGTTATTAATAAATACGACTTGAATATGATTTTAATTTCAGGTCCAGGACATGCTGGTAATTTTTTTGTTGCTAATTCTTTCATTGAAGGAACATACACTGAAGTTTATCCTAAAGTTAATCAAACTTATGAAGGATTAAGACTTTTAAACAAACAATTTTCATTTGCAGGTGGAATACCAAGCCATGTAGCGCCTGAAACTCCAGGTTCTATGCATGAAGGTGGTGAATTAGGTTATTCTTTAGCACACGCTTTTGGCGCTGTAATGGATAATCCTAATTTAATTGCAACAACAATCGTTGGTGACGGCGAAGCAGAGACAGGTCCACTTGCAACAAGTTGGCATTCAAATAAATTTTTAAATCCAATTCGTGATGGAGTTGTTTTACCAATACTACATTTAAACGGATATAAAATTAATAATCCAACTGTTTTTGCAAGAATGAGTGAAGAAGAAATTACGAAATTTTTTGAAGGTTGTGGTTACAAACCTTATTTTGTTGAAGGTGATGACCAATTTAAAATGCATAAATTAATGGCAAAAACGATGGATAGGGTTATTAATGATATTCTAGCTATTAAAGAAAATGCTATTAAAAATAACGACATGACTCGACCAATATATCCTATGATAATATTAAAGACTCCTAAAGGTTGGACTGGTCCAAAATTTGTTGATGGTATGATGATTGAAAATAATTACAAAGCGCATCAAGTGCCAATTATAATGACAAAACCTGAACATTTAGATTTATTATCGGCTTGGTTAAAAAGTTATAAACCTGAAGAATTATTTGATGGATATAAAATTAAACCAGAAATTTTGGAAATTTGTCCTAAAGGTGATAAAAGAATAAGTGCTAATAAAATTACAAACGGAGGTTTAGTTTTAAAAGATTTAGTATTACCTAACATTAAAGATTTTGGAGTTAATTTTGAAGGTCACGGAACAATCAAAGCACAGGATATGCTTGAATTAAGTTCTTATTTAGCGAAAGTTTTTGAATTAAATAAAGATAATTTTAGAATATTTGGTCCTGATGAAGCAATGAGTAATCGTCTTTACAAAATTTTTGATAAAGAAAGAAAAATGTTTAATAGCAATTATTTAAAAACTGATGACCTTATTTCTCGTGATGGTCGTGTTCTTGATGCATATTTAAGTGAACATTGTTGTGAAGGCTGGCTTGAAGGCTATATTTTGACCGGTAGACACGGAATTTTTCATAGTTATGAAGCATTTAGTAGAATTGTAGATTCAATGCTAACACAACACGCAAAATGGCTTAAAGTATGTAATGAAATTTCTTGGAGAAAACCTATTTCTTCATTAAACTTATTATTATCTTCAAACATCTGGCAACAAGACCATAATGGATACACTCACTTGGACCCTGGTATGCTTGACCATATCTCAAATAAAAAAGCAGATGTTGCAAGAATATATTTACCATATGATGCAAATAGTTTAATTTCAACAGTAGACCATTGCTTAAAAACTAAAAATTATATCAATGTTATTGTAGCATCAAAACAACCTTCTTATCAATGGTTAAATATGGAAGATACAATTAAACATTGTGAAAAAGGAATAAGTAAGTGGGAATTTGCAAGTAGTGATAAGAAGGGAGAACCTGATTTAATTATGGCATCTTGTGGTGATACTCCAACAAGAGAAGCTCTTGCCGCAACAAAATTATTAAAAGAGTATTATCCAAAATTAAAAATAAGATTTATTAATGTTATTGATTTAATGAAATTACAATCGAATTTTTCTCATCCACACGGATTGACTGATGAAGAATATGATGAATTATTCACAATAGATAAACCAATAGTGTTTAATTTTCATGGACATGCAAGATTAATTCACGAATTAACTTATAATAGAAAAAACAGGAATATGCATGTTAAAGGTTATATTGAAGAAGGCACAATTACAACACACTTTGATATGTGTGTTCAAAATAAAATTGATAGATATAATTTAGTTTTAACAGCATTAAAATATTTAGATTTAAAAAATAAAGATAAAGTTATTAATGAGATTAATGAAAAACTAGAAAAACATAAAAAATACATTAAAAAATATGGTGTTGATACTCCAGAAATTGAAAATTGGAAATGGTAAAATTTTATAATAACTATAATTTTATAAAAAAATATAAATATTAAAATAAAGATAAAAAATATAAAATTTATTTAAAAATTTAATTAAAATTAAAATAAAAATTAATAATATGAATATTTTTATATTTTTTGAATTAATAAAATTCAATTTATAAATTTAAAAAAGCCAGTTTAATTACTGACTTTTTTGTAAATATAATTAGATTAATAATTTAACTTAAGTTATTATTTATATGTTTAACAATTAATTCTCTCGCTTTTTGAGCATCGGCTTTTCCTTTTGTTTGTTTCATAACTTGACCAGTGAAAAATTGAATAATTTTATCTGGTGTTTTATTATAATCGTTTAATGCTTGAACATTTTCTTTAATTATATTTTCAATTAAACTATCTAACTCATTTTCGGTGATTGTTGATAACATATCTAATTTTTTTGCAAGTTCTAATGGTTCACAATGTTCTTCTATTATTGTTTCAAACAATTGTTTTGCATTTTGTCGTGTTATTTTCTTTTCTAATAACATTTTAATTATGTCTGCTAAATGTTTTGCTGAAATTGGTATAATATCTGTGAAATTTAATTTTAAAACATCAGTTAAAATCCAATTTGCGACTTCTCTAGGATTGTTTACATAATTCAAGCATTCTTCAAAATAATCAGCAATTAATTTATCACTTAACAAAATGTTAGTATCTTTTTCAGGTAAAGTATATTCATTTATATATTTATCTTTTCGTTGTTGTTTAGATGCTGGCATATGTTTTCTTATTTCTTCAACGCTATCTCTAGAAATTTCAACAGTTAAAATGTCTGGGTCTGGGAAATATCTATAATCTTGAGAATCTTCTTTACTTCTCATAGATAAGCTAATTCCCTTATTATCATCCCATTTTCTAGTTTCTTGAATAACTTTTTCGCCATTTTCAATTAAATCAATTTGTCTTTTACTTTCAAATTCTATTGCTCTAAAAACAGATTTAAATGAGTTTAAGTTTTTCATTTCAGTTCTAATTCCTAAAATATTAGAATTTTTAGGTTTTACAGATAAATTAACATCACAACGCATTCCACCTTGTTCCATTTTACATTTTGCAACACCTGCAAAAATGAATCTGTCACGAAGTTTTGTTAAATATTCAATTGCTTCATCAGCTGATGAAATATCTGGTTCAGAAACTGTTTCAATTAGTGGAACACCACCACGATTGTAATCTATATAAGTGTCATTTAAGTCGTGAATTAATTTTCCTGCATCTTCTTCAAGATGAATTCTATTAATTCTTATAATTTTGCCACTATCTAATTTAATATTTCCATTTATTGAGATAGGTTTTACTAATTGACTTATTTGATATGTTTTACTTAAATCGGGATAAAAATAATTTTTTCTTTCAAAAATTGCAACATCGTTAATTTCGCAATTGCAAGCAAGCCCTGCCATAATTGAATATTGAACGGCTTTTTTGTTTAATATTGGTAAAGCACCGGGCATACCAATACAAACTGGACAACAATTTGTGTTTGGTTCGCTTCCAAATTCGTTTTTACAAGAGCAAAAAACTTTAGAATCTGTGTTTAATTCTGCATGAACTTCAAGACCGATGACTATATCGTATTCAGTATTACTCATTTTTACCTCTCTTATAATTTTTTTCTACGAAATCTGCTAATGAATAGATGATTGTTTCATTAAATTCTTTTGTTAAGAATTGAACACCTAAAGGCAAATTATTTTCACCGTAAGAATAAGGAACGTTTATTGAAGGAATGCTTGTTACGTTAGCAATAACAGTGAACAAATCTTCTAAATACATACTAACTGGGTCTGTATTTTTATCACCAAGTTTAAACGCTTCTTTAAAAGTTGTTGGCATTAATATTGCATCATAATAATTAAAGATTTCGTTAAAATTATTTTTTAATTTTTGTTGTATCTTTTTTGCTTTATTATAATATGCATCATAATAACCACTGCTTAAAACGAAGTTACCAAGCATAATTCTTCTTTGAACTTCTTTTCCAAAACCTTGTGTTCTACTACGAACATAAAGGTCGTCTGTGTTAGACGCGTCTTTAACTGCTGTTGTGTATTTAACGCCATCAAATCTACCTAAATTTGATGTTGCTTCTGCAGTTGCTATGATATAGTATGATGGAAGCACTAAGTCTATATTTTTAATGCTTACTTCTTCAACTTCAGCGCCATTTTCTTTTAAGAAAGAAATTAATTGAGCAAAGTTATTATATTCATTATAGTTTTTGTATTTATCCATTAATTCTTTAATGGTTGCAATTTTTAAATTTTTTATTTGTGAGTTTAATTTTGAAGAATAATCATCAACTTTTTCTAACGCTGAAGTTTGGTCATTTTTATCGTGTCCTGCAAGTATTTCTAAAAGATATGCATTATCTTCTACATTTTTTGTTATAGGCCCAACTTGGTCAAGGCTTGAAGCAAATGCAACAATACCATATCTTGAAATTCTGCCATAAGTTGGTTTCATTCCAACAACACCATTAAATGAACTTGGTTGACGGACTGAACCTCCTGTGTCTGTTCCTAAACTTGCACAACACATATTACATGCAACACTACAAGCACTCCCACCACTTGAGCCACCTGCAACATACTCATCATTAAAAGCATTTTTACAAGGACCATAAGCAGAATTTTCATTTGAGCCACCCATTGCAAATTCATCCATGTTTGCTCTGCCAATAATAATTGCATCTTCATCCAATAATTTCTTAACTGCTGTTGCGGTGTAAGGACTAACAAAATTTTCTAAAAACTTTGAAGCACAAGTTGCTTTTTTACCTTTATAAAGCATATTATCTTTGATGATTATTGGAATGCCAGCCAGTTTTCCAACTTTTTCATTATTGTTTAATTTTGTGTCGATTTTTCGTGCCAAATCCAAACTATCATTAAAAACTTCAAGAACGGCATTCTTGTTTTTATGTTTTTCAATATTTTCTAAGTATGCCTTACAAACCTCTTCACAAGTAACTTGTTTTTCTTTAATTAATTTTAAAGTTTGTAAAACTCCTAATTTAATTAATTCTTCTGCTTGCATTTTATTCTACCACCTTTGGAACGACAAAAAATTCTTCATTGCGATTTTGTGCATTTTGTAAAATTTCTTCTCTATTCATACTTTTTTCGCTTATGTCATCTCTTAAATCGTCAATAGTAACACATTTATTCTTTACGTTAATGTCATCTAAATTAGCATCACAAATTTGGTCAACAAATTGCGCAATACCTTCAAAATCTTTTATTAAGTTTTGTAATTCTTCATCACTAGAAGAAAGGGCCGATAGTTTTTGAAGTCTTTTAATTTCTTCTATTGTAACCTTCATACAATTCTACTCCTATTCTTTTTTTAATAATTGAATATATAATTCTTCAAGTTGTTTGTCGCTTACAAAATTTGGTGCACCAGTCATAACATCTTGTGCAGTTTGAATTTTAGGGAATGCGATTACATCTTTTATGTCTGTTGTTTTTTCAAGTAACATAATTAATCTATCAAGACCAATAGCAAGTCCACCATGAGGAGGAGCACCATATTTGAATGCATTAACAAAGAAACCAAATAAGTTTTCAATTCTTTCTTCTGTGAATCCTAATGCTTTAAACATTCTTGTTTGCAAAGCTTGGTCAAATATTCTTATGCTTCCACCGCCTAATTCATAGCCATTAACAACAATGTCGTATGCTTTTGCTCTTACCTTTTCTGGAGCACTTTCAATATATTCTAAATCTTCATCTTTAGGACAAGTGAATGGATGATGTTTTGCGACAAATCTCTTTTCTTCTTTTGAATATTCGAATTGTGGAAAATCTGTTACCCATAGCACTTTATAATCATCGTTATTAATCATATTAAATTCACGTGCGATATGAAGTCTTAACTTTCCTAAAGTTGTTTGAACTAATTCATTATCTGAATCTGCAACAAAGAATACTACGTCATTTTGTTTAGCATTTGAGCGTTTAATGATTTCTTGAAGTTGTTCTTCTGTAAAAAATTTAATTAATGGGCTCTTTGGACCATTCGCATCTATTGTCATATAACTCATTCCAGGAGCACCCCAAGCTTTAACTAAACTTACAAGTTTTTCTAAATCGCTACGTGACAATTTATCTAATTTATCTTCTGCGTTTAACACTCTAACACTGCCACCGTTTAAAACAGCATTTTTAAATGGTTGTAGAGTGCAATCTTTGGCAATATCAGATATGTCAACTAATTCCATAGCAAATCTCATATCTGGTTTATCAGAACCAAATCTGTTCATTGCTTCATAGTATGGCATACGTAAAAATTTTTCTGGAAGATTAATATTTTTAGTGTCTTTAAAGATTTTTTGAATTAATTTTTCAATTAACTGCATTATTGTTTCTTCATCTTCAACAAAGCTCATTTCCATATCTATTTGTGTGAACTCTGGTTGACGGTCTGCTCTTAAATCTTCATCTCTAAAACATTTTGCTATTTGGAAATATTTATCACAGCCAGAAATCATCAATAATTGTTTATAGATTTGTGGACTTTGTGGTAAGGCAAAAAATTCATTAGGAAAAGTTCTTGATGGAACAAGATAATCTCTTGCTCCTTCAGGAGTAGATTTACCAAGGCAAGGTGTTTCAATTTCCAAGAATCCATTATCATAGAAATAATCACGAACAATTTTGTAAACTTGACTTCTTAGTTTTAAAGTTTTTTGCATTTGTTCTCTTCTTAAGTCTAAAAATCTGTATTTTAGTTTTAATAAGTCTGGAACTTTATCGGCATCTTCAACCAAGAATGGAACGGGCAAACTTGTGTTTAATATTCTCATATTTTTTGCTGAAATTTCAACTGTTCCTGTTTGTAATTTATCGTTATATGTTTCTTCATTTCTTATAACTAAATCACCATCTACAACGATTACATATTCATTTCTTAAACTATCAACTAAAGAATAATCATTTTCAAATTTTTCCCTATCAAAAACAACTTGAACAACTCCTGTTCTATCTCTTAGGTCTACAAAAACTAGGCCACCGAAATCTCTTCTTTTGCTAACCCAACCAACTGCGGTTACCTTTTTATTTAAAAGATGCTCACCAAACTCTCCACAATAACAAGTTCTTGCACCATCTACTTTCTTTTGCATAAAATTCTCCTTTTATTATTTTAAATATTCTCCGGCAATATTATTGTTTAAAAACCTTTCTCGTTCATCGACATTTAACAATGAATAAGCAATCTCAAGTTTCGAATATGCAACATTTGCAAGAGTGTCGTAAATCATTTGAATACCATTTTTTAAAAGTTGATTTGTTGAATCATAATTTATATCTTTTTTCTTTATATTACACAAATATAATGGTATTTTTCTTTGATTTAAATTTTTTGCGAAAATTAATAAATTATTATTTTCGTATTTTTTATCATTATTAGTGTTTGCAGTTCCACTATGATATAAATTGTGTAAAACAAAATCACAATGAATATTATCATAAGTAGAATAATCCAAACCTGTCATAGGTTCAATAAATAATCCTTTTGCTTTTTTGCCGTCTAGATTAAAGTTAAATTTATAATTAGTAATTTCAAAGTTTGTATTTTCAAATTCAAAACTTCCATTTTTATATTTTGCAAATCTAAATCCTTGAGGGCTATAAAAACTGTCACTCATATGTCCGGGTATATCCATTCTTGTTGCTAAATGTATGCTTGTAAAATCATCTTCTGGATTTTTATATGCAACATAAACTGCTGGTTTAATTTTTTCACTTTTGTTTAAACATAAATCAACAGCTGCAGTAAAATTATAAACACCATTTGCGTCAGAATTAGTTAAAATTAAATTGCTTGCAACCATAACAACTGGAACTTTAATTAAATTAGAAATTAATAATGCTAAAAGACAGCTTGAATATGCAAGTGTGTCACTTCCGTGTGTTACAATTATACCTTTATCTTTAAGATTAGAATCATTAACTTGTTCTTCGTTCGCTTTTAAGATTGATTTTGCAATTAATATAACATCATCTAAAACAGCATTCTCACTTAAAATATTAATTGGCTCTAAAATTATAAATTCTCTTTCTTTAAATTTAGATGTATCTTTACAATTTGATTTTTGCATTTCGTTATACATATCAATTAACATTCTATGTGATTGTGAATTTGTGTTAATATTGTTGCCTGCACTTAGACTTCCAATTGTTCCACCAGTAAAAATTACGTGCATTAGTTCACCTCTCAATTATTCGTTATGCATCAATATTAGCTCATTATATCACTTTCAAAACTTTTTTGTCAAGTGATTATCCTTGTTAACAAGAAATATACTAGAAAAATATATATAAATATATAATATGGTTTACACGCTTGACAAAATTGCATTTAAAAAATACAATAAAATTATGGAAGAAATTAAAATAAATAAAATTTACAAACATTTTAAAGGCGACTATTATTTTGTTGAAGATATTGCAATAGATAGTGAAACAAACAAGAAAGTTGTGGTTTATCGTGCTTTGTATGATGAATGTAGTCTTTATGTTAGAGATTACGATATGTTTGCAAGTGATGTAGATAAAGTAAAATATCCAAATGTTAAACAAAAAAAACGCTTTGAGTTACAAAACATCAAAAGCGTTAAATAAATTTATTTTTAAAGAGTGTTAACATTTTACATAATTGTGTTAATTTTTTATTTTTTACTATATTAAAGCTAGCATTTTGATAATTAATTTTTTAAAAAAAGCACTACACTGTAGTGCAATTTTTATAATGTCATATCATTATTTTTATCGCAAAGTTGAACTCTTCCACGAGTTACGAAAGGAACAAAAATTAACCATAATGTTGCTAGGAAAATTAGAACATATATTGCAATTCCAAACCCTGTTCTGAATCCTCCAGTTAAAAAGGAAACCAAATTAAAATCGAAAATACCAACTAGTCCCCAATTTAATCCACCAACGATTGTTAGAATATAACAAATCAAATTTACAATAATCATATTATCCTCCTTAATTACATTATGTGCAATGTTATAAAAATTATTAATGTTTATAATTATATTGACATCTTCTATTTGTTTGTGTTAATATATTTATATGATTAAAATGAGTTTAAGACATCATCATAGGTAATATCTTGCCATACGGCAAGAGTTTTTCCTGCCGATTAAGTCTTAAAAATTAAACACTTAACGGCAGTTAGGTGTTTTTTGTTTTCATATTTCAAGCAATAAAATAAAAAGCATTTGACAAAACAAAAAAATATAATTAATATTAATTTTAGGAGATAATTATGAATATTACTACCCCAAAGACATTATCTGGAACAATGGAGTTACTTCCCAAAGACCAAATAATTTTTAATCAATTAAAAGACACAATAAGAGAATCTTATGAAAGATTTGGCTTTTTACCAATAGACACACCAGTTATTGAAGATGCAAAAGTTTTGCTAGCTAAAGCAGGTGGCGAAACCGAAAAACAAATATATAATTTCACAAAGGGTGATAACAACATTTGTTTAAGATTTGATTTAACGGTTCCACTAGCAAAATATGTTGCCAAAAATTGTAATGAATTAACTTTCCCTTTTAAACGCTATCAAATTGGTAAAGTGTATCGTGGCGAAAGACCTCAAAAGGGGCGCTTTAGAGAGTTTTATCAATGCGATATTGATGTTGTAGGCAAAGAAGAGTTAAGTCTTGAATATGATGCCGAAATTCCTTCAATAATTTATAGTATTTTTAATGAATTTAATTTTGGACCTTTTGTTATTAATATAAATAATAGAAAAATTATTTCAGGCTTAATTGAAAGTTTAGGTTTAACTGATAAGCAAGTTGAAATAATGCGTTTAATTGATAAATTTGAAAAAATTGGCGAAGAAAATATTAGAGCATCTTTAAAACTTGATTATGATGTGAGTGATGAAAAAATTGAAGAACTTTTATCGTTCATTAAAATAACAGGAACAAATGATGAAATAATAAATCAATTAAAAAATGTCAAGATAAATAATGAATTATTTAAGCAAGGCGTTACGGAACTAGAAGAAGTAGTAAGACTTATAAGACTTAATGGGTTAGAGGAAAATTATTTTGAAATAAATTTAACTATTGTTAGAGGTCTTGATTATTATACTGGAACTGTTTATGAAACATTTTTAACTAATTACAGAAATTTAGGTTGTGTTTGTGGTGGTGGAAGATATGACAATTTAACTGGTTATTATTCAAAAAATAGATTTGTCGGCGTGGGTGCTTCAATTGGATTGACTCGATTGTTTGACCAAATAAAAGAAATGAATTTATTAAATTATAAAAATAAATCAGTAACCAAAGTTTTAGTTATACCAATGAATAATGAGTTTAAAGAAAACGCAATTAAAATAGCTAGCACCTTAAGAAATGAAAAGATTAGCACAGAAATAAATTATGAAAATACAAAATTTAAAAATAAATTATCTTATGCAGATAAATTAAATATTCCTTATATAATTATATTAGGGGAAACAGAAATTGCAGAAAATAAAGTAACACTTAAAAATATGCAAACCAGAGAACAATTTTATGTTACAATTGAAGAAGCAATTAAAATCATAAACTCATAAAAAAATCCATCAGTTTTTAAGGCTGATGGATTTTTAGAAAGTTATTTTAACTATTTATTTCTGTAAAAGATATTTAAATTTATTAATAAAACAACTTCGATTATTTTCGCTCTTCAAAAATCTTATATAGAATGTAGTTATAATAAAATTCGCTTTTTAATTAAACGCACAAATTCACTCTTAAACTTTTTTTAACATTAAATTTGTAGGTATTTAACCTTCAGCACCAGTAGGACCAGTAGGACCTGTGGCACCAGTAGCACCAGTAGCACCAGTTGCGCCAGTAGGACCAGTTGCTCCAGTAGGACCAGTTGCGCCTGTAGGGCCTTGAGGAATACCAAAATTTAATATTGCATTTGTGCTTGTTCCAGTGTTGGTAACAGTTGCAGCACTACCAGGTGGTAAAGTTGTAACTGTTCCTATTGTTATTGTCGCACCTGGGCCAGCAGGACCAGTGGGACCACGAACAATTATAAAATCATTATTGTTGCAACCACATCTGTTATTACATCCACAATTCCAAAACATAATTTTCCTCCTTTGAAAAATTGTCTTTCGACATTACATAGTATTCTAGAAAGTATTATTATGTTAAAAAAAGGATAGCAAACTATCCTTTGATTATTGTTTTAATTTTATCAACTATTTCATTTAGTGGTATATCATATGTTATTTCTTCATTTCGCATTTTAAATTCAACCAAATTTTCATTAATTTTCTTTCCTATTACAATTCTTATAGGAATACCAATTAAATCCATATCATTAAATTTAATTCCAGCCCTTTCCTTTCTATCATCTAAAATTGTATCTATATTTAATTTAGTTAAAGCATCATATAATTCGTTTGCAGTTTGCATTTGTTTTTCATCTTTATCATTAATTGGAACAATTGCAACTTTATAAGGAGCAATATTTATTGGCCAAATGATTCCCTTATCATCATGATGTTGTTCAACTATTGCAGCCATTGTTCTTTCAACGCCTAAACCATAACAAGCCATAATTACTGGTTTTAAGTTGTTGTTTTCATCTAGATAATTTAATCCTAAGCTATTAGAATATTTTGCACCTAACTTAAAGATGTTTCCAACTTCAATTCCTTTACTAAAATTAATTTTTCCACCACAGAAAGGACATTTATCACCTTCTTTGATATTGCTAATATCAGCAACAACGGAATAAGAAAAATCAGATAGATTTACATTTTTATAGTGATAATCGCTTTCATTAGCACCAACTATAAAATTTTTCTTATTTAAAATCGCATTATCCATAATAATAGGAATATCTAATCCAACAGGGCCAGCGAAACCAACCCTTGCCTTTGTTATTCTTTCTACATCAACTGCTTCTGCTAGTCCAACCTCAGTTGCATTTAAAAGTTTTTGAACTTTAATTTCATTAACCTCTCTGTCACCTTCAACAAGAAGCGCATAGAACTTGTCATCAATTTTATAAATTAACGTTTTAACAAAATCTTCACTTGATTTTCCTAAAAAGTTACTAACTTCTTCAATTGTTCCAGCATTTGGAGTGAATATTTTTTCAATTTTTAAAGGTATTTCATTGTTTTCAACTTTTTCAAAGTGACATGGGCAAACTTCAATGTTAGAAGATAAATCGCAATTATCGCACATCACAATAATATCCTCACCAACATCTGTTATTGCCTGAAATTCTTCAGAAAGTAATCCACCCATAACGCCAGTGTCTGCTTTAACAATTCTATAATTTATTTTTAATTCATCGAATATGTTTTTGTAAGCAGTTTTTTGTTTTTCGTATGCAATATCACACATTTCCTGATTTATATCAAAACTATAGGCATCTTTCATTGTAAATTCTCTTGTTCTAATTAAACCAAGTCTTGGACGAACTTCATCACGATATTTGTTTCCAATTTGATATAAGCAATATGGAAAATCTTTGTAAGATTTACTTTTCATCATTGCTGTTAATGTGAAAAATTCTTCATGCGTAGGGCCTAATGCATAGGCACGATTATATCTATCATTTAATGTAAAAATTCCGGGCCCAAACAATTCATATCTGTTAGATTTTTTGAATACATCAATAGGCAAAAGTAATGGCATTGTTACTTGTTGCGCACCTGCCAAATTCATATGTTTTTTTATAACATCAACAATATTGTTATAAACTTTTTGACCTAAAGGCAATTTTGAATATACACCACTTGTGACCTTTTTTATCATTCCACTTTTAACAAGTAAATTTCCACTTAATGATTCTTCATCTTTACTATCTTCTCTTAAAGTGTAAAAAAAACTTTCACTTAATTTCATAATTTTTCTCCTATAACAAACCTAGAATATTTAAAATGATAGGTAAACCAATAACTAATCCTAAACCCAAAATAATTAATAACACTAAAAAAGTTATTTTTAAAGCACTTTTTGGAAGATTCTTTCCTAATTTTCCAGTTTGACCATTTAAATATGTAAGATATTCTTTCTTTTTATATTTGATTGTAAAAAAGTATAATGGCAAAAGAATATATGCAAATTTTTCATTTGAAAAATGAGTTGTTTGTGAATAATATGAAATTCCATCGTAAGAATATTTTGATAAAATTCTTCGTTTAATTTCGTCGTTCATAAGGTCTTCGGATAATAATTTACATGAATTTAAACTACTATCATTAGAATTAACTTTATATCCCCTAATAAAATTTGCATCATATTCATAAACACTTTCCTTATTTATCTTATAAGGTTCTATTTGCTTAAATAAAGATTGAGTTGTTTTATTACTCGCTTCGATTAAATAATTTTCAAAAGTATCACCGTGTAGTCCACCAATATTAAAATAACTTCTTGAGGTGTATGAATTTCCATTATTGTCAGTTCGTGTTGTTTCATTATAAAGTTTGCCATTATAGTTTGTTTCACTACTACAATCAAAAGCGAAACAAGGAACATAAGTCCCTGTTAGACTTTCAAAACTTGGTGCCTTTTTAAACTTGTTTGGCAAAAAACGAGCCTTTTTTACTCCTTCTTTATAATATTCAACAGCTTTTTCTTTAGAAAAGTTGAAAGGTATTATTAAATTGGGAGTAAGCCCCTGCATTTCTGATTTTTCAAGAACAAAAGAATTGTCACAATACGGACAAGTGTGAGTTATCTCATTGCCATTTAATGTGATTTGTGCACCGCAAAAATAACAATTTTTAATAATTTGATTTTTTGTTAATTTTTCATTTTGTTTAGTGTAAGGTTTTTTTTCAATAGAATTAAACTTATCAAATGATGTTACACTACCACAAATTGAGCATTTTAAATTGTTATATTCTGGTGAAAAATACAAATTGCCACCACAACCACGACATTTTTTATATTTTTGTTCCATTATTTAACTTCTTTTCCACATTCTGGGCAGAATTTAGCTTTGTCACTTAATGTTGCACCACAACTACATTTCTTTTCTTTTATTAATTTAGTTCCACATTCTGGGCAAAACTTTGCTGATTTTTTTAAATCTGCCCCACAGTTAGGACAACTAATCCCTTGCTTAGCACCACATTCTGGGCAGAATTTAGCACTCTTTTTAATTTTTGCACCACAATTAATGCATTCAGTAGTTACTTCTTTTGGAGCAGGATTTTCTGTTTGTAAATTTTGTGTGAATAATCCACCTAGATTTGCACCAGCGCCCAATCCAACACCTAAACCTGCAAGGTTGTTTCCATTAGGATTTTTTGCTGCTTCTGTTAGTGCGTCGGCAGCTTTAATACGAGTGTATGTGCCAACTTTTTCTTCCATAACGCCTAATCTAGTTCTTTCATCTAATGCTTTTTCAACCTCTTCTGGCAATGAAAGATTTTCGATAATAAAACTACAAAGTTTCAAACCTAAAGTTTTTAATTCAGCATCAACAGAAGTAGAAACTGTATCTGCAAATTCAGAGTAATTTTTTGCAAGGTCTAATGCGCTAACTTTGCTTTCGCCGATAGCATCAGCAAGATTAGATAGAAGTAGTGGTTTAATTTGCGTTGCAACTGATTCAACAGTGTATTCACTATGTGTTCCAAACATCTCTTTTAAGAAAGTTTTAGCATCGTCAACTTTAAAACTATAAATTCCATAGCCACGAACTCTAATATTACCAAAATCTGCATCACGAAGCATAATTGGATTTTGTGTTCCCCATTTATTTCCTGTGAATTGACGAGTGTTAATAAAATATACTTCAGCTTTAATTGGGCTGTTAAATCCCGTTGGAAGTGATAATAATTTTGTTAAGAACGGAATGTTTTCAGTGCTTAATTTGTATGTGCCTGCTTCAAAAATATCGCATATTGTTCCTTTATATACGAAAATTGCAACTTGACTTTCTCTAACAACAAGCGTTGATGAATTCATAATTTCATCCCTTTCTGTTAGTGGATAACGATAGACTATTTGATCATTTTTATCATTTTTATATTCTATAACTGCTAATAATTGTTTTTTAATTTTTGAAAATAATCCCATATTTTTAATCTCCTTGAGTAGTTTTAATTTTTTCTTTTAATTCATTAATTTCTGCTCTTAAATTTGCATCATCTTTGGCAAGGCGAGTTACTTTATCCCTTGCGTGCATTACTGTTGTGTGGTCACGATTGCCAAAAATTCTTCCAATAACAACAAGTGGTGTGTTTAATATTTCAGTAATTAAATACATAGCAATTTGTCTTGGGTCAACAATTTCCTTATTTTTCTTTTTGCCGACTAAATCATCTCTGGTAACATCATAATATTCACAACAAACTTTAATTATTTTTTCAATTGTTACTTTGGCGTTATCATCTCGCTCAACATTTTTTAAAGCTTCTTTTGCATCTTCAATGTCTGCAAAGTGGTGTCCTAATAAGTTTGCGTAAAACACAACTTTACTTAAACATCCTTCTAATTCTCGGACATTTGTATCATATTTTTCAGCAAGATAATCTATAACTTCATTTTGAACATTGTAGTTTTCTAGTTGTGCTTTTTTCATTAAAATTGCAACTCTTGTTTCAAAATCTGGTTGACCAATATCTTGAATTAAACCACTTACTAAACGACTTCGTAACCTATCTGACAACGTTTCAATATCTTTTGGTGGTCTATCAGAAGCAATAACTATTTGTTTATTTTGTTGATATAAATCGTTGAATGTGTGAAAGAAGTTTTCTTGTGTTTCAATCTTTTTAGAAATAAATTGAATATCATCAATTAACAAAATATCAACGTTACGATATTTATCTCTAAAGGCTGAAATTGCATTATCTTTAAAATTGCTTCTAATTGCATCTATATAGTCGTTTGTGAATTGCTCACAAGTTACATATAAAACCCTTAAATCAGGCATATCGTTTACAATTTGATTACCGATTGCATGAAGCAAGTGCGTTTTGCCTAGACCAACGCCACCATAAATGAATAGTGGATTAAACCTACAACTTGGATGTTCTGCAACATTTTTACAAGCTGCATAAACAATTTGATTACTTTTACCAACAACGAAATTTGAAAAAGTGTATTTTTGATTTAAATTTGTTTTATATGAAGGATAAAACCTTTTTGTTGTTTCGGGCACTTCTCCAACAAGTTCTTCTTCAAGATATTTACTTTTTTCAGCTTCGCCAGTTATAATTTTAAAGCCCTTGTAATCATCACCAAATGTGCTGTCTAATGCAAAACGTATTAAAGTTAAAAAATTTTTTTCACATTGATTTTTTCCTGCTTCGCTAGGAGAATAAAGGATGATTTCATCATTTTTAACAGCAAGTGGTTTTAAAGTTTTTAACCAAAGGTCAAAACTGACTGCTGTTACTTCTTTTTCCATTAAGCGAAGAACATTATTCCAATTTTCTACTAATTTTATCATAAGCCTTCCTACTTTTAGTATAATTATAATATATTACTAATTTTGCTTTTTGTCAATTAAAATAAAATTAATAAATAATTAAAAATTCTTAAAAATAAATTCTATAAAACAAAAAATAATTTTTAAATAGCAAAAGTAACCAAAATTGTTAATATTTTTAAGTATTTAAATTTTTAAAACAATAAAATAAACACAAAAATAAATTTCAAATTTATAAATAAAAGCAGGTTGAAATTTGTTTTTTTATTTAAAATTTTAAATTGATTTGTTTTAAAATGAGCTTTGAAAAATCAATATAATGTGGTATAATATATTTATGCTTATTAAAAGTGTCGAACTTAGAGATTTTAGAAACTACTCTTACGAGAAGTTTCTTTTTGATGCAAAAACAAATATTTTACTTGGAGATAATGCACAAGGTAAAACAAATTTATTAGAAAGCATCTACTACTCTTCAATAGGCAAAAGTTTTAAAACAAAAAATGAAAAAGAATTAATAAAAAACCTATCAAATTCTGCAAAAATATTAATAAATTTTGAAAAAAATAATGGTTCAAATTCGATTATGATTGACTTTTTGAACGGCGAAAAATACATTAAACTTAATGAAATAAACATAACAAAAATGAGTGGACTACTAGGTAATTTGGCGTGTGTTTTTTTCTCTCCAAATGAGTTAAAGTTGGTTAAAGAAGCACCTGAAGATAGAAGAAAATTTTTAGATATTGACATTAGTCAGTTAAATAAACAATACTATTTAAGCCTAATAAAATATAATAAAATTTTGAAAGAAAGAAACAAGCTTTTAAAATCAACAGAAAACGAGCAAGTTATTCTTGAAACCTTACCAATATGGGATTATCAACTAGTTAAAAGTGCGAGTGAAATTATATTATGTCGTTTAGAATTTATAGAAAAATTAAATAAATTTTGTTCTCAAGAACATTCTTTTTTAACTTGTCAAAAAGAAAATTTAAAAGTTTATTATCAGTCTATTGATAATTTTGAAAATAAATCGCAAAAAGAAATTGAAGATATTTTATTACAAAAATTATTTGAAAATCGTGAAAAAGATTTAAAATTAAAATATACAACTATTGGTCCACATAGGGATGATTTAAAAATATTACTAAATGATTTAGATGTAAAAAGTTTTGGTAGTCAAGGACAACAACGAACTGCTTTGCTTTCAATTAAACTTGCCGAACTAGAGATTTTTAAAGAAGTTTTTAATGAATACCCAATTTTACTTCTAGATGATGTGTTTAGCGAACTCGATGAAATAAGGAAAAATCGTCTTATTGAAAGAGTTAAAGATATTCAGACAATAATTACAACTACAAAATTTGATTTAGTAAATACTGATGCGAATATTATAAAAATTGAAAGTGGCAAAATAAAACTAGACAAAAATAAATAAAATAATATTTTTAACAAAGAATAAATATATGGAATTTATAAGTTGTGAATTATGTAGAAAGGTGTTTGACGGCGAGCAAATAACTGTTTGCTCCATTTGTCAGCATAAATATTGTAAGGATTGTCAAATAATAAGTGAAGGATTTTGCAATTATTGTAATTCGAAATTTTTATTAGATGATTGACAATGGTGGTGAAAATATTTTACAATAAGTTATGCAAAATAAATTATTTAACGCCAAGAAATATATAGTAATACTATTAAATGCGATTGTGCCTTTATTAGTATTTTTTATTCCAATTTTCTCGATAATTTATAAAGATGAAGAAATAACAAAATTTACATATAATTTTTATAATATGTTGTCGGCTAGTCAACCAATGTTATTAAAAGTATGCATCATTAGTATCTTTGTTATATCTGCAATAAATCTTATAATTTTTTTAATATATTTATTTGATAGTTATATGTTTGCTCTATTAAAGCCAATTTTATCAAAAATATTAATATTTATAAACGCACTTTTTCTTATTGCGTCAATTTTAATAATTGTTGGTGTTTGTAATACTATTCAAATAAAAACTGTTTCAAATGAAATTTTTTCGACTGAAGTAAAATTTTTATCTGGTTCAGTAATTTTGTTTGTTTATGCAGTAGCACAATTTTTATTTTTATTAAGAATTTATAAAAGGAAACAACTATATTAATGGAAAAATTATTTAATAAATACAATATCGATTTAAGCGAAGAAAAAAGGTTATTATTTCATAACTATTATAATGATATTATTGAAAAAAACAAGGTGATGGATTTAACTACCATAACTGAAGAACAACAAGTTTATATTAAACATTTTATAGATAGTCTTTTGCCACTTAAAAATATTAAAGATAACTCCAAATTATTAGATGTGGGCACGGGCGCTGGATTCCCAGGCATTCCTTTAAAGATTATGAACGAAAGCTTAAACATCGTCTTGCTTGATAGTTTAAATAAACGAATTAATTTTTTAAATGAAGAAATAGAAAAATTAAAACTCAACAAAATAAGTGCCGTTCACTCAAGAGTTGAAGATTATGCTAAAGTTTCACGTGAAACATTTGATTATGTAGTATCTCGTGCTGTCGCAAAATTAAATATCTTATGTGAATATTGTTTGCCGTTAGTTAAAAAGGGTGGAATGTTTATTGCGTATAAAAGTGAAGGTGCAGAAGAAGAAATTAATGAGGCAAAAAACGCCATTAGAATTTTAGGAGGAAAAATAGAAAAAGTAGAAAATGTTAATTTGGAAGGAAACACTCGAAATTTAATATATATTAAAAAAATAAACGAAACACCTAAAAAATATCCCCGTGGACAAAATAAACCCAGATTGCAACCAATTATATGAAGAATAGCCAATAGCTATTTTTTTATTCATAATTGTTGAAAAATCATTACATTTATATGTTTTAATAAGAGTGTTAGTAAATAAAATATTTTTAATTTATAATTACAACTTATTAAATATTAATTTCAAGCGTTTTTACTTTATAAGCCGAACGTTTTGCCTAAAGCTTAGACAACATTATCTAATTATATTTTTATTAATTTTCTAAATATCTATCTTTAAATTGCTTTATTATACTTTTGTTGTTAATAAAATAAATAAAATTTATAAGGTTTATATTTTAATTAAGTTTGCTTATCTCTGTGTTTATAATAATGTTATAAGTAATTAAAACAAATAATCGTTGAAATTGTTTCACGTGAAACAATTTTATTATAAAATGGTAATTTTATTATTTTTTGTATTGGTTAATAATAGTTAATAAATTTGTTGTTCCTTTATTGAATTATATAAGGTTATTCTCAAAGCGATAATATAGCATTGCTTTATAATTAATATATATATCATTTTGAGCAAAAACATTTAAAGAGTTCTATCTTTATTTAAGTAGGATTATGTTTTTCCTTATAGTGAAAGATGAGAATTAGAAGGAGTTAAAATTTAAAATAAAAGTCTTTAAGATGTTTCACGTGAAACATTTTTTATATTTAGTGGACAATTATTGTAAAATATGTAAAAATTTTTAAAAAAAGTATAGGAAAAACTTTAAAAATGTGATATAATTAAAAATAAAGGAGAAAATGTTATGGGAAAAATTATTGCGTTTTCGAATCAAAAGGGTGGCGTTGGTAAAACGACGACTTGTGTTAATATGAGTGCTTGTTTGGCTAGCACTGGTCGTAAGATACTGATTTTAGACTTAGACCCACAAGGTAATGCAACAAGTTCGTTAGGCGTAGAAAAAAATGATGATTTAAAAAGTATTTATAATGTTATAGTTGGAGAAGCAAACATCGAAGACGTTGTGAAGAGAACAAAATATTCTAATTTAGATATAATTCCTTCAGATATGAATCTAGCTGGTGCAGAAATCGATTTGGTTCAGATGGAAAATCGAGAAAAAGTTTTAAAAAATGCTTTGGATAAAATAAAAAGCAGTTATGATTACATAACAATAGACTGTCCTCCGAGCTTAGGACTTTTAACAGTCAATGCGTTAACAAGTGCTGATAGTATTATTATTCCAATCCTATGCGAGTTCTTATCGTTAGAAGGATTAACACAATTAATGAATACTATTTGGCTAGTAAAGCAACATTTAAATAGCAAGTTGGAAATCGAAGGTGTTGTTTTAACTATGAAGAGCGCCAGAAGCAATCTAGTAAATCAAGTTTCAGCCGAAATTAAAAAATTCTTTAATAAAAAGGTATTTGAAACTACTATACCTAGAAATATACGAGTAGCAGAAGCTCCAAGTTTTGGCGAAAGCATCATAGATTATGACCCTAAATGTAAAGGCGCTTTGGCATATATGGAATTAACAGAAGAATTTTTAAAAAGAAATAAGGAGAAAAAATAAGTATGGCAACAGTTAAAGGTGGATTAGGAAGAGGTTTGGAAAGTTTGTTTTCAAATTATAAAAATATGGAAAATGTTTCACGTGAAACAATTAAAGATAATGCAGAAGGTAATGGTGTTAAGAAGATTAGCATATCTCTGATTGACCCAAATAAAAGCCAACCAAGAAAAAAGTTTGATGAAGAAGCATTAAATGAATTGGCAAGTTCAATTAAATTGCACGGCGTTTTACAACCTATTTTAGTTGTTGAACGTGATGGTAGATATTTGATTGTTGCAGGTGAAAGAAGATGGAGAGCTAGTAAATTAGCTGGACTTAAAGAAATTCCTTGTATTGTTGCTAGTTTCACTAATGAGGAAATTAAAGAAATTAGTATTGTTGAAAACTTGCAAAGAAAAGATTTGACTCCTGTTGAAGAAGCTAAGGCCATAAAAGAATTGATTGATGAATTTGGTTGGACGCAAGAAGTAGTTGCCGAAAGATTAGGCAAAAGCCGTCCTGCAATTGCTAATACATTGAGAATATTAAATCTTCAACCTGAAGTAATACAAATGATAGAAGAAGGAAAACTTTCTGCTGGACACGCTAAAAGTTTAGTTGTTGTTAATGATAGAGATGTTCAAATTCGTTTAGCTAAACAAGCTTGCGAAAAAAAATTAACAGTTAGAGATTTGGAACAAGCTGTTAAAGCAAAGAAAAAGGGTGCTGTTCCAAAACAAAATGTAAGTAATGAATTCCATGAATTAATTATGGATATGCAAAGAGTTTTTGGAACGAAAGTCTTTATGGTTGGTAATGAAAACAGGGGAAGGATTTACATAGACTATTTTAATCGTGATGACTTAGATAGACTTTATGAAATCGTTCAAGAATTAAAACAAAAAAATAATATTTAATATTATAAAAAAAGGATTAAGAATAATTAATCCTTTTTATTTGCTAGATGACAAATAAATTTTTTCTAGTAATAGATATAATATAATTATCATTGATGCTATAAGTAATCCACATAATATATCTGTAAAATAGTGCACACCAATTACAACTCGAGATATTGATATCATAATTGGAATTACTATTGAAATGATGTTTAAAAGTTTTTTGTGTTTACCTTTATAATAATATTTTACTAATAAATAAAATAATAGAAAATAAAATACTGAAGCCGTTTGCGCGTGACCACTTGGAAAGGAAAATCCATTTGGAAATTTATATTTAAATAAAAGATTGTTAACAAATTGACCAATAGGTCTAGGTCTTGCAATGATAATTTTTAGTAATTCGTTCATAATTGCGCTCATAATTGTAAATAGTGCTATAAAAACGTTTCTTTTTCTTGTAGGAAGCAATAAAAGAATAACCAAAATGGTTATGATTATATAACTTTCTCCCATTAATGTAAAAATAAAGAAAATATTATTAACAATATTATTTCTAATAAATTCGCAAATTTTAAAAAAGAAATTATCAATTGAATTTATGAAATTGAATTGATAATATACTGAAATCATTAGTCCCAATGTTAATAAAAGCAATATGATTTCGGCGATTATATATTTGCTATAATCTTTTACCTTTATTTTTTTCTCCATGTATATAGTATAACACAAAATAAAAAAATGTCGAACTGTTATTCGACATCTTCTAGACTTTTTGAACCACCTAGATATTTTATTTTATCGTTAATATAATAGGATGAACCATTTTTTGTGTGCTCTTCAATACTAGGCAAATGATTTGATAGCCAAGTATCATATGTAATATTTTCTTTAACATATTGTAAAAATGCTTCAGTATTATAGCAATATGTTTCAGAATTAAAATCTTCTGGCAAATTTTTTAAATCCACTAAAGATATTGGGCAGGTGTGAGAAAGCACAAAATCAAAATGTTGTCCTTTGATTTTATCAAAAACTTTCTTCATTTTAGCACTACTCATTTCGCTATTTGTAAAATACATTTTATTTTCCTTTCGACTACAATAACTTTGAGCACCACCTAATACCAAAAATTTTTTATTATTAATTGTGAATGTCTCGCCGTTTCTAATAAAAATTATTCCACAAGACATTTTAGCTTTTGCACCATTAAAGTTTATGTCTTTTCCGTGCATTTGATGAAAGGGAACTTCATTGTCTCCCTGAATGCAAACAATCTGAGGTAATATATATTTATTAACTAGTTTTTGTAAGAATATTTCTTCGTGTGAAACGCCTTCTTTATCATAACAAAAAGAAGTATATTCAAGGGCTGCATCACCTAAAATTATTAATAAATCATTTTTTCTTGTTACGGGAGTTTTATAAACAATATCTATTGCATTATTTAGACCTGTTTTGCTTAAACCACCAATTGCATAAATATTGTCATAAGAACTTTTTATAGGTTTTTCTTTAACTTTAAAATCATATTTTCTCATACTAAAAGTATAGTAAATTTACGCTAATTTGTCAATATACTTTAAAAAAAGCAATAAAAATATAGATAAAATCATTAAATTTTTGCTTATTTAATGAAAGGAATAATAATCATATTATTTTTTATGATAAATAAAATTGCGAAATAAACTAAATTATTCTTTAATATTTACTTCACTTTTTCTTGCAAATTTAGTATAATATATTTGTGCAAAAAAGTGGTACTTTTTATCTTGTTGAAGATGAGATGACAAAATTTAAAAATAAATGTTCACGCGTGTTTTTATTCTTATGCGTGATGATTTTTGCGCTTTCTGTTTGCATAAATTTAACATTTACCATAGCTCCCGTTTCTGGATTAAGTATGTTTCCAACACTCAATAAAGATTATATAGCATCTAATGAAGAAGAAACACAAGATTTAGTTATTTTAAATTATGTGAAACAACATAGAAAGGGTGATATAATAGTTGCCAAAAAAGAAGATGGCTCATTGGAAACGTATCATTATGTTATTAAAAGGTTGATTGCAGTTGGGAATGATTCAGTTTTAGTTACAAGCAGTGGTGACTTATATGTTAATGATGTTTTAATTAATCAAGACTATTTGACTAGTGTTGCGAAATATAAAACATACACAAAATTTGTAAATTTAAAATCGAATTTTCCAGATTTATTTGAAGAAGGGAAAATGATTATACCTAAAGGATATGTTTTTTATCTTGGAGATAACAGGGGTGAATCATATGACTGTGGAAATTATGGACCAGTAGAAGAAAAACAAATTGTTGCAGTTGCGCAATATATTGTTCATCCAGGAGAAAATGTATATTTAAGCATTTTAAAACAAATTTTTAGTTAAAAGGAGAAAAACATGATAACGACAAAACAAAGAGCAGAATTAAAGAAAATTGCACAAAATCTAAAACCCGCTTTAAACATTGGGAAAGAAAATTTAAACGATAATATGTTTGTTGAAATTGATAATTATTTAAACAAAAACGAATTGATGAAAATCAAGATATTACAAAACTCAGTTTTAAATGGCAAAGATGTTATGAAAATTATCTGCGAAAAAGTTGGCGCAGAGCCAGTTCTTACAATTGGAAAAATTGTAATAGTTTATAAAAAATCAAACGCAAAAAATATAAAACATATTTTAGGAGAGTAAAATGATTATTGTTATTGAAGGAACAGATGGTAGTGGAAAACAAACTCAATCTGAATTATTATTTAACTATTTAAAGGAAAATAATTATAACGTAAAAAAACAAAGTTTTCCAAATTATGAAAGCAACTCATCAACTTTGGTTAAAATGTATTTAAATGGTGAATTTGGTGGATTGTATGATTTAAATGCAAAACAAAGCTCTACATTGTTTGCTGTAGATAGGCTTGCGACAATGATTTCATACAAAGATTTTTTAAAAAGTGGTGGTATATTAATTTTAGATAGATATGTGTCTAGTAATATTTTGCATCAAGCATCAAAAATTGATGATAATAACGAAAGAGAAGAATTTGTTAGATGGCTTGATAATTTTGAATTTGAAGATTTAAAACTACCTCGTCCTGACATTACTTTCTTTCTAGATTTAAAACCAAATTTAAGTCAAAAATTAAGAGAAGCTCGTCATGAATTAAAATCGGGAACGAAACGCGATATTAATGAAAGTGACAATCAATATATGAAAAAATGTTATGATTTGGGTGTTAATACGGCGAATAGTTTGAATTGGCAAGTAATTACGTGCTATAATGGTGATGAAATCAAAACAATAGAAGAAATACAAGAAGAAATAAGAAAAAACGTTTTAAATAAATTAAAATAGCGAAGTTAATTTCGCTATTTATTTTTAATATTTTACGTTTGGTGTTATAATAAATTAAAGAAAGAAGGGAATATTATGAAATCAATTGTTTATTTTACAAAAGATATATCTAGTAGTGGATTAATCAAGATTTATGAAAAATTAAATCGTGATTTGAAAGGAAACGTTGCAATAAAAATTTCGACAGGCGAACCTGGTGGACACAATTTTTTAAAACCTGAATTAATTAAAGATTTAGTAAAAAAATTAAATGGAACAATAGTCGAATGTTGCACAGCTTATCGTGGACAAAGGTTTAAAGTTAAAAATCATTTAAAAGCAATTAAAGACCACGGCTTTATGGATATTGCAAAATGTGATATTATGGACGCAGAAGGTGAAATTGAAATACCAATTAGTTTTAATGGGCATTTAAAAGGATATAATATTGTTGGTTCACATATCAAAAATTACGATTCAATGTTAATGCTTTCTCATTTTAAAGGTCATCAAATGGGTGGTTTTGGTGGTGCATTAAAAAATATGAGTATTGGCGTTGCGTCTAGAAATGGAAAGGCATGGATTCATACGGCAGGTATTACTAAAAATCCAGATAGACTTTGGTTCCATATAAATGATCAAAATGGATTTTTAGAAAGTATGGCTGAGGCATGTTTGGGTGTTGAAGAATATTTTGGCAATAAAAATTTAGCATACATTAATGTTGCAAATAATTTATCAATAGATTGCGATTGTTCGTCAAATCCAAAAAAACCAGAAATGGAAGATATAGGAATTTTTGCTAGTCTTGATCCTGTTGCGCTTGACCAATGTTGTTATGACGCAATTATTAATTCAACAGACACAGGTAAACAATCATTAATTAACAGAATGTTAGAAAAAAATGCTATTCATCTAGTTGAATATGCGGAAAAATTGGGATTAGGAAATAGGGAATACGAAATTATAACAATTGATTAAAATTATGGAAAAAATAGAGTTATTAGCGCCTTGTGGCGATTTAGAAATGTTAAAAACAGCAGTTAATTCGGGTGCAGATGCTGTTTATTTGGGATTAAATGCATTTAATGCTCGTATGAAAGCGACAAATTTTACTTATGAAGATTTAAAAAGTGCAATAAACTTTGCGCATCTTTTTAATGTAAAAGTATACATTACTGTTAACACAATAATAAATGAAAATGAAATAGAAAGTTTTTTGTCAAAAATAAAAGAAGCCATTGAATTAAGAGTAGATGCTTTCATTGTTCAAGATTTAGGCGTTGCATATTTATTAAAAAATCATTTTGAAAACATAGTTCTGCACGCAAGCACACAAATGGGTGTTCACAATCTTGAGGGTGCAAAAATTCTAGAAAAAATTGGTTTTAAAAGAGTAATTTTAGCCCGCGAAACAACGCTTGAAGATATAAAATTAATTAAACAAAACACGAACTTAGAAATTGAATGCTTTATTCACGGTGCTCTTTGTGTTGCCTTCTCTGGAAATTGTTATCTTTCTAGCATTATAAAAAATAAAAGTGGAAATCGTGGTGAATGTTTGCAACTTTGTAGATTATTTTATACTGCGCTTGAAAATCAAAAAATTATTAATGAGGGGTATTTATTATCAACTAGGGATTTATGTTATGCAACAAAAATTAAAGATTTGATTGATGCCGGTGTTACTAGTTTTAAGATTGAAGGTCGTTTAAAAAGACAAAGTTACGTTGCACAAGTTATATCGGTTTATAAAAAGCTGTTAAACGGAAAACAATTCACACAAGAAGATGAAGATAATTTATTACAAAGCTTTTCGCGTGGTGATTTTAACAAAGGAAAATATTTAGATAATGAAAACGACAATATTATAAATCAAGATATTCAAAATCATTTAGGTAAAAAAATAGGTGTTGTTACCAAGGTTGAAAAATTTAAAAATTTAAATAAAATATTTTTAAAATTAAATCATGAATTATCAACAGGTGATGGATTAAAATTTGTTAGTAAAGAAGGATTTGTTCATAGTTTAGGTGTTGGTAATATTGAATTTAAAAATAATGAATATATAATATATTCAAAAACCTTTCCAAATGTTTTGGATGCTGTTTATTTAACTGTTGATAGTGAAAAAGAAAAGCACCTTTTAGAAATTAGACGAAAATTACAAATAAATGCAAAATTTACGGCAAAAATTAACCAAAAACCATCATTAAAACTTAATATTGATGATATTACTATTATTATTTATGGTAATAATAATTGTGAGAAAGCCAAGAGCAGAGCGATAACAAAAGAGAATATTTTAAAATCTTTGCAAAAAATTAATGATACAAATTTTGATTATGAAAATATTGAAATTATTTTAGATAATGATTTATTCATTCCCCTAGTTGACATTAACGAAATGAGAAGACAAGCGATAAGCAAACTTGAAGAAAAAATTATTAAGCACAATTCTCCACAAAAAATTATCTATCGCGACGCAAACAAACCAAAGCTGGAAATTTTAGAAAACGACAAAGAATTTATATATGTTGAAAATGAAGAACAATTAGATAAAATTAATCTTGACAATAAAAATGTGATTTTTAGTCCTGAAACCTACTCAAAAATAGTTGTTAAGAATTTTATCGATAAAGTCTTCAAAATTAATAAAAAAGTTGAAACTTATCTCGATTTACCTATAATTTCTAATTACCAAGATATGAAAGTTATAAAAGAGATTTTAGATGAGATAAAAATAAATATTGTTGTTAACAATATTGGTCAATTAAATTTTATTGATGAAAGAAAATATATTATAGGTTACGGAATAAATATAGCAAATAGTTATTCAATTAGAATGTTAAATGAATTAGGTGCAAAACAATATTTTTGTTTATCTAAAGAAAGTTTTGCGAATGAATTTGACATTCGATTAATTAAAAATGATATTCCATTTCCACTAATGACTTTTAAACATTGCCCTTTTAAACAAAATTATAAAACAAATTGTAATAATTGTTCGTATAACAAAAATTTAATATATCAAAGTCAAGCTGGAAACAAGTTTATAATTAAAAGAAAAAAAATAATCAACTGCTACTTTGGCTTATATCTGCTCAATTAATAATTGCTTAAGGAACATTTGACTATATTGAAGAAAATTGTTATAATATGATATATAAACACGAATTAAAAGGAAAAATATGGAAGAAAAGGAAAATATTTCTTTAGAAGAAAAATTTATTAATTACATTACTGAATTTAAAGAAAATTATATTCGTATGCCAAGAAATAGTAAAGCTATTGAAAATTTGTTTTATGTTAGCAATGGCATTTTTTATTATCCTTGTTTAAAATTTTTTTCAAATTTAGAAAAGCAATTAAATGAATTATATTATGAAAAAAATGGTATGATTACAGAAAGAAATAAATTGATAGATGAAATAGATTGTATTGAAAAAGAAGTTTTATCTATGTGTAATTTAAAAATACTTCAAGATACAAGTGTTCCAAACAATTTAAGAAGAGAAGTTGACCTTTACAGAACAATTTCAGATGAACACGATAATGAATTGTTCACTTATAAATTAGATATTTCAAAACAACACCATTATCTTTTAAAGCAAGTTGTTGAAGAAGTTATTGCAGAAATTACTAATCATATTGTTACAAAAAACGATAAGTTATACCAAAAATTGATATCAGAATTAAATGATGCAAATGATTTAAAAGCACATGTAATTAATTCAAAATTGTCAAAACTGTCAAATAAAATTGATTTACAATTCCACGCTAGGTTAAACAGAATTGAAGAAATTAATAAGTTAAAAGATGCTTTAACTAAACGCCAAGATGAAGTTAATATTAAATTAACGAGAATCAATGAACTTAATCAAAAAATCTATTCTTTTAAGGAAAGAGAGATTGTTAATTTAAAGTATGAAACAAAAACGAAATCTTCTTTAATTTTAGGCCTTGAATATTCAAAACTATATTTTGAAAATATTGATTATTTATTGGTTATGCCTGATGGAGCAAGAAATGTAATTTCGGGTGCTTTAAGAGAAGTTTGTTCTTATGAAGAAGAAGCAATTGTTGATGATTTGTATCAAAATCATGATAAAAACATAATTACTTATCAAGTATGTTCAAACCTTTTTGAACTTTTCAAAAAAGAGAACGCAAACAAAGATGAAGACATAAACGATTATTGGATTGAAGTGAACGATAGTAATCTTATTGAAAAGTTTAATAAAGAGAAATTAACTGAAAACTTTAAAAAACAAAATGATGTTTTATTACAAAACATTTTTGCTTGCAAGTTTAAAGAATTACCTTTAAATTTAAAATTAGAATATTATTTTAAGGTAAATACTTTGTTTAATTTAATAGTTAAGAGTGGATATAACATAACAAAAACAAATCTTAACGAAATTGGAAAATTATTAGAATCAAAATGGCAAGAAAAAAATTGTCTTGCAACAAAAGATAATTTTAGTTCGATAAATTTAATTTTTCAATCTGAAAATGAAAATACTCAAGAAGAAGTTTTAGACATTTTAGGCGTTATATTTGCCGAAAAGAAAAAACAAAGTGGTTTAAATGGGTTGAATTTATTTTAAAACAAAAAACAAATTAATAATCATTTTAGGGGACTGGGAATAATTCAGTTCCTTTTTTTATTACATACAATTTTTTAACAGTTTTTATTATTAAAAATCAATATTAGAAATTAATAATAAATAATTATATACAATATTAATTAGTCTTCATAAAAATAAAATTTTAAAAATTAAGAATAAAAAAATAAAAAATATTGTCAAAAAAATAATCTTTTTAATAAAGTATATTATGTAGAAAAATGTAAAAGAAGAACAAAAAATGAAGAAATAGATAGTCATTTTTCTATTTTTTATACAAAAGACATTAAAAAAGTAAGTAAGGAGATTGTGAATGAAGAAGAACAAAAAATACAAAAATTCTTACATAGAAAAAGATGTCAAAATTGGAGAGAATGTTACAATATATCCTAATTGTTACATATTAGGAAAAAGTGAAATTAAAGATGGCTGTATAATTTATCCTAACACGACAATAGAAAATAGTGTTATTGATGAAAATTGCATTGTAAAAGCAAGTTATATTGAAGAAAGTTATGTCGGTCCAAATTGTAGCATAGGGCCATTTTCGCATTTAAGACCGAAATCCCATATTGATGCTAATTGTAAAATAGGTAATTTTGTTGAAATTAAAAACAGCACTTTAGATAGTGGAACAAAAGCTAGTCATTTAGCTTATATTGGTGATTGCGATATTGGTAAAAATTGTAACATAGGTTGTGGAGCAATTTTTGTAAATTACAACGGAAAATCGAAAAACAGGTGTAGCGTGGGAGATAACTCTTTTATTGGAAGCAATTGCAATATTATTGCACCAGTTACCATTGCTAAAAATTCATACATTTGTGCTGGAACAACATTGACCATAAACACAAACGAAAACGACTTTGTGATTGGAAGAAGTCGAGAAACTATTAAGGAAAACAGAGCAAAAAATTATTTAAAAAAATATGATTAAGGAGGTTTTATGGGATTATATTTTGGAACAGATGGACTTAGAGGAAAGATAAATGAAGAAATCTCGAGCGATATAGCTTATAAGGTTGGAAATGCTTTAGGAACAATAAAACCAAACGCAAAAGTAATAATTGGGGGAGATACTAGGAAAAGTCGAAGTTTACTAACCTTAAGTGTATGTTCCGGGTTAATTAACGCAGGTGTAGATGTTGTTGATGTAGGAATATGTCCAACAGCAGGAATATCTTATTTAACAACAAAATTAGGCTATGATTATGGAGTTGTAATAAGTGCATCACACAATTTAGGAGAATATAATGGAATTAAAATTTTTGATAAAACGGGTAAAAAGTTAGGTGATAAAAAAGAAAGCGAACTAGAAAAACAGTTTTTGCATCAAGTTGCTATGCCATATAATAAAATTGGGCAATATACTTATGCTCCAAATTTAGTAAAAAAATATGAAGAGTTTTTAGTAAAATCAATTAAAACTTCGCTAAAAGGAAAAACAATTGTGTTAGACTGCGCTTGTGGTGCAAGTTATAAAATTGCACCAGCAGTTTTTAGGAAACATGGAGCAAAAATAATTTCTACTTTTTGTAAACCAAACGGATTAAATATTAATGAAGAATGTGGAGCAACAAACGTAAGTAAATTACAAAGATATGTTTTAAAATATAAGGCAGATATGGGCTTTGCCTATGATGGTGATAGTGATAGACTAATTGCCATTGATGAAAAAGGAAATATAGTTGATGGCGATCAAATAATGTATATGCTTGCAAAAGTTTATAAAAGTGAAAATAAGTTAATTAATCCGGTTGTGGTTGGAACTCGCCATACAAATATGGGTGTTGAGAAAGCGTTAAATAAAATTGGCATTAAATTAATTAGAACTGATATTGGTGATAAATATGTTATTCAAGCAATGCAAGAAAATAATTTACAAATTGGTGGAGAACAATCTGGACATATTTTAGTTAAAGATTTATTACCAACAGGAGACGGAATTTTAAACTCTCTTTTAGTTGCAGAAATTTTGGTTAAATCAAAGCAAAAATTTTCAAGTTATTTTGATTTCGAAAATTTTGTTCAAACAAATATAAATGTTAAAGTGTGTGACAAAATGCGAATAATTAATAATGAAGAATTAGCAAAAGTTATTGAACAAGAAGAGAAATTGTTGGGTCAAGACGGAAGAATAATGGTTCGTGTTTCTGGAACTGAACAAGTTATTAGAATTATGGTAGAAAGTTTAGATAAAGAAAAAGCAAATAAAAGTGCAAAAGTTATTGAACAAACAATATTAAAACTTAATAGGTCGTTTTGCGTATGTGTGGAATAGTTGGTTATATTGGTGATAATAATGTAAATTTTTTAATAAACAAGTTGTCTAAACTTGAATATCGTGGATATGATTCATCGGGTTTTGCAAACTTAAAAAATGGTAAAATTGAAGTTCATAAGAGTTTGGGAGCAATAACAAATTTAATACAAAAAACTGATAAAGAGAAAAAAATAAACTGTGCATTGGCTCACACCAGATGGGCGACGCATGGTAAACCAAGTGAAATTAATGCTCATCCACATATTTCAAAAGATAAAAATTTTGCACTTGTCCATAATGGTATTATTGAAAATTTTAACGAATTAAAAAATAAATTTAATCTTAACGTTGTAAGTGAAACAGACACAGAGGTTGTAGTTGAACTTCTATCTAAAAATAAAGTTGATAACATTCATTCGTTTATAGATACAATAAAACAATTAAAGGGTAGTTACGCTTTTGCTTTAATTAACACGAAAAATGAAAATACGATGTTTGTAGCAAAAAATCAAAGTCCACTTTATTGTGCTAAAAAAAATAATGAAATTTTGGTAGCCTCTGACCCTATTTGCTTTGTAAATTTCAGCGAAGAATATTACTCTTTAAATGACGGCGAATTCGCCTTGTTAAAAAAAGGTAATATAACTTTCTATAATAAATATCATCAAGAAATTATTAAATCTAGTATAATTTTAAATAAAATTTTAGAAGATGCAGAAAAAGGCAATTATCCACATTTTATGTTAAAAGAAATTATGGAAGAAAAATTTGCATTGAAACGCATACGTGATTGTTATTCTGAACAAAATTTTCTAAAAAAAATAGATAAAAAATTCCTAAAAAAATTTGACAAAATTGAGTTTATTGGCTGTGGAACGGCTTATCATGCAGGACTTATGGGTGCTAGATATATGGAACATATTGTAAAGATTCCTTCTAGTGCTTATATTGCTAGTGAATTTATTTATATGAATCCTTTAATTAGCTCAAAAACTTTATATATTTTTGTTAGTCAAAGTGGAGAGACTGCAGACACTCTACGCGCAATGGAATTAGTAAAATCTAAAGGATGTAAAACACTTGCAATTAGCAATGTTTTGTATTCCACACTTGCTAAAAATGTCGATTTTGTTTTACCTGTTTGTGCAGGACCTGAAATTGCTGTGGCATCAACTAAAGCTTATGTTTGTCAACTCGCAGTTTTATATATTTTAGCAAAGCATATTAAAAATATAAAAAATAATAAAAAATATAATTATTTGAATGACCTTATAAAAATTGAAAAAGAAATTTTAAATTTTGATTATAAAACTTTAGATGAGATTGCAGAATTTTTAAAAGATAAACCTCAGGCAATTTATATTGGAAAAGATTTAGACTTTGTAACAGCGAATGAAGCGGGATTGAAGCTTAAAGAAATTTCGTATATATATGCAAGTGCCTATCCTTCTGGTGAATTAAAGCACGGCTTTTTAGCAATAGTTGATGAAGATACAACTATGTTTGTTATTGCTAATAATAAAAAATTAAACGATAAAACGTGTAATGCAAGTTTAGAAGCAAAAAGTCGTGGTGCTCAATTAGTTTTAATTGGTGGAAATGAAAAAGTTGACATTTTAAAACCAAAATGGCATATAAAATTACCAGATTTGAATGAATATCTTTTACCAATTGTGAGCATTGCTCATTTACAATATATCTCTTATCTTGTAAGTATCAAAAAAGGACTTAACCCCGATAAACCAAGAAATCTTGCAAAAAGCGTAACAGTCGAATAAAAGATATAAATATTAATTATTAATTTTAAGTTTTATAGATTTATAAATATAGGCTTCTACTTATTTTGTAGAAGTCTTTTTTATATTAAATACTATAGAATTTTAAAATTTTTTAATATGATAAGGGGATAAAAGTTTTATTAAGTTATTTTTTCTAACACAGTTTTTAATTTTACGTTAAAAGCATATTTATTTGTCGTTGTATTAACTAGTATAAAAAGAATTAATTTTGTCAATATTTTTATTATGAAGAAAAAAGTCTTAATAGTTGGTGGTGGGGTTAGTGGACTCTGCTGTGGAATACAATGTCAAAAATATGGTTATGAAACTATGATTTTAGAAAAAACGAATTCTCTAGGAGGAAATTTAACAGGTTGGTTTAGAAATGATTGCTATATTGACAATTGTTTACATTGGCTAAATGGTTCTTTAGAAAATACTCATTTAAACTATCTTTTTAAAGAAGTTGGTGCTATTGATAAAAACACACAATTCCATCAAGGAGAATATTTTTATGTTAGCGAACATAACAAAAAAAGAATAGGACTTAATGTTGATTTATCAATTACTGAAAAAGAAATGAAATCTGCTTGTCCAGAGGATATAAAAGAAATTAATAAATTTATAAAGGCAATGAAATTATGTCTTAAATTATTTGAAAGTAAAAGCAAGTTAAGTTCTCTTTCTTGTTTTCTTTCGCTTTTATCAATTTACAAGAAAAAAACTTTATTTGAAGTTGCAGAAAATTGTAACTCACAATTATTAAAAAATTTTTTTACAGACTATATTCTTGGAGAATATTCCATATATGTTTTGATTTTTGCTTATGCTTCTTTTTTGCAAAAGGATGCAAAAGTTCCCAAAGATGGGTCTTTATGTATGGCAAAAAGAATTAGTGAAAAATATGAAAGTTTAGGTGGCAAGTTTTTAACTAATGTTGAGATAGAAAAGGCGGAAATAAAAGATAACAAAATATTATTTTTAAAAGCAAAAAATGATGAGGAATTTTCTGCCGATTATTATATTTTCGCTTGTGATGCTATGACTACATTTAGTAAACTCCTTGGCAAGAGATTTATACCAAAAAAATTACTCAAAACTTTTAAGGATAGAAAAAATTATCCTTTAATCAGCAGTTTCCATATTGCTTATGATATCAATCTTGATAAACTTAATATTCCAGACGCTTTTTGTTTTGACTGCAGTCCAATTACTATTGGGGTTAGCCAATATAATAGACTTATGATTAGAAATTATGATTATGGCATTAATTATGCTCCAAGTGGACATTCTGTATTGCAAGTCTTTTTACTACAAAGAGAAAATGATTACGACTATTTCGCAAGTTTATCAAAAAAGGAATATAATGAAGAAAAGAAAAAAATTACTCAAATAATAACCGAAATAATAATAAATCGATTTCCTCAGTTTAAAGATAAAATTACGCCATTAGACTGCTGGACGCCTTTAACTTATACCCATTATTTTAATGCATATAAAGGTTCATATCTTTGCTTTGGAATAACAAAAAAATTCAGGCTAAAATCACTTTCAGCAAAAATCCCAAATTGTGAAAACGGATTTTTAGCAACTCAGTGGCAACGAGTTTTTGGGGGAGTTCCAAATGCAATGAAAGAGGGAATTAACTGCGCGAAGACGATTTATTTGAAAGACATTAATAGTGTGGTGCAATAAAAAATGCTATTTGATATTTTTCGTATATTTTAAAATATTCTATTGATGAATTTCTTGAATAAAAGTAAAAAAATAAATTTAAGAATCAATTAATATATTTAAAGCATTACACAAGTTATAAAGTTTGAATGATAAATTGTTCAATCATCGAAAAAGAGTTATGGCACTTAAGAACAACTTTAAGTGCTTATATCTTTTTTTTAAAATTATATTCAAATCTCTTAGTGTTATAAAAAGTTATAAAAATAAATATGTAAAAGGACATCAAATAATAAAACGTAAAAAACTTATATTTTTCTAAATTTTTTAAGCGAATATTTACTAAATTTTTTATATAAATAATTTAAAAAAATATTTACTATTAATTAGCTCTTATGATATAATTAAACATATATAAGAAAGCTATTTTATGCGTAATAACACTCGCAAAATAATGTTATAATACATAGCAAATTTAAATGTTGTTATATTAAAAAATATTGTTTTATTAATATAAAATCATTTAAATTATAAAATCGCCGGTTTGATAATAAATATTTTATTTTAATTCTTTCTGCATTATTTCTAACAAATTATAATTTTCTTATGTCTGCTTGTGTTGAAAAGTTAACGAAAAAAGAGATAAAATTTGCAGTTTAACTATTACTAAATCTAAAATACTTTCTGAAAAAATAAAACAAAAGTGTATCTATCAATTTGTAAACTTGTTCTTGAAGTGCTTATTCAATGTGTAAACATTATTGCAATAGATATCACTGAAAGGATGTAATGATGGATTTGGTTATAGCAAGCAGGAATGCTGGAAAAGTTGCAATTTATAAAGAATTACTTGCGGGCAGTGGAATAAATGTAATTTCTCTTAGTGATACTGATAGTAAAATTACAGTTGAAGAAACAGGAAGCACTACTTTGGAAAACGCAAGACTTAAAGCAATTGCTTATGCTGAAGAATTAAAAACAAATGTACTTGCTAACGATAGTGGGCTTACTATAAAAAAATTTAGTGCAGAAAATCAACCTGGTGTTTTTGTTAGAAGATATGGAAATGGTAAAGAATTAAGTGATGAAGAAGCAATTTCTGTTTATTACAGACTCTTTAACGAAGTTGGTGGAGAAAGTAGTGGTGTTTTTTCGGTTGCTCTTGCTATTGTAGATAGTAATGGAAAATTATATGAAAAAGAATTTTTAAGTCATACATTTTTCAAGGCACCACCCTGTGCAGAGAGAGTAAAAGGACTTCCACTTCGCTCTTTTGAGTTTAGCAAAGAACAAAACAAGTATGTTGCTCAAATGACACTTAAAGAACAAAATCAAAACGAAGGTAAATGCTTAATTGAAGAATGCGAATGGATAAAGAGTATACTACTTAAATAAAAAAATTTATGATAATTTTTGAAAACAGCAAAAAGGATGCTTAAATATGTTAGGCGTTCTTTTATATTATTTTAATATAAAGATATATGCCATTCCAATTAATATAAAATATCATTCAAATCAAAGCAAAGGTTATTTTTATAAGTTTTAAATTAAAAAATTGAAAGAAATTTATTAGAAAAAATATAAACATACGCTATACAAAAATGATTTTGTAATCAATATATTTTTCTTTTTTACAAATCATTTTAGTGAACATTTATATGTTTGTTTTTTTATTGCTTTTTTTAGGCTTATACCAAATCCTTTCGATGTATGTTTTACATAATCTTTATAATAACTCTAAATCTAACTATAACAAGTAGTCGGCATATATTCATAAATTTAAATAAAAATTGAAAATAAAAAAGAATATATCAAAATATATTCTTTCATTTTAAAATTATTTATCAATAAACAGTATTCCAATAGTGTTTGGACCACAATGTGTTGAAATTGTTGGAGATGCTATTGTTTCAATAATATTTTCAAAACCTCTTTCTTTTAATATATTTTTAAATTCTTCAATGTTTAATAATTCTTTTGAAGAATAAGTTAAAAAGATTTTGTCTTTCCTTGCATCTGGATATTCACTTAATGTTTCTTCAATATATTTTTTTACACAAACATTAATTGGTCCTCTATATTTTTTGCCAACAATCATTTTTCCATCAGTTACAATAATTGAAGGTTTAATTTGCAAAATAGAACCGGCAATCATTGCAATTGTTGAACATCTTCCTCCCTTATTTAAATAAGTCATAGTGTTAATTACAAAGCTGGCTCTAACTTTTGGAACTATTTTTTCAACCTCTTCAATAACTTTATCAATGCTTAAACCTTGTTTAATTAAATCAACTGCTGTCATAATAACAAGGCCATGAGCACTAGACAAATTTTTACTATCAACTACATACACATTTTCTAGTTCTTTACTAGCTGATATAGCATTTTGGATTGTGCTTGATAATCCACTTGAAAAACCTATATGCAAAATTATATCTGCATTATGTTCGCTTTTTATCTTATTAAAAAATTCTGTATATTCATAAGTTGACATAGCAGAAGTTTTAGGTAATGGACTTCCGGCTTCAACCTTTTCGAAAATATCTTTAGTTGTAATATCAACGCCGTCTAGGTGTTGTTCTGTTCCAAAGTTAATTGCTAAAGGTAAAATTACGATTTCATTTTCTTCAATGTAAGATTTTGGTAAATCACAAGTGCTTTCACTAGTTATAACTATTTTCATAAAATGCTCCTTAAAACTAATTAATAATTATATTTTACACAAAATTAACAAAAACGCAAGTAATTTAGACATTTTTTAAAATACATCTATACATAAAAAATAATGCTTAATTCACTAAAATTTTTCTAATTTGGGTTAATTTTTTCTAAATATCAATTTTCTTTTTAGAATTTAGATATTTGCATAAAAAGTTGTAATAAAATGTAAATGTAACAAAATTTTTTAACAAAAACTTGTTAAGATAGTAAAAGTGTGATATATTTAAAATATGGAAAACGAAGAAAGTTTTAAAAAAATTGTTGCTAAACAATTAGTAAAATATAGAAAACAAAATAATTTGACGCAAGCTGAACTTGCAAACAAAATTAATTATAGTGATAAGGCCGTTTCAAAATGGGAGAGAGGAGAAGCATTACCAGATTTATACATATTAAATGAAATTGCAAAATTATACAATATATCTTTGCAAGACATTGTATCAGAAGAATCAAAAACAACTACTTCGCCTGTGATGGAAAGCAAATTAACAAATCGTTTTAAATTTTTTATTGGATTATCTAGTTGCATTTTGGTTTTATTTATTGCTACTTTCATTTATGCTGTTTTGTTTGCATTAAAGGTTGATACATCTAAAGCATATCTAGTCTTCTTATACGCTATTCCTGTTACTTGTATTGTAGGATTAGTGTTTAATTGGATTTGGGGAAATGTTTTAAATAATTTTTGGTTTGCATCTGGTATTAGTTGGGGATTAATAATTGCCATTTATTATACTTTAAACATTAAAGAACTTTGGCTTTTATTTGTAGCGACTGCTGTTTTCCAAGTTTTGATAATTGTTTGGTTTTTACAAATTAAAACAAAAATACAAAAGGAAAAACTTGCAAAAACCAATGAAAAAGATTCTATAACAAATCAAATAACTATTAACGACCAAAATTTTTAATTGATAATAAACAATACAATTTAAAAATAATGCTACATTTTTTAAAAATTTTATTTTAAAATGCATAAATTAATAAAAGTGACACATAATAAACATAGAATTACATTGGTATTTGTTTTAAATGTTAACTTAAATTCCGATGTAATTCTTTTTTATAAATTTTTATTTAAATAAGCTAAAATTCATAATTTAAAAAGCAGGAAGATTTTATCGTAAGTTTAAATTATATAAAAATAAAGTTTTAAAATTATTGCTTCTTTTTGCAATTTTCGCTAATAAATTAAAAAAATCAATTGACAAAGCGAATATTTTTTGATAATATTAGTGTTGTTGATTGAAAACAATTAAATAATTTATTTTATGGCGACCATGGAGAAGTACCCAAGTGGTTAAGGGGACCCCCTGCTAAGGGGTTAGGTCTGTAACAGGGCGCATGGGTCCGAATCCCATCTTCTCCGCCATGCAACTTGCAAGTTCGGACTAAAAAATTTAGCCCGAATTTTTTTATTTTTTTGAGTGTTCAAATCTCTCTTGACATGGTATTAGGGATTTGAACTTTTATAGTTTAAATAAAAAAAGTCCTTATTTTTTAGTAATAAATAAGGGCTTTATCTTATTTGTGGCAAGTTTTTCTTTACGCCAAAGTATTCATTTGAATAGAAGAATTGCATATCTGCTTGTTTGATAATTTCTTTTTCATCAATCAAAGAGTCTTTTAACGCTTCTAATTCAATTTGATTTACATCATCTGGTATTGCACCTTTTGGGACAAATTGGTCTGTGAAATTATAAATGATAAGCATTTTATCATTATAGAGTAATATTTCTCTAATAAAGACTTTAATTATTTGTTTTCTAATTTCTTGATTTTTAATATCTCCACAAATAACTTTATTAAAGAAATCTAAAACCATTTCTTCTGTGAGATAGGTATAATTCCTTTGTTTTTCAACTTCAATTTCAACATCTAGCATAGATATTTGAGTTTCTAGTTCTTTTAGTCTAAATTTGGTTTGTTCTGTAATAAATCCTTGTTCAAGTGCTGAAATTAAATTTTCTGTTGATTTTAATAGCGATGCTCTTGCACTTTCAAGAGATTTTAATTTGCTTTCGTTTTCATCTGTGTCGTCATGGCATTTAACAACGCTTTTTGCTAGTTTTTTCAAATTATCTTTATTTGATAACACTTTCCAAGTAATATTCATAACCTCATCTTCTAAAAATTCTCGTCTAACAGGAATAAATTCACAATGTTCTTTTTTTCTTCGTCTTTTTGTCAAGCAATTATAATATCTATATTTTATAACACCATTTCTTGACTTTCCACCTTCACCAACAATTTTTTGTTTGCAATAACCACAAATTAATTTTCCAGAAAGTAAGTATTCAAACTTATCCATTTTGCTAACTTCGTGATGTTTGAATGCTTTTCTTATATTTTGAACTTTTTGCCAAGTTATTTCATCAACTATTGCTGGATAGATATTTGTGTAAATTTTATCTCTGTGAACGACTTTGCCAATATATTTTGTATTTTGAATAACCTTATATATCTTTTTATCATTAAAAGGTTTTCCAGTTTTTGTTTTAATTCCACGAGCGAGCAATTCTTTTGCAATATCAACTCCGGTATATCCTTGACTGAATTTAGTAAATATTTCTTTTATGATTTCTGCTTCTGTTTCGTTTATAACAACTTTTTTATCTACAACATCATAGCCATAAAGCGGAACACCCCCTGTAAAGTTTCCTTTTAGATAACTTTCATTTAAGCCACGAAGCACTTTTTGAGAAAGTTCTGCCGAGTAATATTCAGCCATACCTTCTAGCAAAGACTCTAATATAATGCCTTCTGGAGTATTTGGAATATTTTCCATTGCAGATAATATTTTTACTCCATTATCTCTTAAAGTCTTTTTGTGCATTGCGGTTTCATACTTGTTTCTACTAAATCTATCTAATTTATATACAATAACACAATTCCAAAGTTGTTTAGAGCTATCTTTAATCATTCTTTGAAAATCAGGTCTATTATCATTTGTTCCTGTCATAGCTCTATCAATATATGTAGCAACTATTTCAATATTGTTGTTTTGTGCAAATTGATTGCAAACTCTTAATTGTCCTTCAATAGATTGTTCAGTTTGACTATCACTTGAATATCTTGCATAAATAACACCTTTTATCAATTCATTTTCCTCCTTATGTAAAAAGAATTTACGAATGAAAATTGAAAAAGTGAAACGCCTTTTAATGCTTTTACAACACATAATAAACTACTTTTCACAACTACATTTCGCTTTTTAACAACATTACTTAACTTTTTATCAACTAAATGTTCATTCATTTTCAAACCTCTTTTGTAAATTTTTTTACACCCAAAACTCATCAGAAAATGCAGGGATAAGTCAAAGATAAAGAAAATAAATATTGCATTAGAATTTTTAAGTTTAGTATTTTAAGCAATATTTTTTTCCTTTGAGTTAGCACAAATTTTCTGATAAAAAAGAGAGTAAAAAAATAAAAACGCCCCCTAAACAAAAGAGGTTTGATTGAATAAAGTAGAATAAATGTTGATAATAGTTGTTAAAATGCGTTCCTTTTGCTTTGTAATGTTGTTCCTTTGCTACTAAATTTTATGTAAATTTAATTGCGAAAGGAGGTGTTTATGGAAAATTCTCAAAGCAAAATTTATGTAAATGGCTTTATAAATTTTGAGCTAATGAATAAAAAAGAATATTCAGTAATGATTAGAAGTTTTAAGCAGATAATCAAAAATTATTATATAGATAAAGAAAAACCTAAATAGTTTTCCAATTTTTTCCAAAAAATAATTGACAATCAAACAAATGTTCTATATAATATGTATATCGTTAGCGAAAGTTAATGATAAAGGAAATAGCCCCAATGAGAACAAAAAGTAAAGAACTTATGAATAAGATGATTGATTTCATAGATAAAACCTATGAAACGACAGGAATAACCCCATCTTATAGAGAAATTGCAAGAGAATTTAATATAACGAGTGCTTGTGTTAGTAATTACATAAACGAAATGAATGATAAAAATATGTTGTCAATTCAAGAGCATACTCGTGGTATTACAACCAATAAAATGCAATTATTAAGGACTGAACTATATAATGTTCCCGTTGTTGGTTCTATTGCTTGTGGTTCTCCAATTCTAGCAGAAGAAAACATAGAGAGATATATTTCAATTCCTAAGACTTTGGTAGGAAATGGCAAATTCTTTATTCTTGTTGCACATGGAAATAGCATGATAAAGGCAAATATTGCAGATGGTGATTTAGTAATCATTAAACAACAAGACACTGCAGAAATTGGACAAATTATTGTTGCTCTTATCAATGATGAAGCTACATTGAAAAGATATTATATTGATAAGAAAAACAAAAAAATTAGACTACACCCAGAAAATGACAATATGGAAGATATGTACTTTGATAAGATTCAAATTCAAGGTGTAGCCGTAAAAGTCATAAAAGACTTAATCTAAAAAGTAATATTTAGCCCTATGAAATTTAGAAAAAATTTGTTGCAAAAGTTAAGTTGCTCAAACAATGGACTTCTCAACCATGTTTTAGTTCCTTAAATCCAAAACTGTTTGTAATATGAGAAAAAGGAGGACAAAATTGAAACAATCTAGTTCTACTGGAAAACAACTTCATTGTCCAAAATGTTCAAATTATGTAAAAGTTATTAGAACTTCAAGTAATGTAACATTGGCAACCTGTCCCGTTTGTAAAACACAAATAAGTATGAAGTTGAAAGAAACAAATGACAATATAAAAACATTATAAATTTATATATATGTAAGGTTTCATTTATATAATAAATATAGTGCTGAGATGAAACATACTTGGTAAGACGCTATATTCCTATTATATAAGTAAGATTCGTGTAAAAGGATTGAGACACCTTGACGAATGTGGTAGCAGAAATGCCCACAATAGCCATTTTTATGGTTGTAATTCGTTGGGGGTGTTTTTTGTTAAACTCCCAACAAAAATTATTTTGAAAGGAGTTTTTTATTATGACAAGAGAACAAATTAGACAAGATTTGAAAGATATTAGATATTATTATTCTAGAAAAAGTGTAATTGAAAAAGGTTTCCTAAATACAGGAAAAATAAATATTGATGAAGTCGTTGAAAAATATAATAAGGCAATATGCAAAGCAAATCCACAAATGTATGATATTTATATTTCTTTGTATTTAGAAAATAACTCGCAGGAATCACTTGCTGATAAATTTGGATATTGTGTTCAACATGTATCCAAATTAAATTGCAAATTAGTTGATTTCTTTAAAAAAGAATTTGATAAGGAGGAAAAGTAAATGAAAAATATTGATTTTATGAAAGAAGCAAGTAATGTATATTCAACAAAACAATATATAGTTGCTCAATCAATATCATTTTTTGAAATAGAAAATGGCAGTTATACAATAACATTAGATAGATTTTATAAGAGAACAAAAGAACGAGATAAGGATTATTCAAATCTTTTTATGAAAAATAAAATCGTTTCTGGCGGAAGAATTAAGTGTAATGTTACAAAACGAGTATATTTTAATTAGGTAAGGCAAAATCCTTACCTTTTTTATTGTTGTTAAAATACTAAATAAAGCGTTGAAAATGTTGTTAAAAGTTGTTTTTATGTTGTGTTTTTGCGTTGTAATGCGATGGTTTTACTTATGATTTTTTTATAGAATAATCGTGTAATTGATGACAGAGACAAAAGTTTAATCAAGTCGATGTTCATTGGGAGTTTTAATTAAAGTAAAGGTGGCCACCTACTTTCCAAAAATCGCCCAATACACAATGTATTATTTAGTGGTTCTCTGGTATGTTCGATTACAAAACAATTTAATAGTTGAATGCTCACAACATTAAAAATTAGCAAAACAAAATTTTAGTATAAAGGAGATTTTAATAATGGCAAATAGAGAAAGAAGATGGACTGTTCCTAACAAAAGAGCAACTTCTTATGCTAGTGAAAGAAAAGCAAAAGTTCATCAACATGGACAAAAGGAAGGTAAAGAACTTACCGACTATGAAGCTGGTATGAGAAGTGGTTACCTTCAATGTCAATCAGACCACGCAGGACTTTATAAATATAGAAAAGCCCTTGATGAAGGAAAAACAAAACAAGAAGCCAAGAAAATTTCAAGAACTATTGGCAAGAAAAAATAAGAATTTAGGAGGAAATAAAAATAATGAAATTAGAAAAAACAACTTATGTAAAAAATGAAAAAGAATACAACGCATATATCGTTAAAGGTACTTTGAGAGGTAAAGAAGTACAAGCAAGCATCGTTCCAACAGATTTCGGTGGTTATGCTTTGCTTGATATTCTATTTGGAGATAGTGATTCTATTGATATTAGAAAAGAACCATTCTCATTCAAAGATGAAGCAACTGGAAATATGATTTCAGGTACTAACTATATTGCTAGTATGACAGATGAAGATGGTGAAACTTATGAATGTAAAGTAAAGCCAAATAGAAATTCAGATAAAGCATTACTTGCAATGCTTATGAAATAAAAAATCGTAAGATTTCAAGCATAGGCAAATTATATGCTTATGCTTGTTTTAATTTTAATAAAGGAGGAAATTTATGGCAATTTCAAATTGGATTGTTGGAGCTGTCGTTGGTTTGATCCTTGCTTTAATAATTGTTTTGATACTGCAAAATACAGTATTCAAAGATATGAATATGAAACTTTTGTATGCAATTATGTTTATTCTTTTTGCTGTTGCTGGTGGTTTTTTGCAAAACAACATCTGTGCTGTTCATGCAGATGCTATGCCCACACCACAAGAACAAATTGAAGAAATAGACAAAACTATTAAAGATAATTGGAAAAATACCAATGGTGGTTTCACTTTTGAGCAAATAAAAAAGGCGCAAGATGACAATGAATGTCCATCTTTTGAGGACCAGATTATAGACTTAAAATGTTATGATTTTGGTTCATATATTGTATTTGCTCACGAAGATAATGGAACATACAATAATGCTTTGTTCTATAAGTCAAACAATGGTTTGATTTTAGATGGAATGATAAACACTTACGCATCTTTAACAGGTATGAAATGGTTTTTTGCTTATGATTTGAGTACTTTTAGTTGGGTGCAAGAATTGAATAAAGAACCATATTATTGGGACTATTACACATTTTTTGATTGGCACAAACTTGATGGCAATCACGATGATTTAGTTTCGGTTTCAAGACAAACACAAGAGTTTGTAAAGTGAACTCATTCTGTGAGAACAAACCAAGATGAAATGGTTAGATTTGTTATGACAAACGCAGCGAATTTGACTGCAAAGAATATCACTTCTCATTTCATTAAATTCAAAGATGTAGAACTTATTGGTTCTAGTGATAATGGATTTGTAAAAATCAATAGTTTTTACAACTACCTATACGAACAAATGAAAGGTGAAAAATATGGCACTATCAAACTTGTAGATGGTTCAAATTGTTTATGCTTACCAATACCAACAGCAGAACAAACAAAATATCCTATTTCAGCAAGTAAAAAAGCAGAATACGGAGATGCAGATTATTATGGCGTTTATCGTTGTAATATTGCAGTAAATGTAAGTTTTGTTCAAGGTAAAAATTTGACTTCTACAACTAAAAATGAAGACTATATTGACACTCTTGAAAAAGATGAAAAAACAAAGGATAAAGTTGAAGTGGAAGTTGTGCAACCTAAATACACTTATTCAAAACTAGCAGTTAATTTTGTAGATACAAAAAATAGTGATGTTTCAAATCTAAATCTTTTAACAACACCAGTAAGAATTACTTTTACTTGTAAAGAAGATTCAACGCAAACAAAAACTGTGTTAATTGATAGTTTTAGCAAGTTGAATGAAGGTATCAATGTGCTACTTGCAAAGAATACAACTTGGGAATATTACATTGATAGCGAAGCACTTATTTTTGAAGATTTTAGAGGTTCGTTTACAGTAAAAAGCAACTCTAATCACCTTTCATTCAACTATTATTATTTGAACAATTTTACTATTGCATCAGTTGGACTTAATCCTATTGGAACAATAGACACAAGTAAAATAGACTTGTTTGAAAATCCTGTAAAAATCATTTTGTCAAATGATAAAAACACTTATCAATTTGTATTTAGTGATAATACAGATTTGAATATTCAAAAATCAATGCTTGTTGAAATGGGAGAATATAACTATACAATCCTATCAAAACAACTATTGTTTGCGAGTGTTACAGGTAAATTAACAATTACAACAACAGACAAAATTATGCTATTTAACTACGCTCTTGGAAGTGATGAGGCTTTGACTTTTAATGTTACACTTCAAGATTATACAAGTACTGCAAATTACTTCTATCTATACAGTGATTCTAGCAATGTAACTCTTATTAGAGATACTTTGTCTAGTGCAAAAGTATATCTTGTTGCTTGTGTAATTTATGACAAAGACGGAAAGTTAATGGAAACTTTTAATCATACTCATCAAAGCACAGGCACTTGTAGTGCATCTTGGTATGCAAGTAATCTTGTAGTTGGAGAGCAATACACTTTACAACTTAGATTTACTGATAGAGATGATAGTAGCATAACTTATTTGTCTGATATTGCTGACTTTGTATATAACGGAAGCTCTGGCTATAAAGTTGTATACAATGTTACAAAAAATAATTAGGAGGTAAATTAAATTGAATAAATTCGCAAAAATTTCTTTAATAACTGCAGGTTGTTTAGGATTACTGGCTGGAGGTGGTGCACTGTTATATAAAACACTGCCTCAAATAAGTTCTCCAAACAATTCTTTAGTAGTTACTCCAGGAGATAATCTTGGGCAAATTGATATTAACAAAACATATACTTCTGCTCAATATCTTGCAATGATAAATCAATACACAAAGCAAATAGATGGGCTAAAAGTAGAACTTGCTAACAATCAAGAACAATACAATCAAAATATAATCAATTATCAAACAGAAATAGCTTCACTTAAATCAGAAATTGAAAGTATGGGCGAAGAAAATGCAGATTTGCTTGCAGAAAAGAATGCAAGAATAGAAACATTAAAAGCTTATATTAAAGCTATGGAAAGTGAACACAATGAATCTTGTGAAGAATATGAGAAACAAATTGGAGAACTTAATTCCCTACTTGCAAATTACGAGAGTAAAGTGCTTCAAACAATCAAACTTCCTAGCGACTTTGTATTTACGAGTTTAGGATTTAAGGTTATAGAAAATAATGACTTTATTTTCTATTCAACTAGTCACAGTTGCAAATTGTATTACTATCATTTTGAAACTGAAACACTAGAAACTATTCCTATTAAAGGAACAAGTTTTGACTCGTTTTATAAACTTAATAATGTATTGTATTTTAGGACAAGTAAAATGCTATACAGATATGATTTCCACACACAAGAAATCAATATATTAGGTTCAGCAAATGGCTATTTGACATATACTGCTGATACTAATAACTTGTATGCTTTTGACTATTATGGTGGATATGGAATACTAGATTTTGACACAATGAGATTTGAAAACTATTTGCTTTCAAGTGAATCAAGTCCAGTAGATGTTATGAAGTTAGATAACTATATCATTCACTGGGCTTACTCAACTACACCAAATGGTCAAAGCGGAAAACATTACAATATCCGTTGTTTTAACACAGAAACACAAATAGATGAAATAATACTAGATAATAACACCAAAGCAATAAATTCATTTATTAAAACAGATAATGGATATTTTATGTGTATTGGAAATGGATTTTATAAATTCAATATTACAACAATGACTTTAGAGTTAATTAAAGACTTTGGTTCTGCTTATAATAATTGTTATCTTTTAGAAGGGAAAATAGTTGTTTTCTCTTACAATGATGCTTACATTTATGATGGAACAACTTTAACTCATCTTGCAAATTATAAAGAAAGTAATGTTAAACCTATTTTCTATAAACTTAGCAATGGTATTTATTATGTTGTAAGTAATAGTTCCACATTTAAGGGTATTTGGAAATTAGATTTAACTAATAACACTTTAATTCAATTATCATCATCTTGCTATACTTTTTATAGTGATATAGATATTGCAAATTATAAATTTATTGGAATGCAAAATGGTATTTATGTTGTAGATATGAATACAGGAACAATAGATGCTTTATCTACTAGTTCAACGAGTTATGCATATACTTTAAAAACAATAAATTGTGGAAACTACGACATATTCTATTGTTCATACAACAACAATGGTTACTCAACTTTTGTGTATTTTTATGATAGAGTAAATGATTTATATGGCAAACTTTATAATGGAAATTCTTTTTCACTCAAAGATTGTGAATATAAAAACGGAACTTTGTATGTGATGACAGATTCTTATTTGTATTCATTTAATCTAGATGCAAATTTGAATAACTATGTTAATAGTTTAACAATAGATAGTTCTCTATCAAATCTAAAAGTAGGTGTATTCTATACAAATGTTGGAACACTTGATGGTTCTAAACTTTATATCAAATATACCTTACAAGATGACGGTTCATTCACAAAGGATTTGGTTATTATTTAATGATAACAATCATCTTTGCCCCTCCAAGAACGGGAAAAACATGCTTTATGACGCATTGTTTGAATACTTATGCTTTTGATAAAGAAAGAAACTCCTTAATGAGACACGAAATCATTAACAAAAATGCGAATGGTTTTAACTTAACCATTCCAAAGCACTGCGTTTCAAGTAATTATGATATTGAATTTCATAGATTTGGTTATTCTCCTAGACATAATAGAAGAATTAACCCTTTTAGATTGGGATTTAAGAATGAGTTTGTAAAAACACATTTCAACTATCCTTATGAAGCAATAGGCATAACAGAAGCACAAAAATATTTGAATAGTCGTATGAGTATGTATTTCCCTGAGTGGCAAAGTCGTTGGTATGAACAACATGGGCATAACAATCTGGATATCTTATTAGATACCCAGAGACCTATGCTCATTGATGTTAACATACGAGAGTTAGCACAATTTGTTGAGATAATGAAATTAAAGATGTATTACGATGACTATGGCAAAGTTAAAAAACTGAAATGGACTATTAGAAGAATAGACAATTCAAGTTTATTTGAAAGATATATGGCTTCTGGTAAGCAAGATAAGTCATGTTACAAAGAAGAAACTGTAACTGCAAATTACAATGTTTTTGCTCTCTATTCAAGTCAAAGTTGCAAACCAAAATTCTATGATGGGCATTTTGATGAAGATTTTGATATTAACGAAAGTAAACCTCTTGAAAACAGTTTGCAAGGTTACAAAAACTATTTGATTGAAAATGATGATGAACTTCCAGAAGGATATTATCAAGCAAGAACTACAAAAAGGAGAAAAAGTGATGATTAACTTTAACAAAAATGACTTAATAAACACAACGCTAGATAGATATTATGACACTTTTGCTCACACCTTAGATACATCAGATTTTGTTCCTGAAAAGTTTAACAAAAAGATTGCAAAATATATCTTCAAAAATATGAAAAAAGCATTCAAACGAATAGACAAAGAAGATAGACAATATCAAAGAAAACTTAGAAAGGAAGAAAGGAAAAAGCAAGGAAATATCTTTTCTAGATTGTTCAAAAAGAAACCTAAAAAGGAGGAAAATTAAATGGGATTTTTTAGTTGGCATCAAAAGAAATTGGCCAGAAATTATTCAAAAGAAGCTTTGGAGTATGGATATCATAAAAGCGAAGATAATCTTCGTAAAGCCGCTTTGAGTGGTGATACAAAACTGCTTAAAGAAGAAATGCGAAAGCATGGAAATTACGAGTATGCTTTGCTTTATAGAAATACACCAGAGTATAAAAAGAAATGTAAATAAAATTTAATATTTGGAGGTTCTTATGCCGTTTGGAGAAACAAAAGTATATTTTGACGGAAGTCATTATATAGCAATTCCTCATACGGAAAGGAAAACCAAAAAACGACCTAAACGACCTGAGGAATTGATTACCGTTAAGGAAATGGAAAGCTCATCTAACGAAGGTGAGCCTTCTGTTTCTAATATTGAAGATAAGCAAAATATTGAAAATATAAATGAAGAAAGTTTAATTGAAAATATTGAAAAAAGTGATAAAGATAATGAAAAAATAGCAAAAAATGAAGAAAAAACAGTAAAAAATATTAAAATAATGACAAAAAAGCAACTTTTTGATGATTTGTATATGAAATATATAGACCTAAAAAAACGAGAAAGAAAACAAAAAATTCTTAATGAGATGCAGTCTTATTTTGAAAATTATGATAGAGCAAAAGAGTTTGTTGAAATAAATTTTGAACGAAAATTAAGAAATTTAATATGTCGTAGAATTAGAATGACAAGAAAAGCCAATCTTGCCAATTTTAACTATTTTTGCACCTTTACTTATAATGATAAACTACATGATGAAAACACTTTTAAGAAAAAACTTAAAGGTTGTTTCAAAATGATGTGCCATCGTAAAGGTTGGAAATATATGGGTGTTTGGGAACGAGCACCAAATACAAATAGACTTCACTTTCATGGACTATTTAACATACCACCTAATTCAATGCCAGGTGAAATAATTGAAGTCAGTGATTATGATACTCGTTCACATAAAGTGAGAACAACCTATCAATCTTCATATTTCAATGAAAGATTTGGTAGAAGTGATTTCAAAGAAATTGATGAGAATGAAAATAGACTTGGAAACGCACTCGCCTATTTAATGAAATATATGGAAAAGACAGGAGAAAAGATTGTGTATTCAAAGAATTTGCCACAATATTTTATATCAGACATAATGGATGATGATATCATTTGTACAATAGGGCAAGAAGATAAAAAACTGCTTCTCTTTGATGATTTCAAATGCTGGGACGAAGGTTGCTTAATGGGAACAGTAAGCCCTGAAGTAATATCTCAAATGCGAAAATCAAACTCTTAAAAAGTGAATTGCAAATAAAACTTTTTATATTATCATAGAAAGGAATAAATGGTGGCGTAAAGGATGTGAGGGATTAACACAAGCTTTAGCAGTGTAATCCCCACATTTAGCCACCATTTTTAGTTTATGAACCACTTCAATTTCAGTTTGCTAACCAAACAAATTTTCTTTCTGGCGTGTGCTTGTCTGGTGGAACGAAGCGACACCACTTGTATCAAGACAAGCACACGCCAGGGTTGCAAAAGTGAAAATTTAAATAAATTATTAAAAAGTTCAAATCCCTTCAGCCCTATCATGTTGCAAAATAATAAATTTTGTGTTAAACTATATTTATCTTAACAGGAGTTTGATATATGGATAAAAAAACATTAAAAAATAAACTATTTAACTTTCTAGGAAGTTTTGACCATAAAATTAGAACTAAATTGGACAATATATGTGGAAAAACAGGTCAATATGATGTTCCAGATGAACTTTATCAAAAAAGAACCAGTAGAAAAAATAGAGTTTTAATTTCTTGGAAAACAGTAAAAAATAACAATTTTACAATCCAACAATTAGAAAGTTTTTCAGGTGGTGTTGCTGTTGAATTTGTTAATGAAGATTTTTTTGAGGAAACAAATCAAAACGATCCATTATTTGTAGAATTGAAAAACAGGTTAGGTTCAGATGAAATTGTTTCTTCAATAATAACAATAAGGTCTGAATCAGGGAGTTCATCTTCATTTGTTCAAAGACAAGCTTTTGAAAAATTGATTAATAACACTAGAGTAATATATAAAGGCACTGAAGTAGTTTTAAATATAGATAACTATAAAGATTATGGAATTAAACAAATACAATCTGGTGGTATGGGAAATGAAAAGTGGACAGGTTTTCTTTTTGTATCTATAAAAGGTGGTCAACAAGATGTTATTAAAAGTCATGATTGTCAACAAACAATTTTTAATCCTGCTTGTGATTTTGCCAATGAAGAAATATCTCTTGATTTAGATTTAACAATGTCATATTTTGCAATGTTAAGCATTGATGTTGAAGGTTTAGAGGAAAATAAGCGATTAGAATATAGTTCATTATTCTCTTTACTTAAAGAAACACTAAGCGAAATACAATATGATAATGAATCTTTCACAGGGACTTTATTAGAATATTGTGAAAATCATCCATCTGCAAAAATGGTAGCTGGGAAACTTTATGACCCAATTCAAGTAGAAGAGATTCATATTTTAGATTTTGCTGTTGATAATAAAGAAGACCCTAAAAATCTTGATTTTACACATGATGAAGCTGTAAATAAAGGTAAATATTATTGGGATAATATCAATCAATGTATTTTATCGCCAGCGAGACCTACAAATGTATTTTGGTCTAAACATTTATCAAATATGATGCAACAAAATTTTTCATTAAATGAATATTTTAGACATGAAGAAGATGTTGCTAATAGAAGAAGAAGATTGTTAAATAATTAAAAAAGGGACAACTAATTGTCTCTTTTTTGTTGTTCTTGACTTACATATATTTTTGCTAATTCAAAGTATTCTTTATTTAATTCTATGCCGACCCCTTTAATATTATTGTGTACACACCATTTTAATGTTGTGCCACTACCTAAAAATGGGTCTAGTAAATACTTTTCATCTATAAGATATGGCTTAACTAATGCAACAAGTTCTTCTGGGTATGGTGCAGTATGTTTATATGTATTTTCACCTTTTGAATTTATTTTTATAACAGGAGAAAATTTTTCAATTTTTCTATTGTTAATTCCGTTGTTTGATTTGCTAAATACAAAAATATGTTCATAACAATTTATTGTTTTTACATAACCTGAAAATAAATTTATTGTGGAGTTTCTTTTTGATTGCACTTCGCCTTTATCCCAAATAATATTTTCTTTTAATTTATATCCAACCAATTCAAAAATCATACAAGATAAAAATCCTAATGGTAAACGCCTGTTTGACATATGTGATTTAACATATACATTATCTTCACATACAATATCTCCAATATTATATAAGTATTTCCCATTACTATCTAAACAATCAAATACGGCTTTTGCATTTCTCATCATATCAATTAGATATAAAATCATCGTTGACCATTGAGAATATTCTCTTGCATTATAATATGGAGGAGATGTTATTGCTGTGCCTATAATGTTCTTATCTAATTCATTCAAACACATTGTTGAATCACCATTGATTATTTCTATTTGTTTTGATAAGGTTTTTAAACCAAATGTTTTCTTATTAAATAATTGAGAGATCTTTTTGAATAAAACTACTAAAGGTAAATTATCGTAGGAATCAATGTAATTACTAAAATTATCATTTACATAATCTTTATTATCATATTGTTTTATTATTCTACAATGTGTATTATCTATATTTTTAATGTTATAAATTAAGATTTTTTCATTATTCCAAGTATAATACTTGATTAACATATCCATATAGTTTTGGTTGCTAACAAGAATATCTCTACGCCAATTATTGTACATATTGCTAGATATAATATTGTGTTCATTATTTTCCTCTAACTTATATACTCGATAAACACCATACTCATCAAATCTTTTTCCTCTTCCTGATTTACTTCTATCTGGGCAATTAGGATTTTTACATTCATAACTTCTTAAAAACATTTCAGGGTATGAATTTCCAGATTGAATTGTTGTAAAACATGAGGGGCAAGGTATAGGAGATTCATCTAAAGCTATTTTTTTCAATGTAATAATTATTTGATTTTGATTCTCTGTAACAAAACAATCTTCAAACTTAAATCCGGTTGAAATATTTTTGTAAAATTCAGATGCAAAATCATCAGTATAATTATTAAATCTTTCTTTAATAAAGTTATTTAATTCTTTTGTAAGTTGTTCTTTTTTACAAGGGAAATATTTACCTTTATATTGAACAAAATTTTCACTGTATAAAGTTAATTTATATGCAATTTGCCAAGTTATATCATTATTTTCATTATCGTATAATTGCCCATCTATTATTATAACAAAATATCTATAATTTTCCAGTTTGTTATATGTTTTTTTAATTATATCATACAAATATGTTTCATTCGATTTATGGCACAAGAAATCTTTGTTATCAATTCTTAAAAAGAAACTTGAATAATTAAATAACATATCTCTTTTTTTATTATAGTAGTCTAACCATTCTTGCATATGTGAAGTTGATGTCTTTTGATGTTGGATTAGGTTATTATACCTTTCTTTAATTGAATTCAAAATTTTATCTTCTTCATAGATTTTTAATCGTTCTTGAGTGCTGGAAATAACATTTTTGATGTCAGTTTTGTCATAATCTATTGATGGAAAACTTGTTATATTTAATTCTTTTATTAGATTATCATTTTTGTGATAGTAGTAGTTTCTTAAAATTTTTCTTTCAATGCTATTAAATACCCTTTGATTGTATTTCTGTTGTTGCTGAATTATTTTTGTTAGTTTTTTATCAAAATATCTATTTATATCAAATAAAATATGTAAAAGAATTTCATCATCTATATTTATATTTAGTTTATTTTTTATTTCTAATAAATCATTACTGAGCATTGTTTTCTCCTTTAGATATTTCTACTATGTCTGATATTTCACATTCTAATGCTAAACAAATTTTTTCCAAAACTTCGGTATTTACATTTTCACCTTTTGCAAGTTTAGTTATAGTCGATTTGCTTATGCCAACTTTTTCATGCAACTGTGTTTTATTTATATTCTTGTCAATCAATAATTTCCATAACTTATTATAAGATAAAGCCATAACAAACCTCTTTATTTAAGATGGTGTAATTATAACATATTTTTTTTGAATACGCAATAAAAAATCACGAGTTCCCGTGATATTTTCGTTATTTCTTATAAGTTTTAATATTTATTTATATCAATTATTCTAATTTTACAACCATTTTCTTTTGCAAAGCGAATAGTATTTCCTGTTCCACTTGGTTTGCCGTTATAACAAGCTATTACTACGCTAGAATTGTCAACCATATATTTATTTCTTTTATTCATACAATCTGCTGTATAATTTTCTTGAAGAATTATTACATCATCACATTTTTTAAGTAAGTTTCTATATCTTTTTTGTTGTTCAGGTTTCCATTTAATTTCTTGGTCTTTACAAGGAACAACAGCTATTATTTTAATCTCTTTATGTCTTTTTCTTAATTCTATTAGCGTTTCGCCACCAATCATATCAAATCCTTCAGCCATACCAATTAAAAATGTTTTCAAGCCATATTCAATACCACCAGTAAAAATATCAATCAAATCACTTTTGAACCTTTTGCAATTTTCTTTTTCTTCATCGTATCCCCAAGGCAAACTTTTAGGTCTATGTCCTGTTAAACAAGCAGTTTCTTCTTTTAGCATAATTTAGACTCCTTTTTATATATTATATGTCATCATAATAGGCAGTAGCAAGCATTTTGTCATCAAAATAGGAAATAATATCTACAAGATATTAAAACTTTTTGAGGATATTCGTATGATTGACTTTATAAAACTGGTTGAAAATATATTGGAAGAACAAGGGAAAACCAAGCAAGATTTATTTGATAATAATGTTGTCTCTGAAAATACATTCTTTAAATATAGACAGCGTTTCCCAAGCTTAAAGACTGTTATTAAAATATCGAATTATCTAAATGTGTCATTAGATTATTTGTTTGAATTTTCTAATGAAAATCATTTTAAAGAATATGACATTGATAATTTGAAATTTTATGTGAATTTAATTTCATTTATAAATAATAAAAAAATCTCTGCAAGAAAGTTTTGCAAAGATTTAGGTTATGCAAAAGATAATATTCTTCGTTGGAAAAATGGGATACAACCAACTATTCAAAGATTATTAGAAATGACAGAATATTTTGGTTGTTCTATTGATGATTTGATAATGTAAAAACAAAAGCCAAGAGTTTACAACTCCTGGCTTTTTTATTTATATTCTATTTTCTATATTTGGTATATAAATTTTATCTGCAACCTTAATTGCTTTATAAGTTATGCCATTTATGGTTTGGGTTAAATATTCTGGTTTGTCATCAGCATTTGCTCGCAAAATAATGTGTTCGTTATCTTGTGGTGCTGGTTCAATGTTAATGTCTAACATTTGCTCTTGTTTTGATGCTTCTATAACCTTAATTCCCTTTGAAACTATGTAAGCACTAAATTGCCATAGTTTTTCAAATTTTCCATTTGAGTCTATTATAAAACAGAAATTATCTTCTGGATAATATGCTGTAATTCTAAAATAATTGTTATTCATTTTCTATTTCTCCTTATTCACAAAAATCTTCTAAATCTTCTAAAGTTTTTATTGGTGTGGGAGTATCTAATGTTCCCATACAATAGTCATAATTGTAATAATCAGCATTGTTTTCTTGCAATGCTTGTAAAATATGTATTGATAAAAATAGGTTATCTTCATTGATATTTTTAATTGCAAAATCTTTTAATGTATCAATAGTAGTAATGCAATTTGTTTCTTCTTGTAGTTTTTCTACTGCTTCATTAAAAGTTAATTTGTGTAATTCTTTAATTGTCATTTTTTTAATCTCCTTTATATTGCTAATTGCCTTAATTTTCTATTGGCGTAAGGTAGCCATTTTTTATTTACAAAGTCTAAAACTTCATCATTTGGTTTTGTGTCGTGGTCGGCATAACATTGCAAAACTTTGTGGTTTTTGAGTGAATATTCTAAAGTAACAAAAGGTGTTTGTTGATTGGTTTTATTTCTCACAAAAAATATCAAACTTTCTTCTCTTGCAAACTTTTGGTCGTAGTTCATTCTTCCAACACAGTGGTGTAACATTTCGCCTTCATTTATTAAATCTTGTGGACTTCTTGCTATGATTACAACAAAGTCATCTTTCAAGTTCCTTTGTAAAGCAAGATATTTATTCGCAACTTGTTCAAATTTTGTGTATAACTCCTTGCGTTCTTGCTCATCTTTTAATGCTTTTGCTGTGTGATATTGGTCTATTCTAATATCGTGCCATTTTTTGAAATTGTGAGGATATCTATTTTTATCTTCATTCATATCTAATCCCAAATATTCACAAGCATTTCTATAATCTTCATAACAATAACCATCTGTTTTTTGTTTGATTAAATAATTGATAAACTTATTTTGTTCATTGTCTTTTAGAAATTCCTTTAAACTTCTAAAATTGTCTTCTTTAACAAAATATTTTTTAAATTTATCAAAATTATATACTTCCTTTATTGGTCTATTTTGTTTGTATGCTCGAATTATCGAGTCAATGTAATAATGTGGATTTTTGACTTCATTTTTGTTTTTATATAGCCACTTGCAGAAGTTTTTATCTTTATTGCAAAGTCTTAAAATTTGTTTACTTGTAGCAAGATTAGAAAGTCCAGCTTTTACTAAAAGTTCGCATTGTGGATATTTTTCATAAAGCCTTAAATATGTCAAAATATCGCTATATTCATAACTATCTATTGCTGAATATTTGTAGTCTTTTAGTTTTGAAATATATTCTTTGTTTACAACAGTTGCCGTTTGCATCTGAAAGTATTTGTCATCATTGTAACCCCAATCATAGTCGTGCCAAGTTTTAAATCTAGTTAGTCCTTCTCGATACCAACCAACTTTAATAAAGCCCATAATTTGTTCAATATCTTGTAGCCAAACTTTATCTGTATGTATGCCGTGAACGACAACTTGTTTGCAAAACCATCTTTTGTAATAGTTTCTAACAGCAACTGTAACTGAACACAACTCGTTTTTGAATTTAGTAAAATATGTATAAAATCTTGTTTGCCCAGTAGGTTTTGGGTATTCCAACAAGTCCAATTTTTTAATTTTATTTAACATTGCGTTTGAAATAGGTTTAATATCTTTTTCTGTAATCATTTTAGCACCACCTTTCCATCAAGTAACATTGAGATTGTTTTAAGTTGAAATTTATCAAATGTTTGATTTTGAACTGTGATTTCTTTATATAAAATCTCGCCAGTTTCCAAGTCTATTTTTGTGTTATTTATTTCTTGTTTTTCTTTAATAATTTCTTCTTCATCATTATCAAAGTCATTTTCTTCTTCATCTTCTAATATATCTGGTTGAGAATAAGTAGATAACTGCGCTTTATATGATAAATTTTCTTCTTTTGGTTGTTCAAAATTCATTAAGTCAAATAAAGTAGATTGTTTGCTTTCAACTTTCTTTTGTTGTGATTTAACTTCAACTTTTGTTGCTGATTTAGTTATATGTTTTTCAACTTTGTATTCAGTTCCATCTTCGTTATAAAGATTTCCTTCTATTGCATCTTCTTCAAAATAGTGAATAGCCCAACCAAATACAACTTTATCTTCAATGCAAGCACAATTTGAACCTTTTTCAACAAGTTTTCTTGCTTCTTCATAGGCGTATTTCAAAAAGCCAGAAAGTGTTTTTTTATTGATTAAAGTCTTGTTGTCTTTAATAATTTTTACACCATTGTTGATTTTATCTACTAAAACTTCACTAACATTGTTTTCTAAATATTCTTTAATTATTTCTTCTTGCTTGTTTGAAGTTTGTAAGTTTAATTCAATCATATATAATTTCTCCTAAAATGGTAATTCATTTAGTAATTCACAAATATCACCTTCAAGTTTATCAAGAGTGGTGTAATGGTTAAATCCACCTCTATAATCAACTTCATTTTTTGCTTTTCTAATCAAAATGTGTTTATACCAATCGTTGCTAAAATATCTAACATCACTGATTGATATATACCCATATTTATTTTCAGTTCCACCTTTAATAAAGGCAGAAAAGCAGTAGTGATTTTTGTTAATTTTTACTAAACACCAATTGTTGTTTTTGCATATTGTTTTTAATATGCTTATATACTTTCTTTCAAATTGTTTGTAATCTTCACCTGTATAACAACCAGATGAAAATTCATAGTTTAAGTATTTATTTAATTCGTTAATTTTTGCCATATTTATTGCTCCTTTATAATTTCAATTCTATCTAATTCAGGAATTATTGCTAATGAGCCCCAAGACCCATGCAATTGACCTAAATCATCAATATATTTAATTATGCCAATTTTATTTGTATAATTTGGTTCATCTTTCATTTCAATTATTTTAATTTTCATTCCTATTTTATATTTCATTATTGTATCTCCTTTATTCTTAAATCAATATTTGTATGTAAATACCAATCAGTCTTACATTGAATATTCCACCAATATTCGTTTGCAGTTTCATCATCTATATTTGTATCAGTTTCAAAACTTTTATCGTAGAGATGAGAATATTCGTTTTTATAAAAATCTTTTTCATTATTTATAAGTTCTTTAAATTTTGCTAATGCTTTTTCTTTGGTATCAAATAGATAAGTATCTATTCCATTGTAATCATCTGATGAATAATCAACTAAGATTAAATATGCTGTTTTCTTTTCCATATTATCCAATCCTCCTAATTCCACCACCAAAACTTTCAATAGCAATAGTTCCAAACTCGCTACAAAAGTCATCATCTTTATTCCAGCAATATGCAAAAGCATAATGTTGATTGATTGTTTGTTCTTTATATAACAAATCTTCCCATTCTTCAGGGTAATCAGTTACTAATAAAAAATCGTACAGTTCGCCAAACTCTGTAAATTCGTGAGTTATTGCATAAACTGTACAATTATATTTTTCTTCAATTTCTTTTA
>JBJFDL010000005.1:0-47782 GCA_051889995.1 Christensenellales bacterium
AATGCAGTTACTTTTTTCATTAGACAAGAGAGTTATTAACATCGTGTCTTCAGCAACGATTAATAAGTCTATAGATGTAGAAGTTATGAAACAAGCAATAAATCTTGTTGTTGAAAGAAATGATTGTCTTAGATTGCGTTTTGTAAAAAAGGGATTTAAATTATTGCAGTATTTTGATGAAAATGCCAGCTGTGATGAAATTCCAGTTGTTGAATTTAAAACGCAAAATGAACAAGAAAAATTTATTCAACAAGAGATAAAAAAACCTATTAAGTATTTAAAAGGTAAAGTAATAGAATTTACTCTTTGTAAAACTTATGATAAAAAAGCTATGCTATTTGTTAAGGTTTGTCATTATGTGCTTGACACTTATGGAATTATGGTCATTTTAAAAGATGTTTTTAATGTTTATGAAGCATTAGTTAATAAAAGTGAATTACCATCACTTCCTGGAAGGTTTGAAGAAATTGTTAAAAAAGAAATTGAAAAGAAAAATGATAAGCAAATTTTAGGAAAAAGATTGCAATTTTTTAAAGACTATTTTAAAGATAGAGAAGAACCATATTATGCTGGTGTTTCTGGATTATCTAATAAGCGAGCTGTTAAAAGTTTTAAAAGTCATAATATGAAGATGTTTTTTGTGAAAAATCAAACGAAAGGTTATATGAAAGAAATACCAAAGGAACTCGTGCAAGAAATTATTTATTATTGTGAGCAAAATAATGTAACACCATCATCTCTTATGTTTTATGCAAGTGCGCTTACACTTTCTAAAATGAACAACAATGTTAAAAATATATTTCCTTTAGAATTGTGTAATTGTAGAGCAACTGCACTTGATAGGAAATGCGCCGGGACGAAAGTGCAGAGTTTGGGGACTTACATTGAATTGGATGAAACGCAGACTGTAGTTGAAAATTTCGCAAAGTTTTGCGAAAATAAATATACATTTTACAGATATATAGGTGTATCAGATGTGGCATTTCAACATATGACACACAAAATTTGGAAAAGTTCGCCAACACATACTTATTATCCTATATGTTTTTCTTTTATACCAATGAGTAAAGCAAAAGATGTTGATTTTAGGTTGTATAGTAATGGTAAATTTGCCTTACCATGTTATCTAGGAATAATGTTTGATGTGGATGAACTTACTATGAGAGTAATTTATGATGCACAAACAAAATTGATAAATGAAAATGATGTGGATTTTTTTCAAAAAAATTATCAAAGTGTAATTAAACAAATTATTATTAATGGTGATAAAAAAATTGAAGACATAAAAGTTGATACTTCTAAAAATATAATTCGTAAGAAAAAATAGGAGAAAATTATGAAAAAATACAAATATGAAAAAGAATTATTAAAAGATACACTACTTAAAGATGGTGAATATAAATCTACTAAAGAAGTTTTTGAAAGAATAGCAAAATACCAACCAGATGCAAAAATTTTAGCCGAGTTAGATGATGATAATAATATCATATACCACACATCAAGTGAGATATTAGAAACAATTGAGGCACTTGGTGATGGCTTATTAAAAATGGGATTAAAAGGTAAACATATTGCAATCATTGCAGATAATTCGTATAGGTATGTTATTTGTGATATGACTATCGCAGGAGGTGTTGGTGTTGTTACTCCAATAGATAAAGATGCAGATATTGAATTAATGAGCACACTTCTTAATTTGTGTGACGCTGATGCCGTAATTTGTTCTAGTCATCTTCTTGAAAAAATCAAACTAGCACAAAAAAATTGTAGTAGTTTAAAAACAATTTACACAATAGATAAAAAAATAGATGACTTTCTTTCTTTTGATGAAATCGTTAAATTGGGAAAAGAAAAGATAAATGCTGGTAAATACAGAAGTCAAAATTTAGACCTTAATGCCACTTGTAAAATATTATTTACATCTGGAACAACAGGAATGAATAAATGTGTTGAACTATCTCAAAACAATTTAGCTGCAAATATTGTTAATTGCCTAGATGTTATTAAAGTCGATACAAAAAAGGATAATACTTCAATGTCGATTTTGCCTATGCATCACTCAACTGAAATAAACACTCATATTATGCCACGTATCGCGGCAGGAAGACTTACATATATTAACGGAAGTATGAAAGATATGATGCGAAATATTAAAATATTTAAACCTTATATTATTACTATTGTTCCAATGGTAGCGAATGCGTTTTATAAAACTATATGGCAACAAGCAAAAAAACAAGGTAAAGATAAAAAGTTAAAAAAGGGTATTAAACTTTGTAAAATTGCAAGACTTTTCGGCTTTGACTTAACAAGAAAACTTTTTGGTGAATTATTTGCGCCATTTGGTGGTAATTTAACGCAAATTATTTGTGGAGGTTCTTCTTTAAACCCAGAAGTTGTTAAAGGATTTAGAGATATTGGAGTTTTTATTATCAATGGCTATGGTATTACTGAATGTGGACCACTTGTTTCTATGAACACAGAAACTGTAAAAGAAGTTTATAGCGTAGGTAAGGCTTGTCCAAAATTAGAAATTAAAATAGCTGAACCTGATGAGTTTGGTGTTGGTGAGCTTTGCGTGAAAGGAAAAAGTGTTTCTCAAAGATATTATAAAGATGAAGAAGGGACTAAAATGGTGCATGATGCTGATGGTTTCTTCCATACGGGTGACCTAGCATATAAAGATAAGGAAGGTAGAATATTTTTATCAGGTCGAAAGAAAAATTTAATTATTCTTGATAGTGGAAAAAATGTTTATCCAGAGGAACTGGAGAGAGATATTGTTAATGGTGTTAATTATATAAAAGAAGTTGTTGTCTTTGAAGGGAAGTGCCAATTAACACGTGAAACTAAAAATCAAATTTGTGCACTTATTTATCTTGACCCTGAAGCTGGCGAAATAAATAGCGAAAAAATAATTGAAGATTTTAGAAAATTAAATCAAAAATTACCTCAATATAAGCGAATAACTTATGTTGAAGTTACAGATAGAGAATTTTTGAAAAATGCTACGAAAAAGGTTATTAGAAAACCAGCAATAGAAAGACACAGTGAAATTGGTGGTCTTATTATTTAGGAGAAAATTATGGAAGAATTAAAAGAAATTGTAAGCGAATATGTTGGTGTAGACACAAAGGATATTGATGAAAATATGAGTCTAGTTGGTGAACTTGGATTAGATAGTTTTGAATTAATATCTTTACTTTGCTCAATAGAAGATGCTTTTGATGTGAGAATACCCGAATATGAATTATCTAGTTTTCAAACATTCAATGATTTATATTCTTATTTAGCTAGTCACGGCAAAAATTAATTGAATTTATTTAGTTATAAATTCTTGTAAAATCAATTTTATAATCATAAAAATTTGATTTTTAAATTTATTTTATGATATAATGTAATTTAGATATGATATATAAACATAGTGATGGAGGGAATTAAATGATACAAATTAAGAATATTGTTAAAAATTACCTTTCAGGTGATAATGTTGTTCATGCATTAAAAGATGTTTCAATAAATTTTAGAGATAGTGAATTTGTTTCTATTTTGGGACCCAGTGGCTGTGGGAAAACAACACTTTTAAATATAATTGGTGGATTAGATAAATATACTAGTGGCGATATCATAATTAATGGTGTTTCAACTAAGGAGTTTAAAGATAAAGATTGGGATGCTTATAGAAATCATTACATAGGTTTCGTTTTTCAATCATACAATTTAATCAGTCATTTGAGCGTTTTAGAAAATGTTGAATTAGCACTTTCTATTGCTGGATTGAGCAAAAGTGAAAGAAGAGAAAAAGCTATTAAAGCACTAAAGGAAGTTGGACTAGAAAATCAAATTAAGAAAAAACCAAATCAACTTTCCGGTGGACAAATGCAAAGAGTTGCCATTGCTAGAGCAATTGTTAATGAACCTAAAATTATTCTTGCTGATGAGCCAACCGGTGCATTAGACAGTAAATCAAGTATACAAGTTATGGATATTTTAAAAAAGATGTCAGAAAAATATCTTGTAATTATGGTTACTCATAATGAAAAAATTGCAAAGGAATATTCTACTCGAATTATAAGCCTTTTAGATGGCGCTTTAACTGATGATACAAATAAATATGAACCATCACAAGAAGAGATTAATAATGACTACAAAAATGTCGAATCTAATGAAAAAAACTTAAAGAGTGGGAAAAAATCTAAAAAGAAAAAAACATCCATGAGTTATTTTACTTCGTTTATGTTATCACTTAAAAACTTATGGTCAAAAAAAGGTAAAACAATAATTGAAAGTTTTGCTGGCTCTATTGGAATTATAGGTATTGCGCTTGTCTTGGCTGTTAGTGCTGGATTTAATAATTATATAGATAATTTGCAAACAAACACTCTTGGTGGATATCCTTTAACTATTTCAACAATTACCGTAAATTATAATGCTCTTTCAGATATTTCAAATCAAGAAAATTATAACGAAGATATTGAAGATGGTTTTTATATTTATGATTCAATTAATTCAATTACAAGATTAGGACATTTCAATCATTTCAGTGAAGAATTTCTTGAGTATATTGATGATTATAAACAGAATGATGTTAAAGATTACATAAAATCTTTACAATATGATTATAATTTACCAATTCAAATGCTAACAAAACAACAAGATAGTGGAAGTCAAATATCTTATATTTCAAATAACACAACATCTAGTGCATTAAGTGGCTCCACAAATTCAAATCTTTTTGAATTAATTGATGCAAAAGATTGGATTTTAGAAAATTATAATTTAGTTGGTAATTATGCAAATGAAGCAAACGAATTAATGCTTGTTCTTGGAAGCGATAATAAGCTGGATATTTCAACAGTTAAGAATTTAGGCTTGCCATATAATTTAATAAATAATTTAACAAGAGAATATGATAGTGTTAGTTATCAAGATGTAATTAATAACTGCGAATATGTACTATTATTAAATAATGGTTATTATAAATTTGAAGATGGGAAATATAAACCAATAACCTTGCCTAACGAAGCTAATTCTTATGACAATTCATACATAACAACAGCATTTAACAGCGCAAAAGAATTAAGCGATTTTGATGTTGAAAACGACGGTATTTTAAAAATGAGAATAAGTGGTGTTTTAGTGGCTAAAAAAGATATTGATATGGAATTTTTAAACACTGGTTTGGCTTACACCACAAAATTAACAAATTTATTTTATGAAAATGCAAAAAAATCTGATATTGTTTTGGCAACAGAAACTGCAATACAAAACAATATTACAGCAGGAAAAGAAGGTGATGAAATATATAATATTGATTTACCTTGGAAATACTCAATTAGTGTTAGTGAATTAAAGTCATATTTGGCAAGTTATGGAATGGAAGAACTAGCAAACTTTGAATATGAATCTACATCAGCCATTGTTTCTGATGTTTCTGTGAAAATGAAGAAAACCATTTCATTTAAACAGGCATATGAACTTTCATTGCAAACAGTTGGAGCAAGTTCAACACCATTTTCATTAAAATTTTATCCAACAAGTTTTGATGCAAAGCAAGATATAATTGATTATATATCAACTTGGAATAATTCAAATAGTGGAGCATTGAACAGAATTGTATATTCCGATTTGACAGGAATTTTAACAAACTCCATGGGTGAATTGATTGATATTATTTCATATATATTAATTGCTTTCGCTGCCATTTCATTGGTTGTTTCTTCAATTATGATTGGAATTATAACTTACACATCTGTAATTGAAAGAACGAAGGAAATAGGGGTTTTAAGAAGTGTTGGCGCAAGGAAAAAAGATATATCTCGAATATTCACAAGCGAAACAATCATAATTGGACTATTTGCTGGTTTAATCGGCGTTTTTGTAAGTTATTTATTAACATTTGCAATATCTGCAATAATAATTTCAATCGCTGGTGGAGCAATAACAACAAGTATGGCCATTTTAGAGCCAATTAGTGCTTTAATTTTAGTTGTAATTAGCACATTGCTTACAACTATAGCTGGAACAATTCCTGCAAAAATAGCATCTAATAAAGACCCTGTGAAATGCTTAAGAACTGAATAAAAAATAAAAATCTATGGCATAAGAAATTCCATAGATTTTTTTTCAATTTTACTATTTTTTATTTATTTTCATTATTTTATAATTTTAAATACTATAATTGTTCTGCTATTTAACGTTTAAGATAACAATAGAGAAATAAAGTTAGACAAATAGCTAGAAATCTATTATATTATTAATTTGATTTTTATCTATTGTCAACGCTGTAATACATTGCTATAACACCAGGACCAGAATGTGAAACAATAACAGGGCCTAATTCATTTATTACAATTTCCAAATTAGGGAAGTCTTTTTTAATTATATTTGCAACTAAATTAGCATCATCTAGTGAATTTGATTCGCTAATAAAAAGTTTGTTAAATTTGCCATTGAAATTTTCTTTAAACTTTTCTATTAAAATGTTTAAAGATTTTCTTCTTCCTATAACTTTTTGTTGTTGTGTGATTTTACCTTCATTGCTTAAATGTAAAATTGGTTTAAGGTTAATCAAATTTCCAACTAATGCAAGAGTAGGCGGAATTCTGCCACCTTTTGCAAGAAACTTTAATGTGTCTACAGTAAATGAATGTGCTATATGTAATTTAGTATCTTCAATAAACTTAATACATTCATGAATGTTCCAATTATTTTTATTGCTTTCTTCATTGGCTAATATCATAAGCAATCCTAGACCCAAAGATTGACAAAGTGAATCAACAACATAAATTTTATTTTTAGATGTTTTATTTAATTCTTCGCTTACTTTTTTGAAATTGTTATATGTTCCACTCATAGCACTAGAAAAACTTATGTGCAAAATATCTTTACCTTCTTCTAATAATTTGGTTAGATATTCTTTTGCCTCATATTCATTAATTTGAAAAGTTTGCATATTTTCACCTTGTAGCATTTTTTCACAAATTTCTTTAGTTGTTATATTATCATTTGAGTTGTAGTCTTTAATACCTAATCTAAAATTCATACTTGCAACTTTAAAGTTATTTTTTTCAATTTGTTCTTTTGTTAAATCACAAGCGCTTTCGCTTGAAATGATAAAATTATTCATATACATTTGTCTCCTTAATTAAAAATATATATTAAAATTATCTGCAATTTTATGCATATAGTCAATCTACTTCGACTTTAATTGTTCTACAATCAAAATGTGCTTGGTAGAGTTTATTTTTTTCACTCTACTATGAGTAGATTTTGTTTTTATCTCTTAAAAAATTATCATTATAAAAAACACCTCATAAAAAATGAAGTGTTGATATTATGTTTTATAGAAAATTTTAATTTAACTACTATCTAATAAAAAAAAATCAAAATTTAATTTGATTTTTTTAAATTAAAAATGTTTATTTTTTATATCTTTTTTTATTATTTTTCTGTTATGTAAAATACATTTTTCTATTATAAGGTTTGTAATATTTCTATCCAAACAATTTTTAGAAATTCTTTATTTAATATTTTACTCATTTATTCTCTAGAAAGGGTATTATCGATACACTAATTAGACAATTAACTTGCAATTATTTTGTCTTTTTGAGATAAATAATTTTCTGCTAACATGTTATGATTTTTTTTCATTAAAGCTTTCTTTTTGTTAGAAAATAAATTTGTGAATTTAATATTAAAGAGTTTATTATAATTGATGAAAATATTATTGATTTTATTTAATTATTTTGTTAGATTATCGTGATTTTTTTTATTTGGTATTTTATCACAACTTGCAATATACTCTTCAATTAATAATTGTGTAATTTCTTCATCCAACTCGCTCTTTTCAACGCAAGTAATTAAGTAATCAGCGATTTCATGTTTTGTTAATGCACATTTTGAATTATTTGGTAGCATTAAAGTGCTTGTTACATCGCAAACATGAAAAACTCTGTCTAGAAGAGATAATTCTTCACCTTTTAATTTGTTTGGATAACCAGAGCCATCTAATCTTTCGTGATGTTTTTCAACGATAGAGTATACTTGTTTGCTGAAATAAGGCTTAATCATTTTTAAAGTATATTCTACATGTTTTTTCATTTCTTTTTTTTCATTTGCTGTCAAATTTTCATTTTGTAATAATTTTTTATCAATTTTTAATTTTCCAAAATTGTGAACTGTTGCAGCAATTTGAAGAGCATTTGTTTCTTCAAGAGTTAAGTGAAGCAGTTTTGCCATTTTGGCACAAATTTCTCCAACATAATATGATTGTGTGTAATCTCTTTTTGAGTGCAAATATAATAGTTCTAAATTTTTTTTAATAAAATCTAATTGAGTTTTTCCTAATTCCATATTTTCCTCCGTTGTTTAATGATAAAATATTTAAGAAATTTTGTCAATATTAAAAAAAATTTTGTGTTATAATTGAATTTTTTTGTAAAATGACATATAATGAAATCATGAGCAAGATTAAAATTGGTTTAGCATTAGGTGTTGGAGGTGCTTGTGGAGTGGCACACCTAGGTTTTTTGCAAGCATTAGAAGAAAGTGGTATTAAAGTTGACATGATTGCAGGCGCTAGTATGGGAGCAATTATTGGTGGACTATATGCGAGTGGCGTTAGTTTAGAAGAATTAGAGAGTTTATCTAAATCTTTAACCAAAGGCGACATTATTGAATTAAATGTTTTTAAAATATTAAAAGAAGGGCTTTTTACTGGTAAAAGACTTGAAAAATATTTATCAGAACATTTAAAGTGTAAAAATATAGAAGACACTAAAATAAAATTTGTTGCACAGGCAACAGATATAAAAACAGGTAAAATCAAAGTTTTTGAAGAAGGCTCGATGGTTGATGCTTTAAGGGCATCTAGTGCTATTCCTGGTATTTTTACACCCGTTTATAAAGATAATACTTGTTATATTGATGGTGGTGCCGTTGAACCTGTTCCGTTTAGAATTTTAAAAGAAAGGGATATGGATGTTGTTATTGCAGTTAATTGCTTAAGTGATTACGAAGATGAGCAAACACCTAAAAATACTTTTAACATTTTAATAGATTCAATGAACTTAATGATTGATAATACTTGGAAAAACGATAAAGAAAAATATAAAGACTACTATGATATTTATTGTTTTGATGGTCTTGAAGATGTTAATCCTGTCAGTATAGATATTGAAAGCATTTCTCGTTCAATAGCCTATGGTAAAACAATGGGATTTAAATATGCTGATGAAATTAAAAAAATAATTGAAGAAAAGAAAAAATATAAGTGTAAAAATTAAATTCTAATAATTTGCTTTTTTATAGTTTGCTGAAAATCAAGAAAATTAAAAGAAAAATTGGAATTTAAATAAAATGTTAAAATTTTTGAAAATAATTGAAAAAATTAAAAAAAATGCTTGATTTTATTTAATAAATGTGTTATTATTAATCGTTAATTGTGGCTAGTCCTCTGCAAACGGTGTATGAATGGTCGAGTTAAACATTTTAAAGTGGGAGGCACATAATGAATTTAGTTGATGTTATTGAACAAGAAAACATTAAAAAAGATGTACCAGACTTTAATATTGGTGATACCGTTAGAGTATATGTAAAAGTTGTTGAAGGAGACAAGGAAAGATTACAAGCTTATGAAGGCATTGTAATTGCAAGAAAAAATGGCTCAATCAGAGAATCTTTTACAGTAAGAAGAATTTCTTACGGTGTTGGGGTTGAAAGAACATTCCCAATCCACTCTCCACGTATTGACAGAATTGAAGTTGTTCGTAAAGGTAAAGTTAGAAGAGCAAAACTTTATTACTTACGTGATTTAACTGGTAAAGCAGCAAGAGTTAAAGAAGACATTACAAAAAGATAATAAAACTCCACTAGAAATTAATCTAGTGGTTTTTTTAATATTTGAATAGTTTATTGAAATATATTAGACTTTTAATTAAACTTTGAATAATCAATGCTAATTTAGCGAACTTATTTGATTTAAAAAGTTTAGATAGAATAGATTAAAAAGTCCTAATTATAAATTTATATTTTAACAGTTCTTTCATAGCAGAAATGCTAAGTAAATTTAATGTAAGTAATAAAAATTGCTCAAATATTAATAAAAAAACTAGCAAGTTTGCTAGTTTTTTTATGAGTGAAGGGAAATGATTTGATAAATTAACAAAATTAATAAATGCACATATAATGAAGTATGTTTTGGTATATTTTTATAGGCATTTCTTTTGCTTTTGTAATGACTCTTTTAGGTGGATGTTTAATCTTCTTTTTTAAAAATAATATAAGCAGAAAATTAAGCACGATTTTTTACGGCTTAAGTGCTGGAATTATGCTTGCCACGACTATCTGGTCTTTAATTATTCCTAGTATAAATTATGCAGAAAATCTAGGCACTTTTAGTTTTATTCCTAGTATTGTTGGAATTGCTTTGGGCGGGCTTTTTATTGCTATGTTGGATTTGTTTACTAAAAAGATAGAGAGCGATGTCGACAAACAACAAAACAAAAATTTTAAGTTGTTTTTGGCTGTAACACTACACAACATACCCGAAGGCCTTGCAACAGGATTTGCGTTTGGTGTTGCACTTTTAAGCAAAGATATTTCGCTATGTATGACTGCACTCATTTTTGCAATTGGAATTGGTATACAAAATTTTCCAGAAGGAACTGCAGTTGCTTTACCTATGAAAGCAACGATGGGTAGTAAAAAAGCCTTTTTATATGTTTTTTTATCTGCAATAGTTGAACCAATTAGTGGGGTTATTGGTCTGTTTTTGGCAAAAAGCTTATCTGGTATTTTAAGTTACGTTTTAGGATTTGCTGCTGGTGCTATGCTTTATGTTATTGTTGAAGAAGTATTACCTGAAGCAAATTTAAGTGGACACAATAAGCTTGGCACGTGGTGTTTTATCATAGGATTTTGTGTTATGATGATTTTAGATGTAGTATTTTCTTAAGATGGATAAATTTTTGCATCTACTACAGGTATTTTTTCTTCACCATTTTCTTCTAACACACCTATCAGATTATTTTTAGGTGAAGGTGGAACTTTTGTTTTACATTCAACAAACAATTCAACTAAAATAACATCACAACCGACTTTACAAACAGCAGAATATGGAATAAAAATGTTATCACTTGATTTAAAGAAACTTTTTCTAGCACCTGGCACTAAAAATCCCATAATTTTTCCAGTTTGAGGTATAAAAATTATGTCTATTATATTACCTAAAATTTTACCATCTAAAACATTAACAACAAGTTTGCATTTTAATTCGGTAAATGAAAATTCTAATCCACCACCTTGCATATAAAAGTATATGAGAGAGTTTTCGTGCTTATTCTTTAAAATTAGACAATTTTCTTGTTTTTACAAATTTTAAATAAAATTTAGGCAAATAAAATAAACAATTTGAAAATTTATGAAAAATGGTATACATTTTTATCGTTAGTGTGATATAATAAAAATATGAAATGTTTATTTTGTGGTAATGATGAAGATAAAGTAGTAGATTCTCGTGTTATTGAAGATGGTGCTTGCATTAAAAGAAGGAGAGAGTGTTTAAAATGTGGCAGAAGATTTACTACCTTTGAAACAGTTGAAACAACTCCTATTTTAGTTATTAAGAATAACCAAACCAGAGAACCTTTTAATAGAGAGAAAATTAAATCTGGACTAATCAAGGCATGTGAAAAGCGCCCTGTTTCTATGGCGCAAATTAATGAACTATGTGATAGCATTGAAAAAGAAATTCAAAACTTATTAAAAAGTGAAATAGAGAGCAAAAAAATTGGTGAATTAGTGATGGATAGATTGCAAAAACTCGACGAAATTGCATATATTCGTTTTGCAAGTGTTTATAGACAATTTACAGACATAACTAATTTCATTAATTTCCTTAATGAAATGAAACAAGAAAAATAAAGGGTTTAAATTCGGGGCTTAGCCTCGTTTTTTATTATTTTTAATTTTGTATTAAATTAATTTTGAAATTTTGAAAAATTTGTTATAATTAACTGTATGATAGCAAAAGTTAAAAGTTATGGCCTTATTGGAATAACGGGGTATAAAGTTGAAGTTGAAATAGATATTAATAATGGTTTACCATCCTATGATGTTGTTGGACTTGCAGATACAGCCATTAAAGAAAGTAAAGAAAGAGTTAAAAGCGCAATTAAAAACACACCATTTTTGGAATTTCCTAAATATAAGGTTGTTGTAAATCTTGCGCCAGCAGACACAAAAAAAGAAGGTGCCTACTACGATTTGCCAATTGCTCTTGGAATTTTAAAAGCAACTGAGCAAATCAAAAACGAAAGCATTAGTGATTATATTTTAATTGGGGAACTTTCTTTAAATGGAGATTTAAGAAAAGTCAATGGAATTTTGCCAGTTTTAATTTCAAGCAGAGAAGCAGGTTTTAAAAAAGTTATAATTCCTTATGATAATCAAAAGGAAGCTAGTTTTATTGAAGGAATAGAAACATACGCTTTCAAAAATCTAAAAGAAGTTGTAGATTATTTTAATGGAGAATTAGATGCAAAAAAGGTTGAAATTCAAAATTATGAAACAATAAGAGAGAATAATTATTCTTGTGAGGATTTTTCACAAGTTAAAGGCCAATTTAATGCTAAAAGAGCAATGGAAATTGCTGCAGCAGGTGGACATAACTTGCTTATGATTGGACCACCTGGAAGTGGAAAAACAATGCTAGCAAGATGTTTTCCAAGCATTTTGCCAGATATGACTTTTGAAGAAGCGTTGGAGGTTACAAAAATACATAGCATTGCTGGAACACTTGATGCTAACACTGGAATAATTGTTAACAGACCTTTTAGGTCGCCACATCACACTGCAACGACGGTTGCTTTAATGGGTGGTGGACATCAAGCACGACCTGGAGAAATAAGTCTAGCACATAATGGGGTGTTGTTTTTGGATGAGTTACCAGAATATTCTAGAAACGCCGTTGAAGCAATGCGACAACCACTTGAAGATGGCATTATTACAGTTGCAAGATTAATGCAATCAATTGAATATCCTGCAAGATTTAATTTAATTGCAAGCATGAATCCTTGTCCTTGTGGATATTATGGAAGCAAGAAGGTAGAGTGTAAATGCACGGGAACACAAATTCACAAATATTTAAATAAGTTAAGTGGTCCAATTATGGATAGAATTGACTTGCACGTTGAAGTTGATGGAATTGAATATGATGATTTGGTCGGCAAAACACAAGAGGAAAGCAGTGCAACAATTAAAGCAAGAGTTAATAAGGCAAGAAAAATTCAACTTGAGCGTTTTAAAGGCACTGGAATTCATAATAATGCTAGTATGAATAATAAGTTATGCACAAAATATTGCAAACTTAATGAAGAATGTCAAAACATTATGAAAATGGCATTCAACACATATAACTTAACAGCAAGAGCAAACAATAGAATTTTAAAAGTTGCGAGAACGATTGCTGATTTAGATAACAGTGAAGAAATACAAACAAATCATTTGTTAGAAGCAATTAGCTATCGTGCGTTAGACAATAAGTATTGGGTGTAAATGGAAGATAAAATTTTAATTTGGTTAGATAAATTTGATTTCCTATCCTACAAGAAAAAGGATAGTATTTTTAATGCACTAAAAAATGGCGATTTTTTAAATGATTTTATTAATAGCTATCCAAAATTAGAAAATATTATAAATTACGAACAATTTTCGCGTATTTATTATGATATTAAAAACAATTTGATTGATGAATATGTTAATTCAATTTCTAAAAAAGGAATTAGAACTATAACAATCAATTCAAATGAATATCCTGAAAGGTTAAAAAATATTGATAATCCACCTTTTGTTTTATATTGTAAAGGTGATATATCTTTGTTAAATGATGATAATAACATTTCTATGGTCGGGACAAGACATCCAACTAATTACGGAAAAGAAGTAACAAATAAATTCGCAAGAGAATTAACGAGAAATGGTTTTAATATTGTTAGTGGACTCGCTGACGGCGTTGATACAATATCACATAAGGGCTGTTTGGCCGAAAAGGGTAAAACTATAGCAGTTTTAGCAGGTGGCTTTGAACATATTTACCCTAGTGGCAACGAGGGATTAAGTCGTGAAATTGAAAAGACGGGCTTGTTAGTAACCGAAAAAGCACCAGAATATCAGGCATTAAACTATGATTTTCCATATAGAAACAGAATAATTGCAGGATTATCTAGTGGAGTGTTAATTACAGAAGCAAGTTTAAAAAGTGGAACTATGCACACAAAAGAATATGCTATAAACTATGGCAAGGACCTCTTTGTTGTCCCTGGTAACATTACAAGTAGTGCAAGTGAAGGTTGTAATGCGTTAATTAAAGATTTAAGAACGAATATGGTTACATCAGTTGATGATATTTTGAAAGTTTATCATAAAACACCAAATAAAAGCATTTCTAAAAATATTCAATTATCTGTTGATGAAGCAATCATATATAATTTGCTTAAAGAAGGTGAAATGAGTTTTGATGAATTGGTAATTAAGACAAACTTTGACAGCAAAACTCTTTCAAATTTGTTGACAATGTTAAATTTTCGTGGAATAATAAAAAAATTAGCAGGTAACACATATTCATTATAAGGAGAATTATGAAATTATTAATTATTGAAGCCCCAAACAAAAGGGAAGCTATCAAAAAATATGTTGGTAATGATTTTGAAGTTTTTGCAACAAAAGGACATATAAGAGATTTACCAGAGAAAACACTAGGTGTTCAAATTAATAACAATTTTGAACCTAGTTATGAAATAATGAAAGACAAACATCAAGTTGTGAGTGATTTAACCAAAATTGCAAAAAAGGCAGAAAAAATATATATTGCAACCGACCCAGATAGAGAAGGGGAAGCAATTGCATATCATATTGCTTATGTTCTAAATATAAATCCTGAAGATAAAGTTAGAACGGCTTTTAACTCAATCGATAAAGAAACAATACTTGCATCTTTGAATAATCCTAGAAGCATAGATTTAAACTTGGTAAATGCTCAACAAGCAAGAAGAGTTTTAGATAGATTAGTTGGTTATAAAATTTCTCCAATTATTTGTAAAAAGATTAAACCTAACCTTAGTGCCGGTAGGGTTCAAAGTGCTGCATTAAAAATGATTGTCGATAGAGAAAAAGAGATTCAAGCATTTGTTCCTGAAGAATATTGGAACTTGTCTGCAAACTTAGAGAAAATAGGTGAAAAACCAACATTCAAAGCAAATTTAGTTTTAAGTAATGATGAAAAAATTAAGTGCGAAAGCCAAATGAAAGAGTTATTAGGTTCTCTAGACGGCGAAAAATTTATTGTTAAAAATGTCAAAAAGAGTGTTACAAAATCTAAACCACAACCTCCATTTACAACTGCAAGTTTGCAACAAGATGCAGGAAACAAGTTGAATTTTTCAATTAAGAAGACAACGAGTTTAGCACAAAACTTGTATGAAGGTGTTGAAATTAAAGGCGAAGGAAAAATAGCGCTTGTAACTTATATAAGAACTGACTCTACAAGGATAAGCGAAGGTGCAATGATGCGTGCTAGAGATTTTATCAAAGAAAATTTTGGTGATGACTATTGCCCTAAAAAATTTAATATTTATAAATCCAAAGAAGATGCACAGGATGCTCACGAAGCTATAAGGCCAATAGATTTAAAAAGAACACCCGAAAGTTTAAAAGATAAAATCGATGCCGAACAATACAAGTTGTATAAATTAATCTACAACAGATTTTTAGCAAGCCAAATGACTGAAGCACAATATAATAGCGTTTCTGTTGAAATTGGTTGTGGAAAGGAAATATTTAAAGTTTCAGGAAAAACTCCAAAATTTTTAGGTTACACAGCAGTTTATGTTGATGCAAGTAAAGAAAATGAAGTTAAACTACCACCATTAAATGAAAATGATGAGTTAAAACTCTTGGAATTTTTACCAGAACAAAAATTCACAAAACCTGAGCCAAGATATACTGAAGCAAGCATAGTTAAAGCGATGGAAGAAAATGGAATTGGTAGACCAGCTACTTATGCATCAATTATTAATGTGCTTTTAACAAGATACTGCACAAAAGATGGTAAGAGTATTGTTCCAAGCGAAGTGGCATTTAAAGTTATGGAGTTTTTAGAAAAGAATTTCGCTAAAACTATAAATATTAAATTCACTGCTCAAATGGAAACAGCACTAGATGAAATTGCCTCTGGTGACCGAGATTGGCATAAGCTTATTAGTGGCTTTTATACTAAATTTATACCACAATTGAAGAATGCAGGTGCAACAATTAGTGAAGTGGTTGTTACAGATGTAATTTGTGAAAAATGTGGTGCTCATATGGTTGAAAGAGAAGGAAAATATGGCAAATTCCTTGCTTGTCCTAACTATCCAAAATGTAAAAATATAAAAAATATTAATCCTTTAAAAGATGATAAAGAAACAGACATAGTTTGTGAAAAATGTGGTGCCAAAATGCTTGAAAAACAAGGCAAGTTTGGTAAGTTTTTAGGTTGTTCAAATTACCCAAATTGTGATAATATTAAAAAAATCTGTCCAAAGGGTATAGACCCAGAAAAAGTTGTTGTATGCGATAAATGTGGGGCAAATATGACATTAAAAAGTGGAAAATATGGCTATTTTTACGCATGTTCTAACTATCCAAATTGTAAAAATATTGTAAAAATAACAAAGGAGAAAGAAAGCAAGAGTGAGAGTTAATGTTGTTGGTGCAGGACTTGCTGGTTGTGAGGCAAGTTATCAACTATTAAAACGTGGTGTAGAGGTTTATCTTTATGATTTAAAACCTTCACGTTTTTCTCCAGCACATAAAAATCCAAATTTTGCAGAATTAGTTTGCAGTAATTCTTTAAAATCAAAAAATTTGGAAAACGCAAAAGGTCTTTTAAAACAAGAACTGCTTTTGCTTGATAGTTTATTATTAAAAACAGCTTTTTCTGTAGAAGTGCCAGCAGGTGGAGCGCTTGCTGTTGATAGAGAAAAATTTAGTGAAGAAATCACTAAAAAACTAAAATCTTTTAGCAATTTACATTTTGAAAGTTGTGAAATTGATGAAATTGATGTAAATACGCCTACAATTATAGCGACAGGACCATTAACAAGTGAAAAACTTTTAAATTCAATTAAAAATTTACTGCAAAAAGATAGTTTATATTTTTTTGATGCTATGGCACCTATTATTGAATTCGAAAGTCTTGATAAAGAAAATTATTTTATTCAAGATAGATATCAAAAAGGGCAGGATGATTATATAAATTGCCCTATGAACAAAGATGAATATGATATTTTTTATAAAGAATTAGTTAATGCTGAAACTGTTGAATTGAAAGATTTCGAAAATAGCAAAGTTTTTGAAGGGTGTATGCCTGTTGAAGTGATGGCAAAGCGTGGAGAAAAAGCTTTATTGTTTGGTCCATTAAAACCAGTAGGCTTAATTGACCCTAAAACAAATAAAAGGCCTTATGCCGTTGTTCAATTAAGGAAAGAAAATAATAATGGAAATATGTTAAATATGGTAGGATTTCAAACAAATTTAAAGTTTGGAGAACAAAAAAGAGTGTTTTCATTAATACCAGCATTAAAAAATGTAAAATTTGTCAGATATGGTGAAATGCACAAAAATACATTTATTAATGCGCCTTTAAATTTAAAAGAAACTTATCAGCTAAAAAATTATCCTAATATTTTTATTGCAGGACAATTATCTGGCGTTGAAGGATATGTCGAAAGTATTGCAAGTGGATTATATGCTGGAATTAATATATATAATCATATTTGTAATAAGGAAGAATTTATTTTACCTAACTACACTGCGATTGGTGGATTGGCTTATTACATTACTCATTGCGAAAGCGAAAACTTTCAACCAATGAACACGAACTGGGGCGTGATTTTATCGAATTTAGGAATTGATAAGTGTAGGGATAAATTAAGTTTATCAAACAAAAGTTTGGAATATATTAAAAAATTAAAAGGAGATACAAATGGAACAATTTAGAGGAACAACTATTGTTGGAGTAAAAAAGGGAAATGATATTGTAATTGCTGGTGATGGACAAGTTACTATGTCACAATCAGTTATAATGAAAAATTCGGCAAGAAAAGTAAGAAGAATTTTCGATGATAAAGTTGTAATTGGCTTTGCAGGTGGTGTTGCCGATGCTTTTAGTTTAAGTGCTAGATTTGAAGAAATGTTAAATAAATTTAGTGGAAATTTAATGAGAAGTGCTGTCGAACTTGCTATACAGTTTAGACGTGATGAAATTATGAGAAAATTAGAAGCAATGATGATTGTTGCTGATAAAGAAAAATTATTAATAATTTCAGGAAATGGAGAAGTTGTTGAACCAGATGATGGTTTATGTGCTATTGGCTCGGGTGGAAATTACGCTTATGCTGCCGCGAAAGCGCTAAAAGAAAACACGGATTATTCCGCAGAAGTTATTGCTAAAAAGGCAATGGAAATTGCATCTAGCATTTGTGTTTTTACCAATAACAATATTATTGTGGAAAAAGTTTAGGAGGAAAGAATATGGATTTATCACCAAAACAAATTGTAAATGAATTAGACAAGTATATTATTGGACAACTGGAAGCCAAAAAAGCCGTTGCGGTTGCATTAAGAAATCGTTATAGAAGAAGTAAATTAAGCAAAGAGTTACAAGATGAAATCACACCTAAAAATATTATTATGAAAGGTCCAACTGGCGTTGGAAAAACTGAAATTGCAAGAAGATTGGCAAAACTTGTTAAGGCACCTTTTGTTAAAGTTGAAGCAACTAAATTCACAGAAGTTGGTTATGTAGGTAGAGATTGTGAAAGTATGATTCGTGATTTGGTTGAAGTTTCAGTAAGAATGGTTAGAGAAGAAAAAATGCAAACAGTTAAAGAAAAAGCAAGTGTTGTTGTTAATAAAAAATTGTTTGACATAATTTATCCAAGAAAAAAAGATGAAAATGCTTTAATTGATGAAGATAAAGAAAGAATAATGAAAGAATTAACAAATGGTGCCTATGATGACGAAATAATTGAAATAGATGTTGCAGTTAAACCACAGGCATTTGAAATTTCAATTGCTAATGCTAATGAAATTAATATTGGGGATATTTTCTCTAATATGATACCGGGTGGGGCAAAGAAAAAGAAAAAAATATCTATCAAACAAGCAAGAACAATGCTTTTGAATGAAGAAAGCGCTAAATTGATAGATATGGAAAGTGTTAATTCTGAAGCAATTAAAAGAGCTGAACAAGAAGGCATTATTTTCATTGATGAAATCGATAAAATTGCTGTTAAAGGCACAAATAATGGCAATGACGTTTCTCGTGAAGGTGTTCAAAGAGATATTTTACCTTTTGTTGAAGGTTGTAGCGTTTCGACAAAATATGGTGTTATAAAAACTGATTATATATTATTTATTGCGGCAGGAGCTTTTCACATTGCAAATATTGAAAACTTAATTCCAGAATTACAAGGAAGATTTCCAATTCGTGTTGACTTAAATAATTTGACAAAAGAAGATTTTGTTAAAATTTTAACAGAACCTAAAAATGCACTTACAAAGCAGTATACTGAATTATTAAAAGTTGATAATATCGAACTTGAATTTACGCAAGATGCAATAGAAGAAATTGCTCTTCTTTCTGAAAGAGAAAATGAAACAGGTGAAAATATCGGTGCTAGAAGATTACAAACAATTTTAGAAAAATTAATTGAAGACATTAGTTTTAATGCTGATGGAACATTTGAAATGTTTAAAATGAAAATAGATAAAGATTACGTAGACAAAACATTTAGTTCAACATTAAGAAAATTTGATTTAAATAAATATATTTTATAGGATTATAATGGAGAATATTTTTGAACGAACGATAAACTTAATAGGTGAGGATAACTTTAAAAAAATACAATCAAAAAAGGTTATCATTTTTGGAGTAGGCGGTGTTGGCGGATATTTGACTGAGATGCTTGTTAGAAGTGGTGTGTCTAACTTGACTATTGTAGACTTTGACAAAGTTAATTATTCAAACATAAATAGGCAAATAATTGCTTTATCTTCAACTATTGGTGAAAACAAAGTTGATTGCTTTGAAAAAAGAATTAAAGATATTAATCCAAATATTAATTTAACAACGATTTGCGATAGAATAACTCAAGATAATATCGAATCATTTAATTTAAATTCATATGATTACGTTTTAGATTGTATTGATAGTTTTAAGGATAAATTAGCATTAATAGAATATTGCTATCGTGATAAAATAAACATCCTTTCTTCAATGGGAGCAGGAAACAGATATAAGCCAACAAATTTTGAAATTACTGATATTTATAAGACGAAAAATGATGCTTTAGCAAGAAAACTTCGTTGTGAACTTAAAAAGAAAAATATTTCAAAATTAAAAGTATGTTGCTCATCAACAATAAGTGATAATGAAAGCGATAAAACAAAAGTTTTTTCAATAAGTTATAATGTTGCCTTGTGTGGAATCACACTTGCGAGTTACGTTATAAACGATATAATAAAAAAATAATTATCGTTTAAAATAAAAAAGGGGAGAAAAAATATGAGAGAAGTTAGAATTATTGCAGAAGAAGAATTTAATGATTTAATTTTAGAACAAAAAAAGAGAGTTTTAGTTGATTTCTTCGCTACTTGGTGTGGACCTTGTAAGATGCTTGCACCGATTTTGGAAGAAGTTGCTAATGAGAGCGAAACCCAAATTTGTAAAGTTGATGTTGATGCTTGTTTTGATATTGCCAAAAGTTATGGTGTTATGAGTGTGCCAACAATGATTTTATTTGATGGTGGAGTTGAGGTTAAAAGAAGCATTGGCTTAAAAAATAAAGAATTTATCTTGGATATGCTTAAATAAGAAACTATGGTTATACAAAAAATTCTCTTTAAAAAATAAATTAATATTGACAATAATTAATAATCGTTGTAAAATAAAAGAGAATTTAAGGAGAAGAGATGAATAAGGTTATTTATTTAGATAGTGCTGCAACAACATATGTTAATAGTGAAGTTTTACAAGAAATGTTACCAATGTTTAATGCAAATTATGGTAATTCTAGCAGTTTGCATCAAGTTGGAAGAAAGGCAAGTTCTGCTGTTGATAATGCAAGAATTAAAATTGCAAAATCGTTAAACGCAAAACCTAATGAAATTTATTTTACAAGTGGTGGAACTGAAGCAAACAACTGGGCCATTTTAGGATTAGCAAGAGCTAACAGAAAATATGGAAATCATATTATTACTTCAAAAATTGAACATCACAGTGTTTTGGACGCGTGCAAACAACTTGAAAAAGAAGGCTTTAGGGTAACTTATCTTGATGTTGATGAAACTGGTATCGTTAAATTAAGTGAATTGATGCACTACATATGTGACGATACAATTTTAGTTTCAATTATGACTGCAAATAACGAAGTTGGAACAATTCAACACTTAAAAGCAATTGCTCAAACTTGTAAAGAAAGAGATGGGGTTATTTTTCATACCGATTGTGTTCAAGCCTTTTCTCATATTAACATTGATGTTGAAGAAATTGGTATTGATGCTTTAACAATTTCCAGTCATAAAATTTATGGGCCAAAGGGTGTTGGTGCTTTATATCTTAAAAAGGGCATTAAAATTGATAACATAATTTATGGTGGCAATCAAGAAAGAGGAAAACGTGGTGGAACAACAAATGTTCCAGCAATTGTTGGATTTGGTAAAGCTGTAGAAATTGCAACACGAGATATGTTTGCAACAAATTCAAAACTAAAAATGTTAAGAGATTATTTACAAAGTGAAATTACCTCTAAAATTAAAGGTGTAAGATTTAATGGACATCACGCCCAAAGATTACCTCACATTTTAAGTTTATCTTTTGAATGTATTGAAGGTGAAAGCATTTTAACAATGTTAGATATGGAAGGTATTTGTGTTTCAACAGGAAGTGCTTGCACAAGTGGTTCACTAGAACCTAGTCATGTGCTTGATGCAATGGGAGTTCCACAAGAAATTAGCAATGGAACAATAAGATTTTCTTTATCTAAATTAACAACAAAAGAAGATATAGATTATGTTGTGGAAAAATTAGTAGAAATAGTCGCAAAACTTCGTGAAATTTCTCCACTACAATTGAAAGGGGTGAAGTAATATGTATTCAAAATATGTTTTGGACAGATTTCAAAGTCCTAAAAATGTTGGTATAATTAGAAATGCTAGTGGTGTAGGAACTGTTGGCAATGCTCGTTGTGGCGATATAATGAAATTTTATTTAAAAATTGAAGAAGATAGAATTATTGATGCCAAATTCAAAACTTTTGGTTGTGTTGCAGCCATTGTTTCAACTGATATTGCTTGTGATAAAATTAGAGGACTTACTATTGAAGAGGCATTAAAAGTTACTAATGAAGATATTTTAAAGGAAATGGGAGAAATTCCTGCAAATAAAATTCATTGTTCAATTTTAGCCAAAGAGGGAATTGAAGCAGCAGTTAAGGATTATTACAAAAAATTGGAAAAAGAAAATAAAAAGAATTAAGTGAGATAAATCTCACTTTTTTTGTTAAATTTTACCTTTATATTTTTAAATATTTTGCTGAATTTTGCAGAAAATAAATAAAAGGGGAGGTATAATATGAAAGAATGTTTCACATTTGGACTAGCAATGGGAATATTAGTAGGCGCAGTTTTGGTTCACACAAGTCCAAAGGTTCAAGAAATTATGGAAAAGGGAGAAAAAGCCCTTAAAGACACAGTGAACAAAATGTAATGTTTAATTACAAAAAAATAATGACCGAAATGCTCGGTCATTTTTAAATTTTTTAAGTTAAAAGAATAATATTAAATAATTCAAAATTAGATAAAATTATAAAAAAATATTGATTAAAAAAGTAGTAAAAACTTTAAAACTATGTTATAATAAAAGTATGAATGTTTCTAAAAGGTTAATGGGACTTGATTTTGGTAAGGCTAGAATAGGTATAGCTTTTAGCGATATTATGGGATTTTTGGCAACGCCACATTCAACTTTAAAACGCACAAATGAAGAGGATGACATTAAGTATTTAACAAATTTAATTAACGAAAAAAATGTTGATACTGTTGTTATTGGACTTCCATTTGAGATGAGTGGTAATAAGGGCGAAATTGCTAACGCTGTTGAAGAATTTGCCAATAAACTAAAGGAAAGTGCAAATGTAAAGATTGTTTTTGTAGATGAACGACTTTCAAGCGTTGAAGCTGAAGAACAATTAAAACAAACCATTAAAAGTTGGGAAAAAAGAAAACAACTTTTAGACCAAGTTTCTGCAAGCATTATCCTCCAAACCTATTTAGATACAAAATAAAAGGAGATTTTTATGGAAGAAGAAAAAAGTGTTTTTGAAAAATTATTCGATGAAAATGATAACTCTAACATCATTTTATATGATGAAAATGAAGAAGAAGTAGAATTTGAACAATTTGCTGTTATTCCAATTAAAGAACAATATTATGCTATTTTAAGACCTGTTAAAAAAACAGAAGGTCTTGCAGATGATGAAGCCCTAGTTTTTGAATTAGAAGAAACTGAAGATGGAGAAGAATTATTAAATCTTGTTGAAGATGATAATATTATAGATATTGTTTTTGAAGAATACGAAAAAGCATCTGAAGAATAAAATTCGAAAAAAATAAAAAAGTTTGCAATAATACTTGCAAATTTTTTTTTATTATGATATCATATCTAAGTCAAAATACACACCTTGCGTAAATTTGTCGATTGTTGCCAATAAAAATTGGTGGTCGGTGGAGTTTTAAAACGCTTGGGAGGACAAATAAAAAACGAAAAGGAGAATAAAAAAATGAGTGCTGTTTCAATGAAACAATTACTTGAAGCTGGTGTTCACTTTGGACATCAAACAAGAAAATGGAATCCAAAAATGGATAAGTATATTTTTACTGCTCGTAAAGATATTCACATTATTGACTTAGAGCAAACTTTAGAATTAGTCGACAAAGCATATGACTTCATTAGAGATGAAGTTAAAGAAGGCAAAACTGTTTTATTTGTAGGAACAAAAAAACAAGCTCAAGATGCTGTTAAAGAAGAAGCTGAAAGATGTGGAATGTATTACATCAATTCTCGTTGGCTAGGTGGTACTTTAACTAACTTCAAAACAGTTAAGAAAAGTATTGAAAAATTAAACAAGTTAAATCAAATGGAAAAAACAGGTGAATTTGATTTACTACCTAAAAAAGAAGTTATTAAATTAAAAGCAGAAAGAGATAAACTAGAAAAGAACCTTGGTGGTATTAAAGATATGACTAAACTTCCAGGAATTATCTTTGTGGTTGACTCTAAAAAAGAACATATTTGTGTTAAAGAAGCAAAAGCTTTAAATATTCCTACAGTTGGTTTAATTGACACAAATTGCGATCCTGATTATATTACTCATGTTATTCCAGGTAATGACGATGCTATTCGTTCTGTAAAATTAATTGCTGCAGCTATGGCCAATGCGGTTATTGAAGCAAAAGAAGGCGTTCAATTAACAGTTGAACTTCCAGAAGAAGAAGGAACAACGGCTGAAAAATCAATCGAAGATATTGAAAAAGTTTTCGAACAAGAAGCAGAAAAAGTTGATTCAAGTAAAGAATAATAAGGAGAATTAAAAATTATGTTCACAGCAGAAGATGTTAAAAAATTAAGAGAAATGACTGGCGTTGGAATGCTTGATTGCAGAAACGCACTAAATGCAACTGAAGGAAATATTGAAAAAGCAGTTGAATTTTTAAGAGAAAAAGGAATGGCTGCTGCTGCTAAAAAAGCAAGTAGAATTGCTGCAGAAGGCGTTGTTCAAAGTTATATTCACATGGGTGGAAAAATTGGCGTTTTAGTTGAAATTAACTGCGAAACAGACTTTGTTGCAAGAAGTGATAATTTTATTGCACTTACTAAAGATATTGCAATGCAAATTGCTGCTGCTAATCCAAAATATGTATCAATCAGTGAAATCCCTGAAGATATTGTTGCTAAAGAAAGAGAAATTGTTAAAGCAACTGTTATGAATGAAGCAAGCAATAAACCTGCACAAATCATCGAAAAAATGGTTGATGGCAAAATGAACAAATTCTATAAAGAAGTTTGCTTATATGAACAAGAATTTGTTAAAGATCCTTCAAAAACAATCACACAAGTTATGAACGAAGCAATTCAATCTATTGGTGAAAAATTAACAATTAGAAGATTTACTCGTTATGAAATGGGCGAAGGATTAGAAAAAAGAAAAGAAAATTTTGCTGAAGAAGTTGCAAAATATGGTCAAAAATAATTAAAAAATGAAGAGAAGCAAAAAGGCTTCTCTTTTTGTTGGATAAAAAATAAATATTTGTTAAAAATGCTGTCAAATTAATTGCAATTTTTATTTTTTTCTAGTAATATATATTATATATTTTAAGGAGTGTGTGTATGACAACGCAAAAAGAAGTTTATGATGATTTAAGACAAAATTTGGAAAAAGTTCTAGTTCATTTAAATAATGAATTTGGCTCAATTCGTGCTGGAAGAGCAAATCCAAAAATTTTAGATAAAGTTATGGTTGATTATTATGGAACAATGACACCACTATATCAAATGGCAAATATAAGTGTTCCAGAACCAAGAATGCTATTAATTTCACTTTGGGACACATCGATGATTAAAGATGTTGTCAAGGCAATTAATGAGGCAAATATCGGCATTAATCCTAGTGATGACGGAAAATTAATACGTCTTGTATTTCCAGTTTTAACTGAAGAAAGAAGAAAAGAACTTGTTAAACAAACAAAGAAAATTGCAGAAGAAGTTAAGGTTTCTGCTAGAAATGAAAGAAGAAATGCACTAGACAATATTAAAGCATTGAAGAAAGATAATTTAATCACAGAAGATGCTGAAAAGTTGAGCGAAAAAGAAATTCAAAAAATACTTGATGAATATGTTGCTAAAATTGATAAAATGGCATCAGATAAAGAAAAAGAGGTTATGGAAGTTTAATGCAATTAGAAGATTATATTGGCTATCCTAAAAATGAACTTTTAAAAATGCTTGATGCAGAAAAAATATCATACGAAATAGTTGATATTAACGAAAATAAAGATTTTGATACCGAACTTTTTGTTAAATTTGAGTATATAAATAGTAAATTAATCATTTATTTTGATAAATTCAAATTTAATATTTAAGGGGGAAAGTATGCAACTAAAAAAAATACCCAATCACATTGCTTTTATTGTGGATGGCAATGGAAGATGGGCAAAAAAACGTGGATTGCCTAGAAAAATTGGTCATAAATATGGAGTTGAAGCTGTAAAAGAAATTATTAAAGCATGTTTAGAATATAAAATTAAATTTGCATCCTTTTATGTGTTTTCAACAGAAAATTTTAAGCGTAGTAAAGAAGAAATTGAAAACATTTTCGATTTATTACAAAAATATATCGATGAAAATTTAGAAGATTTTGTAAAAAGTAATTTAAAATTAATGATTTCTGGAGATATTTCTAAATTACCTAAAGATTTGCAAAAAAGTCTAATTAATTGTATCGAACGAACAAAAGAAAATGATGAATTAGTTATTAATATGTGCTTAAATTATGGTGGACAGCAAGAACTTGCTTATGCATTTAATAATATGATTAAAGATAATGTTAAAGATGCCACACCAGAAATTATTAAGCAATATTTATATACAAAAAATTTACCACCAGTTGATTTTGTAATTAGAACGAGTGGTGAACAAAGAATTTCAAATTTTTTACTTTTTGATTTGGCTTATTCAGAGTTATATTTCACAAAAACTTATTGGCCAGATTTTAACAAGAAAAAGTTGGAAAAAGCCTTAAAAAGCTATCAAAATAGAGATAGGAGATTTGGTAAGGCATAAAAGGGGATAAAATGAAACAGAGATTTTTTACAGGAATGATAATTATGCTTGTCGTTGCACTAGCATTTTTGTTGAGAGAAGTGAACAATATAATATTTGACTTACTATTTTGTTTGGTAATAATAGTTAGTGCAAATGAAGTGTCTAGAGTTTTTAACAGAAGTGGTAGGATGAATGAAGGAGTAATCATTTCTATTTACCCAGCTTTAAATTATCTGCTATTTTATTTTTGTATGGTTAAGAATGTGAAGGTGTATGCAATTTTACTTTTAAGTATTGCATTAATAATCGTTCTTATGATTGTTGATTTGATTGTTATTTTAATAATGAAAAAACAAAATATGAAACAGTATGAAGAATCAAAATTGGCTAAAGATTATAAAACATTCGTTATTAATAAAGTTTTATTAACCGGATTTATTATGCTTTATCCTTCTTTAATTTTAAGTTCTCTTTATTTCTTTAATCATATTTCAGATTTTAAATATTTAGAAATTGCCACTAAATTTGGAAATGTTAATTTAAGTTTATTCTTATTGCTTATTACAATAGTAACAACTATTGCTAATGACACTTTTGCATATCTTATTGGAAGCAGTGTTAAAGGACCTAAATTGTGTCCATTAATTTCGCCAAATAAAACGATTTCTGGTGCTATTGGAGGATTGTTGGGTGGTGTTGTTTGTGGATTTGGTATCTATTGGATTTTTGTTTCATTAGGACTTGCTGAGTCACTTGTTCCTACTATTGCTATTATTATTTATCTTTTCCTTGCAGGAATTATTAGTCAATTGGGAGATATTTTTGCTTCAATTATTAAACGTAGAGCAAGAACAAAAGATTATAGTTCGGTTTTCCCAGGCCACGGTGGTTTTATGGACAGGCTTGATGGTATTAGTTTTAATGCAATTTTTAGTTTGATTTATTTTATGTTATTTATTTTGTAAAATTGAATATAATTTATAATATTAACTAATGTTAACGATTAATATTAACGATTTAGAAAAAATCGATAAGATTTTTGGGGGATAAATTTGATAGTTCTATATATATTATTGGCAGTTGTTATATTGCTTGCTATGGTTACAATTCACGAATTTGGTCATTATACAGCAGGCAAAATGTTAGGTTTTAAAATAAACGAATTTTCTATTGGTTTTGGACCTGCTATTTTTTCAAAAAAGAGGAAAAATGGGGAATATTTTTCATTAAGAATAATTCCGCTTGGTGGATATTGTGCTTTTGATGGAGAAGATGGTGAAACAGACAGTGAAAATCCTAATAGCTTTATGAAACAAAAGCCTTGGAAAAGATTAATTGTTCTATTTTTTGGTGCATTTTTCAATTTTGTTTCAGCAATTATTTTCTCTTTAATATTGTTATGCACAGTAGGTTATGATATTCCTAAAATTACTCAAATTGATGAAGTTAATGGCTCCATTCAATCAGAACTTCAAGTTGGTGATATAATAACACACGTAGAAGGTGAAAAAATTAGTTTTATAAATAGTAATTCTTTAAATTCATTAATTGCAAGATATAGTGAAGGTGATGTTTTTGAAGTTACCATTGAAAGAGATGGAGTGTCACAAAACATCAATCTACAAATGTTTGCTGATGAAGAAGGGAATAGCAAGTTAGGCATATATTTTAAGGCAACACCATATAGTTTTGGAAAAGCATTAGCATTATGCGTTCCATTCACTTGCGTTTTATCTTGGCAAATATTAGCGTTGTTCTGGCAACTTATTGTTGGTAAAATCGCACTATCTAACTTGGGTGGGCCTATCACCACGGTTACAACAATGGCAAAATATTCAATGTATAGTTTAAGCAATATATTAGTTTTACTTCCTCTTATTGCTTCAAACTTGGCAATATTTAATTTGTTTCCATTTCCAGCACTTGATGGTTCGAAAATGGTCTTTACAACGATAGAATGGATTAGAGGAAAGCCAATTAATCAAAAAGTTGAAAATACTATACACACGGTTGGAATAATTGTCTTGTTTGCACTGGTTATTATTGCTGACATATATCATTTAATTTTTGGATAGAAATGAAAAAAGAAAAAGTATTAGAGTTTTTAGAAAGTAAAAAAATAGATTATCTAAAACTGGGCACTGCAATTTTTGAAAAGAAAGACAAATTGCTTTGCCTAACTTTTTTGTATGCTGAAAATAATAAAGAACTAATAGATAGAGAAAAGGAAAAAATTAACAAATTAATTGAAGAATATGTTAATTTAAAAGATATTAAAATTAATATTAAATATCAAAAGGCATTTTTAGATGAAGATAGGACTAAATTAATTATTAAAGAGTTTTTGAAAAAATTTTATGTTGCATCATATTATGCTTTAAAGGAAATTAATGTAATAAAGAATGAAAATAATTTAAAAATTAATATTAGTTTTGCGCTAAATGATGAAGAAATTGCAAATATTAAAATTAAAATTCTTGAAATGTTAACTTCTAAATTTTTTTATAACTTTAACATTGAAGTTACTAAAGTCGAAATTAATTTTGATGGTTTAAGTGAACATAAAAATGAAGTTTTAGATAATATTACAATGCCATTATTAGTTAAAAAAATGAAAGTTAAAAATCTTAAAAATATTATTGGGGAAGTAAACGAGAATAGTTGTTATCCTTATGAGTTTTACTTAAATCCAGAAGAAAATATATATTTATGTGGACATCTTGAAAGCATAGAAAAAGTTGAGTTTTTGAAAAAAAATGATAATACTCCATCTATTAGATATGCGATGAAAATCAAGTGTTTAGATAAAACATTTAATGCTAGTCTTTTTCCAAGTAAAAAAAATTTAGCAATTGCTGATAGTATTGAAAGTGGTATTGATGTAATTATGCAAGGAAATTTGGACTTATTTGGAAGAGAGTTAAGTTTTAAAGTTAAAACACTCGCGCAATGTGATATTGAAGAATATATAAGACCACAAAAGGAAATAAATAAGATTTATCCAAGGTATAAAATCGTTTCTCCAATGAAATATGAAGAAATATCGCAGGCAAACTTATTTGACACTAGGAGTGAGTGTGATTATTTAAAGAATAATGAATTTGTTGTGTTTGACCTTGAAACGACGGGGTTTGATTACTTAACTTGTAAAATAACTGAAATAGGTGCTGTTAAAATTCGTGATGGAAAAATTGTTGAAACATTTTCAACTTTTATAAATCCTCAAATGAAGCTTCCACAAGAAATAATACAATTAACACATATCACTGATGAAATGGTTAAAAATGCACCTTTGTTTGAAGAGGTTATACCTGATTTCTTTAAGTTTTGTCAAAACGCAATCATGGTTGGACACCACGTTAGTTTTGACTTTGGCTTTTTAGATTATTATTCAAATAACGCAAACTATGTTTTCTATCAAGAACGATTAGATACCGAAGCAATAGCTAAAAAAAATATATTTTTAAAAAGTTATAAATTACATAAAGTTGCTGAAGCCTTAAATGTTTCACTCGTAAATGCTCATAGAGCAATAAATGATGCGCTTGCAACGGCAAAAGTTTTTATAAAATTAGTTGAAAAATTTTATTAAATCTCTTGCAAATATGATAAAAATGTGTTATTATTATTCTAACGATATTAGGAGTGGGCAAGCAGTCCACTCCTAATTGTTGAATAAGGGGTGCTATGAATAAAGAAAAAATAGAAAAAGATGTTAAACTTTTAACAGAGCCAATTGTAACTAATTTGGGTTATGAACTAGTTGATTGCACTTATGAAGAAATTGAAGGGGAAAGATACATTACTTTAATTATCTTCAGTGAAAATGGCATAACTTTTGATGATTGCAAAAAGGTTTCAAAAGCAGTTGATGAACCTCTTGATGAATTAAATCCAACAGATGATTTAAGTTATAGTCTAAATGTTTCATCATTAGGGTTAGATAGACCACTTAAAGTTAAAAGAGATTTTGAGAGATATTTAAATAAAGAAATCGAAGTTAATTGTGATGGAACAAAAATTGTTGGAATAATTCTTGAAGTTCTTGATGATAGCATTAAATTAAAAATTAAAAACACAACAAAAACAATAAAATACGAACAAATAATGAAGGCAATGCCTTATATTAAATTTTAAGGAGAAATATTATGGTAAGTAAAGATTTTTTTCAAGCATTAGATGATTTAGAAAGAGAAAGAAAAATTAGTAAAACTGATTTTATTAAAGCTTTAGAAACAGCATTAACTTCTGCATATAAAAGACATATTGGAGAAGCAAAATTGGCAAGCGTCAAATTAAATCCAGAAAAATCTACAATTAAAGTTTATAGCTATAAAGAGGTTAAAGAAGTTGTTGAAGACCCAGATAAAGAAATTAGCCTTGAAGATGCAAGACAAATTAAAAAATCATATAAAATTGGTGATTTAGTTGAAAAAGAAGAAATGCCAAAAGATTTTGGAAGAATTGCTGCACAAACGGCTAAGCAAGTTGTTATGCAAAAGTTAAGAGAACTTGAAAGAGATAGAATGATTGCTGACATAACTGAAAAACAAGAAGAAATTGTTACAGGTATTGTTAGAAGAATTGAAGGTAAAAACGTTTTCGTTGAAATTGGAACAAATGATTTGGAAGCATTGCTTTCTGAACAAGACCAAATCAAAGGTGAAAAATATTATTTGAATTCAAAAATCAAAGTGTTTGTTAAAAAGATTAAAGAAAACGATACAAAAAGCACAGTTGTTCAAGTTTCAAGAGCCAACACTGGTTTTGTAAGAAAATTATTTGAATTGGAAGTTCCTGAAATTCAAAGTGGAGAAGTTCAGATTAAATCAATCAGTAGAGAAGCAGGTGTTAGAACAAAAATTGCAGTTTATTCTCCAAATGAGAATATTGACCCAGTTGGTGCTTGTGTTGGTAACAGAGGAATGAGAATTAACACAATCGTTAACGAAATGAATGGCGAAAAAGTTGATATTATTTTATATAGTGATGACCCATTAGTGTTTGTATCTCGTGCTTTAAGTCCTGGAAAAGTTAATTCAGTAAGTTTTATTGATGAAAAATCAACAAGAGCAATTGTTCCAGATGATAAATTATCTTTGGCTATTGGTGCAAATGGAATTAATGTTAGATTAGCAGCAAAATTAACTGGATATAAAATTGATGTTAAGAGTGAAAGCAGTAAGGAGGAAAAACCAAAAGTTAACACTTTTGACGATGAAATAACAACAAATCTTGATGATATGTTTAAGGATTAAGATGAAAAATAGTAAAAATATAAGAACTTGTATTGCTTGCAGAAAAAAAATTGATAAGCAAAACGAAGATTTAATTAAAGTTACACTCGTAAACGATAAAGTGGTTTTAAACAATGGAGAATATTTCGGAAGAAGTTGTTATATATGTGATAAAGAAGAGTGTAAAAACAAAGTAAAAAAGCATAAATTACTTTCAAAAATTTTTAAAAGAAATGTTGATGAAGAAATTTATAATAAACTAGACAGTTTAAATTAGGAGTTTTATGGCAAATAAAGAAGAAAACAACAAGATTGAATTTATTAAAAATATTGATAATATTCTACAAAATAAAATTATTCAAAAAAATATTGTTGAATTAGAAAATGCGAAAAATGTTTTAGATTTGTTTACAAAAAAATTGGGTGAGAAATTCAATTCGATTAAGGTGCAACAACTTGAAGAAGCAAGAGAAAAAGAAAGAATTGAAAGAGAATCGCAAAGACTTGAAAAAGAAAAACAAATTGAACTTGAAAGACAACTAGAGGCACAAAAACATGTGTCTTTTAACGCATCTAAACCTAATAATCAACAATATCAACCTAAACAATTTACAAAACCAAATCAAAACAATAGATTTGATGGACAAAACAGGGGTGCAAATCGCCCTTATCAACCATTTAATAATTCTAATAATGGGCAACCAAAACGACCATTTAATCCTAATTATAAACCTCAAAACGGACAAAACTATCAACAAAATCCTAATTTTAAATCAACTAATGGACAAAACAAACCACTTAGTAAAGGTTTTGTAGAACCAATTATCATTGAAAAAGAAAGACCATTAAGAGTTAAGAAGAAAACTAATGAACAAGTTCCTCAAGAGAAAAAGACATTAAGCAAAAAAGCTCAGTTTAAAATGAGTCTTGTTAATGACGATTTAAATGAAGAAATTAAATATAGAAGAGTAAAAACAAAGAAAGCAACTAAAGAACAAGAACAAATTATTGCTGTGATTGATAAAGCAGTTATGGATACTGAAAAAATTACTGTTAAAGATTTAAGTGAAAAAATTGGAAAACCAGTCACTGAGATTGTTAAAAAATTATTCATTCTAGGAATTATGAGCACAATTAATAGTAGTATTGATTTTGAAACAGCTGAACTTGTTTCAAATGAACTTGGCATTACTCTAGAATATAAAAAACCTGAAAGTTTTGAAGAAAAGTTATCAAAACTTGCAATTGGCGAAGATGATGAGAAAGACTTAATTAAAAGAGCACCTGTTGTTACAGTTATGGGACACGTTGACCACGGCAAAACATCATTACTTGATGCTATTAGGAAAACGAATGTTATTAGTGGTGAAGCTGGTGGAATTACTCAACATATTGGTGCATACACAGTTAAAGTTAATGGAGAAATGATAACTTTTGTTGATACTCCAGGTCATGCTGCCTTTACCGCAATGAGAGAAAGAGGAGCAAACATTACGGATATAGCAATTTTAGTTGTTGCTGCCGATGATGGAATAATGCCTCAAACTTTAGAAGCAATTAAACATATTAAAAATGCTAATGTCCCTATGATTGTTGCAATAAATAAAATAGATAAACCAACAGCCAATGTTGATAAAGTTAAACAACAACTTGCAGACTATGATATTTTAAGTGAAGATTGGGGCGGGGATGTTATTATGGTTCCTATTAGCGCTAAATCAAATATTAACATAGATAAATTATTAGAAATGATTTTATTGCAAGCAGAAGTCCTAGAACTAAAAGCAAATCCTAACAGAAAAGCTACAGGAACTGTTATTGAAGCCAAACTTGATAAGGGCAAAGGACCAATGGCGACAATTTTGGTTCAAAATGGAACGTTAAAAGTTGGAGATACTGTTGTTGCAGGCCTTTGTGTTGGTAGGATTAGAGCAATGCTTGATGAAAATGGTAAAAACGTTAAGTCGGCAGGTCCTAGCGTTCCAGTTTCAATTTTAGGTTTAGATGAAGTTCCAAATGCTGGAGATAACACTTATGTTGTTGATGAAAAAATGTCTAAACAAATCATTGAAGAAAGATTGGAAAAATTAAAGAGAGAAAGAGTAACAAATGCCTCAGGTGTTTCTGCTGAAGATTTATTTAGTAAAGCCGAAGATAATATGAAAAAACAATTAAATGTTATTGTTAAAGCCGATGTTCAAGGTTCTAACGAAGCATTAAAAGATAGTATTAATCAAATCACAAGTGAAGAAGTTAAAGTTAATGTTATTTCATCTGCAGTTGGTAATGTTACTGAAACTGATATTCAACTTGCCAAAACGGCAAATGCAATAATTATTTGCTTCAACACAAAAGCAGATAGCAAAGCTAGAGATTTAATAGACAGAGAAAAAGTTGAAGTTTATTATTCTAAAATTATTTATGATGTTATAGACTTTTTAACTGCAAAAATGAAATCTATGTTTACTCCAAAATTTAGAGAAGTTTACACAGGAAAAGCCGAAGTTAGAATGGTTTATAAAATCACTAACATTGGTATTGTTGCCGGAAGTTATGTTTCAGATGGCAAAATTTCAAGAGGTAGTGTTGCAAAATTAATTCGTGGTAATAACGAAATTTTAAAATGCAATATTGAAAGTTTAAAGATTAAGAAAGATGACGTTAAAGAAGTTGGGGTTGGCTTTGAATGTGGTATTAAATTGAGTGATTCATCTAATGTTGAAGTTGGTGATATCATTGAAGTTTATGCCTTAGAAAAAATTGAATTTTAGGAGTTTTTAATGGCAAATAATCGAATTTTAAAAATCAATAGTGAAATTCAAAAAGAATTATCAAAACAAATAACTTATAATCTTAAAGACCCAAGACTTGATGGTTGCTTTATAAGTGTTTTGGATGTTGATACTACAAATGACTTAAGTTATGCTAAAATTAGAGTTAGTATTTTTCCAGAAAATAAAAAAGAACAAACTTTTAATGTTTTAAAAAATTCTATTCCATATTTAAGAAAAGAAGTTGCTAAAAATGTTAAATTAAGAATTGTGCCAGAATTAATTTTTATTTTAGATGCTGGCTATGAATATGAAAATCAAATTAATAAGATATTAAAAGGAATTAAAAAAGATGATTAATGGAAATATCGAAAAACTTTTATTAAATTCTAATAGTGTTGCGATATTTTTCCATACTAATCCTGATGGTGATGCAATAGGTTCGGGTATTGGTTTAAAAGAAGGGCTTGAACAACTAGGAAAAAAGGTTGAAATTTTTTCCGAAAGCCCTATTCCTAAGGAATTTTATTATTTAAATCCATCTTGTATTTCTAGAAATTACAACACTAAAGATAATTTTGAACTTGCCGTCGTTCTAGATTGTCCTGATGTTAATAGAATAGGAAAAATGACTGCTGTGTTTAATAACTGTAAGCAATCATTAAATATTGACCATCATTTGAACAACTCAAACTTATGGACAGAAAAAATTTGTGAACCATCAAGTAGTGCAACTTGTCAGTTAGTGTTTGAATTATTAATTGATTTAGGTGTAAAAATAACTTCTAACATTGCACGAGCATTATATACTGGTCTTGCAACAGATACGGGTTGTTTTATGTTTAATTTAAATGAAAAAACACACCTAATTGCAAATGATTTAATTAAATATTTTGATGATGTTGAGAATGTTAATTATATCCAATTTAGAAGTAAAACATTTAATGAATGTAAATTATATGCAGAAGCGCTAAAGAAATTGGAATTGGCTTTAAATAAAAGAATTGCCCTTACCGATATTGGATTGAAAGATTTTGAAAGAACAAATACAACAATAGAAGACACAACAAGCATAGTTTTTCATTTGTCTGGTATTAGTGGCGTTGATATTATTTGTGTAATGTGTGAAGAAAAGTTAGGACAATATAAAATTTCTTTTAGAAGTCTTAAAACTGATGTTTGTGAGCTGGCCAAACTTTTCGGTGGTGGAGGGCACAAATATGCCTCTGGTTGCAAAATTTACGGAACAAGAAATACCGTTAAAAATAAAATTTTAAGTGTGGTGGAAAAATATTTATGCACGGAATAATAAATGTTTATAAGCCAACTGGGATGAGTAGTAATTTTGTGCTGACTTGTTTAAAAAAACAATGTGATATTAAAAAAGTCGGCCATTTAGGAACTCTTGACCCATTAGCGTGTGGAGTTTTGCCTGTTATGGTTAATAAGGGGACAAAACTTTTTGATTTTTATCTTAATAAAACAAAAATCTATCGTTCAGTTTTTACTTTTGGCAAGGAAACTGACACGTTAGATGCAGAAGGTAAAATTGTAGCTATAAAAAATTATATACCAACAGAGGAAGTTATATTAAAGGCAATAAAACAATTTGAGGGTGAAATATCTCAGTTACCACCAAATTTTAGTGCAAAAGTCATTGGAGGAGTTAAGGCATATAATTTAGCAAGACAAGGTAAATATTTTGAATTGCAACCTAAAAATGTTTATGTTGAGTATTTTAAACTCGTTAAACAATTAACAAACAATAGCTTTTTGTTCGAAATTAAATGTTCAAGTGGAACTTACATTCGTTCGCTTGCTAGAGATTTAGCTAAAGCGTGTGATAGTTGTGCGTTTATGAGTGCTTTAATAAGAATAAAAGCAGGTGAATTTGATATTTTAACGGCAAATTATGTAAAAAGTTTGACAAAAGATAATTTTATTGATAAAATAGTTAAGATTGAAACTTTGCTCAAAAATTTGCCTAAAATTGACCTTGACAGCAAGTTTTATAAACAAATTTCAAATGGCGTTAAAATTTCAGTAACTAATGCTAATGTTAAAAATTGCGTTGTGATTTGCAATAAACAATTAATTGGCTTAGGAGAAGTTAAAAATGGAATTTTAAGCATCACAACAAATTTACAAAATTAGGAAGAGTATGATTAGATTTGGTCCAAGTGGAAATGATGAAGCATTTTATAATGAAGGATTTAAAAAAACTAAAGATTGCTTTAAATGGATTAGAAATTTAGGGCTAGATATTTATGAATATTCATTAGGAAATGGCATAACTGTTAAACTTGACACAATCAAGGAAATGGGGATTGAAGCCGAAAAGAACAATATTGAAGTTAGTGTTCACGCACCATATTTTATAAATTTTGCAAATCCTTCAAATGAATCAAAAATAAAATCTATTAATTACTGTATTAATAGTTTAAAAATTCTTGATGCATTTAAAGGTAAAAAACTAGTTATTCATAGTGGTTCTTGCTTAAAACAAGATAGAAATGAAGCATTAAAAATATTATATTCAGGCTTTGATGCTTTGCTTCAAGAGGTTTATGCACAAGGATTAAACAAATTTTATTTATGTCCTGAAACAATGGGAAAATATCAACAAATTGGCTCTTATAAAGAGATAATTGATTTGTGTGCTTTAGATAAATGTTTAATTCCAACGCTTGATTTTGGACATATTAATTGTGTTATGCAAGGAAATCTAAAAACAGAAGATGATTTTAGAAAAATTTTTGACTATTCACTAGAAAAACTAGGAAAATTTAAAACCGAAAATTTGCATATTCATTTTTCAAAAATAGAATATAGTGATAAAGGTGAAATTAAGCATCTAACAATGGATGATGAAAAATTTGGTCCAAATTTTGAACCATTAGCAAAAGTTATAAAAGAATATAACTTATCACCAACTGTTATTTGTGAGTCTAAGGGGAAAATGGCAACAGATGCCCTTATACTTAAAAATATATATAATAAAATTTAGGAGGAAAAGTATGTTAACAGCAGATGTAAAAGTTGGAACAACATTTGAATTGGAGGGAAAATTATATCAAGCAGTTGAATGGCAACACGTTTGTCAACCAAGACTTGCCGCTTTCATTCGTGGAAAAATTAAAAACATTGAAACTGGTCAAGTAATTGAAAGAAATTTTAAAACAAACGAAAAAGTTGAAGCTGTTCAAGTTGAAAAAAGAGATATGCAATATCTTTATAATGATGGAGAAATATATTATTTTATGGATCCAGAAACATTTGAACAAATTCCTGTTAACGCAAGCGATTGCCAAAGAGTTTTAGATTACTTAATGGATGGTCTAATGTGCAGTGTGGTTACTGCAAATGGAAAGTTACTATCAGTAGAACCACCTTTGTTTGTTGAACTTGAAATTGTTGAATGTGACCCTGCTGTTGCTGGTGATACTGCAAAAAGTGCATATAAATCAGCAAAAGTTGAAACTGGTAAAGAATTAAAAGTTCCACTATTCGTTAATAATCATGACAGAATCAGAATTGATACTAGAACTGGCGAATATATGGAAAGAATCTAGTAAAAATTTAATATTATGTTAGAAACACAAGAATAATGTCATCTTGTGTTTTTTTATGCTTAAAAAATCATAAAATAAATGCCATATTAATAATTTAGTGTATCTTATAAAGGAGAAAACATGGATTTATTTCCCACACAAATAACTGAAGCAATAAAAACAATAAATTTTAAGCAACTTTATGAACTTCATTTTCGCAATGAAAAACCTATAACACTAAATTATGGTGGTAAATTTTATTATTTATCTGTTGAAGGAATTACTGATATTGAAGAAAATGCAATAATTTGCACTAAAAATCTTTTGGACAGCATAATTTTAAAGGCAAGCAATTATTCGATTTATTCAATAAATGAAGATTTAAAAAAAGGATTTATAACTTTGTCTGGTGGAATAAGAATGGGAATTGTAGGAGAGGTTGTAACAGAAAATGATTGTGTTAAAACAGTAAAAAATTTTAACGCAATAAATATTCGTTTTCCACACGAGATTAAAGATTGTAGTTTAAATGCAATAAACTACTTAATTGATAATGGACAAGTTATGAATACGCTTATAATTTCAAGTCCTTGTGCTGGAAAAACGACCTTTATAAGAGATTTATGCTATCAAATAAGCAAGATTAATCATTCTTTAAATGTTTTATTACTGGACGAAAGAAATGAAGTGAGTGCGACAAATAATGGCATTCCAACAAATGACGTAGGTAATTCAACTGACATAATTTTATATGGGAATAAAAAAATGGGTTTTGAAAATGGAATAAGAAGTATGTCGCCAAATGTTATTGTTACTGATGAAATTTCAAACAGAGAAGATATTGAAAGTTTATTTTATGCATCAAATTGTGGAATTAGCATTATTGCGACCACGCATTCAAAAGATATTAGTGATTTACAAGAAAAATATTTATTTAATGAAGTTATAAGAAAGAAAATATTTCATCGCTATATTGTTTTAAGCCAAAAAAATGGGGCAGGAACAATCGATGGAATATTTGATGAAAACTTAACAAGGTTAATATGAAATTCGTGTTATTAGGTATAATTTTTGCCTCAATTTGTAGTTTGGGATTTAAATTTGGTGGAACTTATAAACGAAAAGAAAGATTTTATCAAGATTTTTATTCATTTTTGCTTTATGTAAAAAGTCAAATTTTCTTTTTAAAAACATCTTTAATTGAAATTTTAGAGGATTACAAAACAGATAATAAGGACTTAAAATTTTTACTAAATAATTTTAAAAATTCTTTATCGCAAAATTGTGATTTTAAACTCGATATTTTGTCTGATGATGAAAATTTAGAAATTAAAAACTTTTTAAACGGGTTAGGCAAAAATGATTGTTTTTCACAAAATGACTATTTGGAAAATAATTTAGATTTTTTCAATAAAAAATTTATTGAATCTCAATCGCAAAATTTAAAGTATGGGGCACTATATAAAAAATTAGGCATAATTTTTGCATTTTTTATAGTAATTTTATTGATATAATTGTTTTGCATAGCACTATGCACAATACTATGCAAATACTATGCATAGTCCTGTGCAAATATATTTAAAATGGAGGAAAAATGGGAATTGAAGTTATTTTTAAAATTGCCGGAGTGGGTATTTTAACCGCAGTAGTAAATCAAGTGTTAAAATATACAGGAAAAGATGAAATTGCTACTTTTAGCACTCTAGCGGGATTGATTGTTGTTTTACTTATGACTGTTAATTTAATAACAGAGTTATTTTCTACAGTTAAAGAACTCTTTTCTCTTTTTTAGGAGTTAATTATGGAAATTTTAAAAATAATTTTGATAGGACTTGTAACTTGTGTTGCAAGTGTTTTATTGAAACAGCTAAAGCCGGAACTTTCAATTTTGGTCACTCTTGCTGGTGGATTAGTAATATTAGTTATGATTGTAGAACATTTATCTACGATTTTAGGGGCTTTTTTGGGTATTGTGAACAAAACTAATGTTAATACAAAACTTTTTTCAAATGTTTTAAAAATTGTGGGAGTTGGGTATTTAACGGAGTTTGGGGCTAATATTTGCGTGGATTCTGGTAATTCTTCTATTGCCGATAAAGTTATGTTAGGTGGTAAAATAATTATTTTATGTTTTGCTTTGCCTATTGTTAGTAATATGTTAGAAGTTATTTTGGGGCTTATAAAATGAAGAAAGTCCTATGTTTTTTAGTTTTTATTATCATTGCATCCTCTTTATTTGTCGTTTTGAATTACAAATATGATAATAAAGAGATTTCTTTAATAAGTAATAGTAATTTATCCATTAATGATGAACTTAAAAATGAAACTGATGAGCAATTGAGTATGTTTGATTTTTCTAATTTAGACGAAATGCTAAATAATGAAGAAATAGCGTCTAATTTTGGAGCCAATTCTTTTTTAGAGAAAGTCAAATCTTTGATAAGTGGGGAATATAGTGCCGATTTTGTTTCAATTTTAAAATTAATTTTTGAAACCTTTTTTAACGACTTAAAAACTCTTATTCCAACTTTAGCTCTCGTGCTTGTCGTTAGTGTTTTGTCTAATTTTGTGAGCGAATTTAAGGTTAAGAGTGGTAAAAATGTAGGAGATATTGTTCATTTTGTTTGCTATGCAGTGGTTATAATCATTATTTGTGCTAATATTACCAACTTAATAAAACTTGCTCAAAACACAATTAACTCTATGGAAACACAAATGGAAACCTTATTTCCAATTATATTAACGCTTATGGCATCAATTGGAAATACTGTTAGTGTGGGAATTTATCAGCCAATTATTGCTATGCTATCTGGCATTATTATCGGCGTTTTTAAATATCTTGTTATTCCTATTTTCTTAATAAGTTTTGTATTTAGCGTTGTTGGTAATTTATCTAATAATGTTAAATTAAACAAATTTTCTTCGCTTTTAAAAGATGTTTTTAAATGGGTTATTGGTGGCGTATTCACTATTTTCACTGGTATTATGGCTGTTAAAGGGATAAGTGCAGGTAGCTTTGATGGTGTTTCAATAAGAACGACAAAATTTGCTATCAAAACCTATGTTCCTCTTGTTGGTGGATATTTAAGTGATGGTTTTAATATAATTATGGGCAGTTCAATATTGATTAAAAATGCCGTAGGAACTGCTGGTCTGCTTTTGATTTTTCTATCTATTCTTTCGCCAATCATAACTATACTGATTTTTAAATGGGCAATACATTTGCTATCAGCGTTTCTAGAGCCTTTGATGGATAATAAAATATCTAACTTTTTATATTCGCTTTCAAGTTCGATTAATATGCTTATTGCGTCGATATTGTGTGTTGCAATGATGTATATCATTTGCATAGGACTTTTGATGACAACTGGAAATGTTTATTGGGGGTAATATGGGGGAAGTTTTAACTGGTTGGATTCTTTCCATAGTGGGAATTGTGCTTTTAGGTGTGCTTATAGATTTAATTTTGCCCAATGGAGAGATACAGAAATATATTAAATCAATATTTTCAATTTTTATAGTCTTTTTAATGATTACTCCTATATTACAGGTTGATATTAAAAAAATTGATTTTGACAAGTTTATATACAATCAAACAAGCGTTGAAGTTGATGAAAATTTTATTGAAAATTATTACTTAAAATATAAGCAGGGGATTGAAAATGCTTGTGAAAATGCATTAAAAAATGGGGGTTTTTCTGGAGTAGATGTTGCAATAAGTCTAAATATGTCGAGTAAAGAGTTTTGTGTCGAAAAAGTCGAACTTAATTTAAAAAATCTAGAAATAAACACGAATGTTCAGCATATAGATAAATATGAAGAAATGAAAGACATAATTCTTTCATTGATTGAAATCGATAGGGAGAAGGTGGTGATGAATGAGTGACGAGAAAAAGCCGACACTAATGGATAATCTTCTAAAATTGCCGTTTTTTAAGAAACTAAAAAATATTAAGCATATTGAAATAATTATTTGCATAATATTTATTAGTTTACTACTACTGATTTACTTTTATGGTGGCGTAAAAACAAAGACAAATAAAAGTGAGTCAACTAGTAAATTGACTGTTGAAACATTAAGTTATACCACAACGGACGAATATGCAAAACTATTGGAAGACAAACTTGAAAATATTATTGGCAGTTTAAAAGGTGTGGGCAATATTAGTGTTATGGTAAATCTTAAAAGTGGAAGCGAACTTGTTGTTGCTACATCAACAGAAGAAGAAAATGTATATTCATCAAATGGCGATAAGATAAATCAGACCATTATAAAAACTCCAATAATGGTGGAAGAGAATGGGACAAGCAAACCAGTTATTTTAATGGAACTTGCGCCTGAAATCGAGGGAGTTATAGTTGTTGCAGGTGGAGCAGATGATGTTAATGTTAAGCTTAATATCTATAAACTACTGCAAGCAATATTATCAATATCTAGCGATAAAATACAAGTTTTCGCTGGAAAATAAAGGAGAGAGATTATGAGTAAAAAGAAAAAAATTATTATTTTAAGTGTGATGATGCTATTGTTAGTTGTAACAGGAGTGTTAAACATTGTGTTGGGGGATAATTTGTCACAACAAGCATCAGCATCAACAACGGTAACATCGGGTAACTTCTTCACAACATACAGAAGTGATAGACAAAGCACTAGAGACCAAGAAATCTTATATTATGATGCAATAATAACAAGCGCATCTTCAAGCGTGGATGCAATAAATATGGCAGAAAGTAAAAAACTAGAATTAATTTCAGCAATGGAAACAGAATTGTTTACTGAAGGCTTAATTAAAGCGCAAGGTTTTGAAGATTGTATTGTAACAACAAGCGCAAATGCCGTTAATGTGGTTGTTAAAAGCGGAGATTTAACTAGTGGAGAGATAGCAAAAATTGTTGCTATTGTTAAAGAACAAACTGGAGCAAAAATTGATAATATAAAGATAATTCCTATCGAATAAAAAATAAAAGTGGATTTTCCACTTTTTTTTATTGACAAAAATAATTTTTATCTATTATAATTTAATATATAGTGTGCATATTAAATATTAGGAGATAGAAATGAATTATCAATTAAGCGCAGATAATGTAGTAAAGAATAAAGGTAAAGTAAATTGTAATAAAAATGTCTTGCTTTCAATTATTAATCTAGCTGCGAAAGAAATTACTGGTGTAGATAGTCTTTGCACAAATTTTAGTTCTGGATTACAAAAACTTTTCTCTAACAATGTTAGTGAAGGTGTTAAAATAACTTATAATAACGACGGTATCACTGTAGACATCTATATAAATGTGCTATATGGACATAACATAACTGATGTCGCACATAGAGTGCAAGAGAATGTTAAAAATGGAATTTCATCAATGATAGATGTTAAGGTTAACAGTATAAACGTTCATATTATGGGTGTAACTTTTGGAGCAGAAAATGAGTAGAATTTTGGCAAGAGAAAATTTAATGCAATTAGTCTTTGAATATAATTTTGTAAAAGATAATACTGATGAATTATATTTAGAAGATAAATTGACAGATGAAGACAAAGAATATGTTTTAACTAACTTAAGTGAGATTAAAAATCATTATGATGAAATTGTTGGCATAATTAGTAATAATCTAGTAAACTACAAATTGGAAAGGGTTTGTAAAACTGATTTGGCAATTTTGGTCGTTGCTATTTATGAAATTAAATATTTAAATAGTCCTTGTAAAGTTGTTGTTAATGAAGCAGTTGAATTAGCGAAAAAATATTCAAATGAAAATAGCTTTAAGTTTGTTAATGGGCTTTTAGCGAAGGTGATTGAAAGTGCAGTTTAACAATTTAAGTGTTACTGAATTAAGTAATATTTTAAAAAATATATTAGATAGCGAAGAGATGCTTTTTAACTGTGGTGTGGTTGGAGAAATCTCTAGTTTTAAAATAACAAATAATGTGGCGTATTTTACCATTAAAGATGAATATGCTGTTTTGTCGTGTGTGCAATTTTCACCAACAAAGGAGTATAAGATTGGTGAAAAAGTGAAGGTTGTTGGCCGACCAAACTATTATGTTAAAGGTGGAAAGCTTAATTTTCAAGTGAATTTTATAACCTCTTTTGGCGAAGGTGAAATATATAGACAATTTATTCAACTTAAAGAAAAGCTTGAAAAACAGGGCTATTTTAAAGGCAAAAAAGACCTTCCTGAAATTGTAAGAAATATTGGTGTTGTAACATCTAGCAAGGGCGCAGTTATTAAGGATATAATTAGCGTTACTAAAAGAAGAAATCAGGGTGTTAATATTTTTATTTTTCCTGCAAAAGTTCAGGGAGAAGATGCCGAGCTTGAAATAAAAAAGGGAATAGAGTATTTTTCTTTAAGAGAAGATATAGATGTTATTATAGTTGCTCGTGGTGGTGGCAGTAGTGAAGATTTAAGTGTGTTTAATACGGAAATGGTGGCAACAGCGTGTTTTGTTTGTGAAAAACCGATAATTTCAGCTGTTGGGCATGAAACAGATTATACTTTAATTGATTTAGTTGCAGATATTAGAGCGTCTACACCATCTGTGGCGGCAGAAATTGCTGTTAAAGAAAGTAAAAATTATTTGTCTATATTAAAATTTAACATTGTTAGATTGAATTCAGCAATGAATAAAACGCTTAAAAACGAAAAATATAATTTGACAAATATTTTAAAAAATACTGAAAATATCGTTCAAAATTTATTATATAAACATAACCTTATTTTAAACAAACTAAATTTTAATTTAAATTATTATATTAAAGATATTATTAAGAGAGAAAGATTCGCAATTGATAATTTGGTTTATAAACTAAAAGCACAAAATCCAAAAATTCAATTAGATAAAGGATTTGTTAGTGTTGAAAAAGACGGTAAAAGAGTAACAAGCAAAAATGAAGTTACGATAGGAGATAATTTATTAATTGATTTTAAAGATGGAAAAATTAAAGTTGAGGTGAAAGAATAATGAGTTACGAAAAAATGTTAGAAAGAATTGAAGAAATTGTAACAAAACTTGAAAAAGAAGCTTTGCCAATTGATGAAAGTTTAAAACTTTATGAAGAGGCAGGAGAACTTGTAAAAAAATGTTATGAAAAAATAAAAGAGTGTGATGGAAAGGTGATTGAAATTTCAAAAGATTTAGAAGAGATTGATTTTGATGTTGATAAATAATTTGAAAATTTCTTGCATATTTTATTAATATATGATATAATTAAATTGTTAGAGAAGCTGTATCCTAGTCGCAAAAGGATGTAATGAAGACGATTAATGGCGTTTAAGGGCATATCGATGAAGTTTCTGGTGTTTGCTTTGGTTGCCCAAACTGGGGCGAATGCTGGGAGTTAAGGTTTTTGGGCGCATTATAACGGCATATAATATCCGACCCAATTATCGTGGAGACCTAAAAGGTGGAGAACTAGTTTTTTTACTAATTAGGATTAAACCTGCTATGTGGCGAACAAAAAAGCTATGTACAGAGTAGCCTGTTTTGAGTGAGTGTTGCGGATTATTTGAAACTTCATTTGCAAAATAAACTAGTTATATTGTTTTGTGTTAAGGAAATCTTCTAGGCAGAATATCTTTCGGGGATTATAGTGTAATCTAAGTGGCAATTCGGTCCGTATATAGAGTATCAAAATACGTGTTAGATTTAAACAGAAATGGCACATACGGTGACGGTGTGTATTTAACAGGGAAATCCAACCGAACCTAAGTTGCAAGGTTTACTCGAAAGGTTTTCTCTAATATTTTTTTAAAATAGGAGAGAAATGAAAGATAATAGTGCTGGAAAGCCGAAAACTAAAAAGCGAATTATAAAATGGAAATATCCATTAAAAGTTTTATTAATTACTCTTGTTATGAGTTTTGTTTTAAACATATCAAGCGAAGCGTTGCTTTCCAATGTTGGAATTATTGTGGCAATAATTATATTGATAGTATTTGTAGGAATATCTATATTATTCGATATGATAGGCGTTGCAGTAACTGCAGGAACATTAGAACCATTCTTGGCAAGAGCTTCAAGAAAAGAAAAGGGAGCCAAGGAATGTATTAAATTGATTAAAAATGCTGAAAAGATATCAAGTTTCTGTTGTGATATAGTCGGAGATAGTTGTGGTATATTATCTGGTGCTGTGGGTGCTAGCATAGTGGTTAGAATTGCTATTGACTCTGGAAGTTTTGCATCAATTTTAGTTGCTGCATTGGTTAGCAGTGTGATTGCCTCATTAACTGTTTTTGGTAAAGCTGTTTGTAAGGGGATAGCGGTAAACAAATCAAACGAAATTATATTAAAAGTTGGAAAAATTATCAGCGCAATATCTTTTAATAAGAAAAAATAGGGCAGTTTAAAACAAAAATTTACAAAAATATATATAAAAATGAGAACATTTGAAAAAAATGTTCTTTTTTGTTTTTTATGTTTCTCTCAACATCTTGTGCTCATAAATAATTTTATACAACAATATATTGTATTTTGTATAAATATAATTTTTTTTATTCATAATTTTGAATATTTATAAAAAATTTTTTGCATAATTATTCAAAAACGCTTGCATAAATATAAAACTTGTTGTATAATTATTTTGCAAAGTTTGAATAAATATAAACAATAAAGGAGTAATCAATAATGGCTCGTTCATTAAGACAGAGTAAAATACTTGAAATAATTGCAAATAATGAAATTGAAACGCAAGACGAACTTGTTCAATCACTTCGCAATTTAAATTATGATGTAACACAAGCAACTGTTTCAAGAGATATTAAAGAACTTGGTTTAATTAAAATATTAAGTGATAGCAAAAAATATAAATATGCTTATGTTGAGACTAATGAACAGCAAATTAGTAACAAAGTTGTTGGCATTTATAAAGAAGTAGTCATCTCTGTTAAAATAGCGCAAAATTTGGTCATTATTAAAACACTAAAGGGTTTTGCTGGTGGAATTTCAGGATACATAGATAAAATGAATTTGGATAAACTTATGGGCACTGTTTATGGAGATGATACAGTAATGTGTATTGCAGAAAATAATGTTGATGCAGAAAGCATTTACGAAAGACTTATTAATATTATTTAGTATGAAAAAGTTTTAACTTAATTTCTTACTATTATTTAATATTTATTATATAATAATATACTAAATATTAGCTAGTAACCATTAAATAAATATCATAATAACGATAGTAAAAAACTCTAATTGATAAATAAATAGATATAAAAAAAATCCTCGAATGAGGATTTTTTGTTGTTAGCGAAAACCACGGGTTTGACCCGTGGTTCAAAAGAGGTTAACCTTTACA
>JBJFDL010000006.1:0-10108 GCA_051889995.1 Christensenellales bacterium
CTTCTAACTACAGCTTTACTGCTACTACTCAAAACTACACAATTACTGCTAAAAAAGCAACAATCGGAACAATAAGCAATGTAACGATTGATTATCCAAAAGAAACTACAAAAACAGTTATAGTAACATATGACGGAGATGGCACATTGAGCGTAAGTTCTAGTGCTACAGATGTAGTAACTGCTGCAATAAGTGGAACAACAATTACATTAACCGCAAAGGCATTAGGAGAAAGCACAATTACTGTAAGTGCAAGTGCAGGAACTAACTATTCAGCACCAAACAATGTAACATTTAAAGTTACAGTAAGTGGCTCTACATATACTGTTACTCTAACAACAAACGGAGGAACAATCAATTCAGGAAATGTAACCTCATATACCTATGGTACAGGGGCAACATTACCAACAAATGTAACAAAAACAGGATATACATTTGCAGGTTGGTTTACAACAAGTGCTCTTACCGGCACAGCAGTAACAACAATCTCTACAACTGATAGTGGAGATAAGACCTTCTATGCTAAATGGAATGCAATTGAATACACAATCACTTACAATGTAAATGGTGGAACTAGTGTTACAAATAATACATATACAATAGAAGATGCAACAATAACTTTGTCAACAACGACAAAAACAGGATATACATTTGTGGGTTGGAAAGTAACAAGTGTAACAGCTAATACGGTATATAAAGCATCGGGATCATACGCAAATATTGATGATATAATAACACAAGTATTTACAGGATCACATGGTGACATTACAGTTGAAGCACAATGGACAACGGAAAATTGTACGCTTAAAATTACTGTTAATATAGATAGTTCATTATCAAGTGCATCATCTTATGGTTTAATTAAAATCACCTATACTGACTCTGTTACTGGAACAACAAAAGTTCTTTCTAGAAGGTTAACAGCAGGAACAATAACATTTACTAATATTCATCATATTGGAGATTTAAAGGTAGAAGTTTACACAACGTATAGAGTAGATTCTAGTGCTGATACTATAACTAAAACACAAGTTTCTTCGTCAGAATATCTTTTAGAGCAAACGATTACATTAAGCAAAAACAATAACGGTGGATATTCAAACGTAACTGTATTAGGTTAACAAAAAGAACACAATCATAGAAATATGGTTGTGTTTTTTTAATTAATTAATCAATCAATAATAATAATTTTTTAAAGTCAATAAGGTGATTTAAATTTAATGTTAATTTATTTAAAATTAACAATATTTATTATATAAAACTATTAATTAAAATTAAAAATTATAATTTTTTTAAAACAGCATTAACAAATATGAATAAGTCAAAATATAATTTAATATAATATTTTGAGGTGTATATGGAAGAAAAGTTAGGATTACATAAAATTAATATCACGGATAGAAATAATATTTTAATTAGTGGTGTTTCAAAGGTTGTAAATAGTAATGAAAATTGTATTATTGTAAGGCTAAAAGAATGTGATTTAAGCATTTTAGGCACAAAACTTAATATCGAAAATTTTAATGAAAATAATATATCAATTGATGGAGTAGTTGATAGCATTAAATATTCCAAGCCAAGCAAAGAAAAGGAAAGTTTTATAAAAAGGATATTTAAGTAATGCTCTTTGAAACACTAAAGCAGAGTTATATATTTTTAGGCGTAGTTTATTTTGGAATATTAGCAGGAATTTTAAAAGATATAATTTCTTTTATACAAACATTATTTAATAATAAAAAACTTATTAACTTTATTTTGGATTTAATATTTTCTATTGGCGCAATTTTCTTGCTTATTACATGTTTAAACGTTGTAAATTATGGTGAATTTCGTTTTTATTTGCTAATTTCTTTTATTATAGGATACGTTCTTGAAAGAATAAGTATTGGTTTTTTAGTTGATTTTATTTTAAAAAAGTTGTATAATTTAACTATTAAGATAGTAAATAAGCTTTCAAAAACAAAATTTTTTAAAAGGATTTTAGGGATTGACAAGAGAACTGGCACAAAAATTAATAAAGATAGGTAAAATATTGTTAATAGTAATATTTGCCGCTTTTTCTATTGTGATAATAGTGCAAAGCATACAAATTTCTTCATTGAAAAGTAAACAAAATGATAAACAAAACAGTTTAGTTGTAAAGCAAGAACAGGTTGAAATATTAAACGAACAAATTAAAGATATTGAAGATAATTATGACGCTTATTGCGAAAATAAATTGCGTCAAGATGGCTATGTAAAAGAAAATGAAAGTGTTTATATTGCAGAATAATATAAACCTTTTTTGTTTAGTAAAAATTTTAAATATTTTTAATAGGTATATTAAATTAAAATACTATTTTATATGTAGTTATGAAAAATTACATATTAAAAATAACAACATTGTTTTAAAAGTGTTTTAAATTAATATTATATAATTTAAATAACAATTCAAAATTCCAATTAAATTGCAAAAGGAAAATAAAAGCTGTAAATTTTAAAAATATTAAAAAAAGTATTGACTTTTGTTAAAGTTTTGCATATACTATATTTGTTATCGCGGGGTGGAGCAGTAGGCAGCTCGTCGGGCTCATAACCCGAAGGTCACGAGGTTCGAATCCCGTCCCCGCAACCAATTCACATAAACACCTTAATGGTGTTTATGCATTATATGGCGGCGTAGCTTAGTTGGTTATAGCGTTCGGTTCATACCCGAAAGGTCGAAAGTTCGAATCTCTCCGCCGCTACCAATTAAATTAAAAGGTCTTTTCGTTTGAAAAGATTTTTTTTATAATTAATTTAATTATAAAAGTTTTTATATAATTTTCATTTATAAAATTTAAAAGAGATTAAACAGAATTACATATTATTCGTTTTTAAAATATAACTCGTTTATGCAACTATTTTATTTAATAGTATATTTTGTAAAGAAAATATTTTATTCTTATTTTTATAATTTTTTTTAATATTCTATTGCCTTTTTTAAGTGTATTATTTTGTCTTGAAAAATACACTTGTTTTTAATTGTTGTAAAAACTTTATTTAAAGAAACTAAATAAAAGCATTTATTGGTATACCATAAAAAATATTACTATTATCAAGTTATATTATTAAATAACATAAAAATTAAGAAAAATATCAAATAATATAAATAAAATAGACGAAAATAAAGGACTTTTATTATTGTAAAATTTAATTTTGCTAATTTAGACAAAAAAAGATAATATATTAACTTTTTCTCTTAAACCGAAAATTTAATATGATATATAATTTTAATGAGGTTGTTTTATGGAAGTTTTAAAGAGAGAAAAATATAAAATTATATTAAAATACTTTTTATTTTTGGTTATCTTTTTATTATTATCAGCAGGAGAAATAAATTTTAGCGTCAAACCTTTCTTGTTTGCTTTTTTATTTAGTCTTGTTTGGTGTAATCAAAATCCTTTAGTTTGTAGTTTGTTTTATGTGGGAGCGATGCTTTTAATTAATCCAATAAATTTAGGATTGATTATATCATTGATTTTTACTGTTAGTATATTATTATTTTTTTATTATTTACATAAAAAATTGAATAAGCCCATTAATCGATATATTTTTTTACTGTATGCATTATTAAGTCAAATTGCCTTTATTTATTATTCTTTTACGACGCCAGAAAATTTAATTAATGCAATAGTTAGTGTTTTTATTGGATTAATTTTAATAATTTGCTATAACACGTTCTTTAGCAGTGTTTTTGTTAAAGGACTTAATGCAGTATTTACGATTAATGAATTAATTTCTGCTTGTGTTTTTCTTATGAGTATTAGCGTTGGAATAAGTTGTATTAAATTTATAAACTTTGAATTAATAAAAATTTTTGCCGTGTTTATGATACTTTTATCAATCTTTATTCTAGACGCAAAATCGGGCTTTGTTGTTGCAATAACAATGGGAATTGGAAATTGCCTCGCGACTTTTAATATCACTTATCTTGCCGTTTTTTCAGTCTTCACATTGTGCGCTTATTGTTTTAAAAGTAATAATAAATATTTGTCCAGTCTTGCAATATGTTTAATTGATGTTTTTTGTGGCCTATATTTAAAAGTTTATCCAAGTTATACTATATATTCAGTGTTTAGCACGGTTTTGGGCGCCTTGCTTTTCGTTTTAATCCCAAATCATATAATTGAAAATTTAAAATCTTATTTTGGTGGATTTAACTCTTCAATGTTATATAGAAATTTAATCAATAGCACAAAAAGTAGCATCATGCGAAGATTAAATGAAATAAGTGAAGTATTTTTAGATATGGAACTTAATTTTAAAAATATGGTCAAAGGGACTTTACCAAAAAATGAAGCAAAAGAACTTTTATTAAATGAAGTGTGCAGTAAAGTTTGTAATGATTGTCGAGAAAAACATACTTGTTTGAGGGTGAAAAATGAAGAAACAATTAATGGATTTAGTGATATGCTTGAAAAAGGTTTCGAAAAAGGAAAAGTGACACTATTAGATATTCCGTTAAGCCTGTCCACACATTGCAATCGTGCAGCAAATATAATTAGCACTATGAATGGACTACTAAATTCTTATAAACAATATTCATATATGGTAACTAGTAGCGACACAAGTAAAGTTTTAATTGGTGAGCAAATGGGTGGCGTTAGTAAATTACTAAAAACTCTTATTGAAGATACTGCAACAAATTTTAAGTTTGATTTAAGTAAAGAAAATGAGATTAAAGAAGAATTAAAATTCTTACACATTTATTGTAGCGATGTAATCAGCTATGTAAAAGACAATATATATAACATTTCACTAATTTTAAAAAAGAGTGATTATAACGAAAAAAATATTGAAGAGCTAATTTCTAAAATTGTTAAAGTAAAAATGAAAATCTTATCCAAAAATGAACTTAACACAAATTTTGATATTTTAGAGTTAAAAAATGCGCCAAAATATGATTGTATATTTGGAATGAGTGGTGCGACAAAAAATAATAATCAAATTAGTGGCGATACTTATTCTTTTATTAAGATTAATGAAGACAAAGTTTTAATGGCGCTAAATGATGGAATGGGTAGTGGAGAAAATGCACAAAAAACAAGTGAGGTTAGTTTAAATTTAATAGAAAATTTCTATCGCGCCGGTTTTGATAATGAAATAATTTTGAATAGTGTAAATAAGTTATTAACAATTAATAGTGAAGAAACTTTTAGTGCGTTAGATATTTGTGTAATCGACTTTACGAAAGAAATTTATGATTTTATCAAAATGGGTGCGCCTGTAGGATTTATAAAAAAAGAAAGTGGAGTAGAAATAATTGAAAGTGGAAGTTTACCCATTGGCATATTAGAAGGTATTTCTCCAGTTATTACAAAAAAAGTTATATCTGGCGATGAAATTATAATACTTGTTAGCGATGGCGTTTTAGAGAGCTTTAATGGCGAAGAAAAATTAAGTTCATATATTAGTTCATGTGTAACAAATAATCCACAAACATTGTGTGATAAAATTATTAACGAATGCAAAAGAAATGAAATCACTGATGACTGCACAGTTTTGGCGCTTAGAATTTTTGAAATTATTGATTAAAATTAATAAAAATTTAATTTACCTATTGAAAATTTTTGCATAATATATTATAATATTTTAAATTGTTAAAAATAAAGGAAAGATTTTATGCAAAGTATATTGAAAACGATTAGTAAATATAAATTAATAAAAAAAGGTGAAATTATTGGCGTTGCTTGTAGTGGTGGAGTTGATAGTATGAGTTTGCTACACTATTTAAATAGCATAAAAGATAATTTTGACATTGAAATAGTAGCAATTAATGTTGATCATTCAATTAGAGATAATAGTGAAGAAGATACAGCCTTTGTTCAAACTTATTGTAAAGAAAATCGTATTCGTTTTTATAAATTTAAAATAGATAGTAATGTTATTGCTAAAGAAAACAAAATTTGCCTAGAAGAAGCAGCCAGAATAGGTAGATATGGCGTTTTTGATAGTTTAATTCAAAAAGGAATAGTTGATAAAATTGCATTAGGTCATCACTTACAAGACCAAGCAGAAACAATTTTATTAAATATTTTTAGAGGTGCAGGATTAAATGGTGCTAAAGGCATGGAATATCAACGTGGACAATTTATTCGTCCAATGTTAAACACATCTAAACTTGAAATTTTAACTTATGCACACGATAATGAAATACCATTTGTTGAAGATAATAGCAATTATGATGAAACTTATTCTCGTAATTATTTAAGACATAATATTATGCCAAAACTTCGTATGAAATGGAGTAATTTAGATAAAAATATCGTTGATTTCGGTAATATTTGCAAAGAAGATGATGCTTATATTAAATCACAAATGATGTTAGATGGCATTATTGAAGATAAAAATTTAGTTCGTATTCCACTATCATATTTCATTTATCCACAACCAATTGTCAATAGAATGATTATGAATGAATTAGAGTATTTAAAAGCATCAAAAGACATTGAGAAAAAACACATTAATATTATTCGCGACATGGCATTAGAAGCACAAAACGGAGTTAAAATCAGCCTTCCTAACGCATTAACCGTTCATAAAGAGTATGATTTTATAGCAATTAGCGTTAAGGTTGCAAAACCTAAATTAGAACCTATTGATTTTAGACTTGGAACATTCAAATTAACAAACTTTGGCAATTTAATAGTTCGCAAAACAGTGAGATTTGATGTAAAAGAAGATGCTCACTTAATTGATGCTGATAAACTTCCAAAAGGTTGTGTAATTAGAACAAGACAAGAAGGTGATGTATTCGCTAAATTCGGTAGTGGTAGCAAAAAATTAAAAGATTACTTTATTGACAAAAAAATCCCACAAAGATTACGTGCTGAAATTCCATTGATTTGTAAAGATAACGAAGTTTATTGTGTGCTTGGTTATGAGATTTCTGATAAAGTAAAAATTGATGAAACAACAAAATCAGCCTATATATTAAATTATAAAAAATAAAACTAGCAGTATTGCTAGTTTTTTAAATAAGAATTATTTTTATAACTTAAAACTTTTATTAAATCTTCTTCGCTTTTAATATTTTTAATTTCATTTTTGCTTAAAATATCACTTGTTAAATTTTCGTTAATAAATTTAAAATATGTATTTAAAACTTCTTTTTTATCTAAATTTTTTATACGAAAATCTATTTCTATTCGATAATACCTTCGCATTTTAAAATAATTTATCAAATCTTCTTCTTGAATTTTAGTATATTGAGAATTAAGGTATGAATTAAACACATTGATATATAAAAAACAAGTTTTGTAATTTTCTAAACATAAATTTTTGATTTTATTAACAAAGTTCTCATCATTATAGTATGAAAGTGTTTCAAAAATTTTTTCTTTCATATCTAAAAATTTACTAATATCAAATTTTTCTAAATTATATGTATTACAATTGTCCATGAAAAGTTTAAAATCATCAAGTAATTTATTTTTTGTCTTATCAAATTTTACTTTAAAGTTATTAAACATTTCTTCTGGAATGGTTTCCAATTCTTTGAAAAGTTCTAAACGGGTAGTTAAAATTGTTAGATTAAGTTTATCTGAAAATGAAACTTTTTTATTTTTTATACTTTTGCATTCACTAATTATGCCGCACAAAAATTCGTGAGCGAAATTATTTGCATCAAGCTCATTTGCATTCATTTTATATAACATATATAACGTGTTATCGTCATAACCACACTCAACAAGGAGATTAGATTTATAAGTTGGTAAATAAGCATTGTATGGAAGAGTTATGCTCTTTTTAAAATTTTTGTTTCTTTTATAGTTTTGAACATGTTTTAATTCGTGTGATATTGCATACAAATCAAGTAAAAATGATTTTTTAGTTAAAATATTAGGTGATAGATAAATCGAGTTGCGATTAGAATATGCAATTACACCTTCATTTTTATTTAATAATTTTTCATCAAAATTTACTTTTACTTTTTTAAGACTTAATGTGTATAGTGCATAACCAATAAAGTCTTTTAAAAATTGTTCCTTATTAAAAGTTGAATTTCTCATTTGGGATTTATAAGTAGCAATGTTAAATAGCACGCTATCGAAATTTTCGCTAGATTTGATAGTGTAACTATTATTTGTAGAAATTGTGTCCTTATTTAACATAACTTAATTATACTACATTTACTTTTACTAGTCAATATTCAATTTTTTCTTGTATTTAATCATTATAGATAAAAAATAACTTTTTTAAAAATATAAAAATGAAATAATTAAATTACATATAAAAATTAATAAAAAAAATTAAAAAATGTGTTGACAATGTAGTGATTTTCCTATATAATGTTAAAGTCAAGTTTGGTCCCATGGTCAAGCGGTTAAGACACCACCCTTTCACGGTGGTATCAGGGGTTCGATTCCCCTTGGGACTACCAAACATTTCCCAACTGAATTCGGTTGGGTTTTTTATTAAAAGAAGACTTATTAAAAATAAGTCTTTTTATATTTTAAGTAAATTTTTATTAATATATGAAAGAAAAATCAAATTTTTGTTTTTATATTTCTTATCATCTGTTACATCTTTGCCGAAAAAACTTGGTGGAGTAAAGTTTACTGCTTGTTCTTCTGTTTTGAATTCTACTTCTACTAAAACTAAGCCTTCAAGTTGTTCCTTAAAAACATCAATCTCTGCAACAAGCCCTTCGTCTAAATCGAAATTATAACGTAGTTTGTGTATCATATTGCCAATCATTCTATCTTTATTATTCTCAAACTCTGCTTTTGAACATTCAATTTCAAATTCTTCTCTAATTAAATAATTGGATGTAGCCCTTTTTATTGTATGGAAAAATTTGTCGTCTTTCTTTCGATATCTTTCTTCATTATCTTCAATATTGATATAGTATTGGAATATTTCTTTACATGGCAAATTTTGCAAAAATTTTTCTATATCACTTTCTATTAAAAATTTCTTTTCTATTTCCACAATTTTAGTATACTACACAAAAATGATTTTTACAAACATTTTGTTGTTTATAAATTAATAAAAGCAATTCTAAATAACAAAATATTTATTTTATAAATATTGTGTATATATTTTGACAAAGTTTAATCGAATTTTTTATCTTGCTTCTTTTTATTATAAATAGAACATTGTCCTTGATAGGTGCTAATGTTATTTGCTATTGAATATAATAAATTTCGAACTACATGAATCTCATCATCATCTAACCTTTCAATAATTAAAAGACTGATGGTCGCCGACAATTTAATAATGTTTTCTGGACAAATTTTTTTTATATTCATATTGTTAGTTATGAATTTTAATAGGAAATTGTGAAGATTTGTCCTTGCTTATTAAAGCTTTTATTGATATAAAATATCTATCGTAATTTGTTCACAAATTGTAAAAAGGGCAGGGGAGTTGTTATTAAATGCTGTTTTATTGTTAATACACCAACAGAAAGCAATGTGGTGAGTGTGGAAGGGAAGATATAAAAGAGAGAATTAGTGCAATGAAAAAAGGAAAGATTAAGTAAAGCATAAAAAAGCCACTAGAATTAACTAGTGGCTTAATATATGAAATCTAAAATTTAAGTACTTTCTTGTTATTCTTCACCTCAGCAAGTTTCCTTGCCTTATCGACTTTAGGTATATCATCTCTTTAAAAGGAGGTGATCCAGCTGCACCTTCTGATACCGCTACCTTGTTACGACTTCACCCCAGTCATCGATTTGACCTTAGGCGGCTGCCTCCATTGCTGGTTAGCTCACCGACTTCGGGTCCCCTCAACTCCCATGGCGTGACGGGCGGTGTGTACAAGACCCGGGAACGCATTCACCCCGACATGCTGATTCGGGATTACTAGCAACTCCATCTTCATGTGGGCGGGTTGCAGCCCACAATCTGAACTGAGATCGGCTTTTTGAGGTTTGCTCTTGCTCACGCATTCGCTTCTCTTTGTACCGACCATTGTAGCACGTGTGTAGCCCAAGGCGTAAGAGGCATGATGATTTGACGTCATCCCCACCTTCCTCCGTATTATCTACGGCAGTCTCTCTAGAGTCCCTAACTTAATATTGGTAACTAAAGACAAGGGTTGCGCTCGTTGCGGGACTTAACCCAACATCTCACGACAC
>JBJFDL010000007.1:0-39273 GCA_051889995.1 Christensenellales bacterium
AAGGTTAACCTCTTTTGAACCACGGGTCAAACCCGTGGTTTTCGCTAACAAAAAACTTTCCAAAATTGGAAAGTTAATTTCTAGAAAAATAATGATAGAATAAATCCTGATAGCACACCTATTAAATATAGGCTAATTAGTATAAACAAATTCTCTTTTATATTCTTTTTGTTCTTAAATAAAATTAATAGTCCAACTCCACTTCCAGCGCATAAACCACCGATTAATGCTGGAAATGTAAGAGCACCACTTACAAACAATTCAACAAGGACAACACTTGAAATACAGTTTGGAATTAAACCAATAATTGGTGCTATAATGATTTGTAATATTGGGGAAACATTCAATGCATTTATTATTACTTCTTCGCCAACAAACAAGAAGAATAAATTAATTACAATGTTGAAAATTAATATGTAAATTAAAATTTCAAGAGTATGCTTTAAAGCATTTAAGAAAATGTTATCACTACAACAATCACAAGGTGAAGATATAGATTTTTTATGTTCGTGTTCGTGATTATGATGATGTTCTTCAATTTGACAATCATGAGAAACTAAATATTCTTGCGAATTTATTATTGCTCCATCTTTTGCTAGGTTCTCTTTTTTATGTTTCACTTTTGTCAATAATAAAAAGATAAAATGAATTGCATAACCAAAAATTATTGCTAGCACAAATTTTATTGCAATTATTAATAATAAATTTAACGCTTGATTTGGTTGACTAATTAAAATTGGTAATGCTTCATCACTTGTTGCAACGAAAACAGCAATAAGTGTTCCTATACCAATCATTTTATGATTAAACATATCGGCTAAAACTAATGAAAACCCACATTGAGGAATGCAACCAACTGTTGCCCCCATAATAATACCAGTCTTTTTATCTTTAGAAACAAGTTTTAAAAACTTTTCCTCTTTTTTGTGCGTTAAGTATTCTATTAAAAGATACACCAAAAATAATATTGGTGCCATTTTTAAACAGTCAATAAGTGCTTCTAATAGAGAATTTAATATTTCTGTAAACATAGTATTTATTTATATAACCAAAACAAGAATTTGTCAACTTATTTTACAAATTCTTATCTTTTCTTTTATTTTTCTCTATTAATTTTGTTTTGCCTTTAATGTTATTGTAATTTCATTTTCAAAGTTATCACTTAAATAATTTATTTTAACCTTATCACCTAAATTCTTTGAATACATTATTTTTCTTAAAGTTAACATATCGTCAATTTCTTTTCCGTCAAATCTAGTTATTATATCACCCTTTTTTAGTCCAACTAAATCAAGAGAACTTCCACTTTGAATATCATAAACATACACACCTTTTGCACCAATGATATTACTTTGATATTTTGCATCAACACCAAATAGACCTAAATAGGCTGGTTTATATTCCCCATCTGCTGATAGTTTACTAAAAATTGGTGAAATAGTATCAGTTGGAATTGCAAAACCTAATCCTTCTGCATCTTCAACTTTAACTGTGTTAATTCCAATCACTTCTCCCCTTAAATTAATTAACGGACCACCAGAATTTCCTGGATTTATTGATGCGTCATGCTGTATTAAATTATATAATGTCACCCCACTTGTGCTATCAACTTTAATTGTTCTGTTTTTAGCACTAATTATTCCTTTTGTTACAGTATGTTTAAATTGTAATGCAAGTGGTGTTCCTATCGCTAAAACATCTTCACCTACAAAATAATCACCACTAGATGCAACACTTAAATAAGGTAAATCAACCTCACTTTTAACAATTGCTAAATCTAAACTTTCATCACGATAAACTAATTTTGCTTTTGTTGTATCACCACTCGCAAGATATAGAGTAACATAAGTATTTGTTACGACGTGTGAATTAGTTAACACATATCCCCCACTTTGAATTGCAACGCCTGTGCCTATTGACGAGCTTACATTATCTTGTGAATAAATTCCAACAACAGCTGGACTAACATTTTTAACAACATCGACATTACTTGAATAATTTGTGCTTTCAATTAATCGTGGTTTCATATCTTCTTTGCCAACAATTGCTTCATTTTGACCATATTGACAAGAAAAAGTAAAAATTATAATAAAAACTAAAACTAAATTAATTAGAATTTTCTTCATAATAATATTTTGAGTTCTTTTTAAGTTAATATACTAATATTTGATTAAAAAAATTGGTAAATATTTTCAAAACACTATAATTTTTTTTAAAAATGTGTTAAAATTATTTTATGAAGTGTGATGAAAAATTTATCAAGTCTTATGATGGCGAATTAATTTATGCAAGAGAATATACCGTTGATAATCCTAAAGGTGTTATAATTCTAACAACAGATTTAAAAGAATATTCCCTTTTATATGAAGAATTTGCAAAGAGTATGCAAGAGAAAAATTATAATGTTTTTTTATATGATTTAAGAGCACATAAAAATTCTGCAAAGGAAATTTTTGGAACATATCAAGAAAATTTTTTTAATGATTGCGTTCGTGATGCCTTGTTTATTAATAGGTTCATATATAAAAAATATGGTGTTAAGATTATTAATATTTCAATGGGATTTGGGGGTCTTATTATTACCAGAATGTTACAATTCTTGCACGAATTTGAAACAACTAACATTTTAATTGGCTGTCCTTATTCTAATATTCCAATTAGCGATTATTTCTGGGAAATTTATACCAAACTAACAATGGTGTTTATTAATAAAAATTCTGAAGCAAAATTTTTAAATAATCATATAACAAATAACTATCAAAAACATTTCAAGGACAAAGCGTTTATAAGCACAAATAAAGAATATATTGAAAAAATATCCGAAGATAGGTTCTGTAATTTTAACCTTTCTGCAAATATTTTAAATAGTGTTTATAAAGCAAAAACAACAACTTTTAATAAACAAAATATGCAAAAAATTGATAGTAAGCATAAAATTATTCTTATGAGTGGTGAATTTGATGCTGTAACAAATTTTGGAAGAAATACAAAAGCCCTTTCAAAAAAATTTACAAGTGCTAAAGTGCCTAATAGCAAAATAATTATAAGAGATTCACGCCACAACTTGATAAATGAAAGTAACCACTTAATAATAGATAATATTGAAAAAATAATAGGAGATTAAATTATGATAAGAGATGAAATAAATAAAGCAAATATTGAGGCAATTAAAAATAGAGATACTGCTTCTAAAACCATTTTAAGTATTATAAAAAATAAATTTATGTTAGCAGAAATAGACAAAAGAACTAAAAATGAAGAATTACAAGATAGTGATTGTATTCAAATAATCCAAAAAACTATTAAGGAACTTAACGAAGAGGCTGAAAACTACAAAAAAGCTAATAACTTAGAAGAAGTTGAAAATATTGAGAAGCAAAAAGTTGTTATAGAAAAATTCCTTCCACAAATGATGAGTGAAGAAGAAATTAAAAATATCATCGATTCCCTTGATGACAAAAGTATTCCTTCAGTTATGAAACATTTTAAAACAAATTACGCTGGAAAAGTTGAGATGAAACTTGTTAGCGACATTCTTAAAACTCTTTAACTAACATTACAGTAAAAATTATGATTTTGTTAAAAAAATGGGAAGTGGCGCAATAATAATGAGAATTGGAACAGAAATCTTCCAATTCTTTTTTTGTTTTAGTCGAACGATATGTCCCAAAAGATACTTTACAAGCCAAAATGAAAACACAATATCAAAATGCAAAGAAAAAAATAAGGCGAAGAATAAACAAAATATTCTTTATTTATCATAATCAAAAAAAACACTTTTTAAAGAATCTTGTCAAGTTCTCCGTGGGATAAATTAGCAGAGTTTATTAAACAAAAAAAAGCGAAAGTATGTTACACTCTGCCATCACTTTCACTTTTTGTTTTTTATTTAGTTTATAAACTTGTGTGTGTCTTCATTAAATCTAAGTTCTCGCCAATTTTATCTATGCAATCTCATCTTTAAATGCCAAATTGAAGTTAAACTTAATAATTTTCTTCTATTTTATTTTGATTTGATAATGTGTTTTTGTTAACATCTTCGTTTGTAGATTCAACAATAGGAGAATATCTAAAAGTTTTGTTTAGTAACACTGTTAAAGAAAGTAATATTAAAAGTATGCCACTTCCAGTCATTATCCATCTTAAATCTATTAAATCTGCAAGTGGTCCAAATGCTAACATTCCAAGTGGAAGAAATCCACTATAAAAAGCACTCATAACTCCAAACACGCTTCCCATTTTTGATGGTTCGGACTTTTCTTGTATCATAGTTGTTGTTGCTGTTTGAACCATAGTAAGAGCAATTCCGTAAAGGAACATAAGTATTAAATAAACAATAAAGTTTGGAATTACACCCATACCTATTGCTAAAATACCAAATGCGATAATACCTACATATAAGGTTTTAACTCTGTTTTTGAAGCCACCCCAAGCAGTCATAATAAATCCACCAATTAACATTCCAAGAAAACCAATTATTTCTACAGCTGATAAATACCAATATTCATTACCAAAATTTCTAGTTACAAATAAACTAGCAAGAAATCCTGCAGGAACACAAAGGAATATAAATATTCCAAAGGTTATAAGCAATTTTCGTAAGAATTTGTCTGAAAAGGAGTATTTTAAACCGACTTTCATATCTCCCCAAAATGGAGTCTTTTTTCTTTCTTGTGTTGGGAACAAAACAAATAATAAAATTCCAATCCCAACAAATGCAGTTGCAACATCAATCATAAATATAAAGCGAATCGAACTAAAAGTTAAAATAACTCCTGCAAGGGCGGGTGCAGAAAATTGAACAATACTTTGCATTGTTGAGTTTATTCCGTTAAATCTCATAAGTTTTTCTTGAGGAACTAAAATAGGAATTGTTGCATTTATTGTTGGTGTTTGAATTCCTGCTCCTAGTGAACGAATAACAGAAATTCCCAATATTATTCCAAGCAAAACATTATTGTTTGAAATGTATGGCATAACAAAAAATAATGCTAATGTTGAAATTGCAATAATTAAATCGGAAATTATTATTAGTTTTTTCTTGTCATATCTATCGGCCAAAACCCCACCTAAGAAAGAAATCAAAAACTGTGGTAAATATGCACAAATTGTGAATGCGGAAACCCAAATACCTGATGATGTTGTCATGGCAACAAACCAAATGATTGCCATTTGAACGAGAGTTGAACCAAACAAAGTTATACTTTGACTAATTAAAAACAATAAAGACTTTTTCTTCCATGACATATAGAAAAGTTTTTCTTTCATTATTTCCTACCTTATAGCCACAAGTTCAATATATCCACGCTCACCACGAGGTTCTAGTTGAATTCTTGGATTTTCATTATCCCACTCATAACCAATTGTTTTAGGGTCAAATTTTTTAATTGCTTCCCAAACACAAGCAATAGCAGTTTCATAATCTTCTTCTTTGAACTTTTCGCCTTGAAATTTTAAATATTTGCAAGCTGGCAAATCAATAACATCAAAACCATTTGGTATGACTCCATCATAATCAAGTGAAACTTCAACGCCTTGAACATATTTTGATGTGTTTGGTTTAATCAATTTATCTGGAAGCCAAAGACTTACCGGTTCATTAGAACTTGATGACATACTAACAAGTAATCCCCAAATTTCACAACCAACTTCTTCACAATAATCGAAGTAATTGTCTGCTTTAATTCCTCGCTTAATTAATACTTTTCTTGCAGGTTTTTCAATAACTTGAATAAATACATTTTTTAAATTTTTCACATTTATCTCCTTTTTTATTTTAGAATATTTTATATCGTAAGGAGTGAACAAATATAAAGGAATGGGATTGTTTGCATATTCGTGAGGATTGCAACCAAATTCACGGTAAAATGCCCTTTGATAACCGTCAACACTATTAAATCCAAATTCAAAAGCAACACTTGTTATTGTTGTTTTTTCATCACGTAATTTTAGTGCCGAATTTGAAAGTCTAAATTTACGAATATAGTCCGAAGGCGAAATATTTAGAATATCTACAAATAATCTGTATGAGTGCCAAGGTGAGTAAAAGGAAACTTTTGATAAATCCACAAGAGTGATTTTATCGCCTAAATGCTCTGCAATATAATTTTGCATTCGATGGACTGCTTCAATTTGTTCATTCATTTTTTACTCCTAACATCATAAATTATATATTTTAAAACTTTTAATATCTCGACTTTTTTTGCCATACTTATTTTAACATAAAATTTCAACATTATTTTATTTATATCATTTCTTTTTAAAATTAATTTTTAAAAAATAATACGAATGTTTTTTATTCGTATTATTTCCTTATCAAATTATTTGAAAAGCTAATAAAATTTTTATTTCGCAAGTTCGAAGGTTTATGCCTTATTTTAGGAATTTTTTTTAGATTTATTTCTTTTTAATTCGATTTTATAATTATTTATAATTTCTAAGAATTTTCCCTTATCTTCTTCATTTTTAAAAGCATTTAAATCAACAACGTATGCTGAAAATTTGTTTATAAAAAGGTATGCAAAATTATTATTAAACACTATGTTAGTAATTACATTATACACAAATTTTTCTTCCGACAAAAGTTTACCATCTTTTTCAATTTTTACGCTCAACATTTCATCATTAAAATTATAGTTATATAATAAATTAATAAACTTTCCTTTTGTTAAGACAATATTCATTTTTACATAAAAAATATCATACAAAATGAAAATTGCTGCAATAACATAAAAAACTATACTTTGCACTAATGCCGTTGAGTCTTTATCTAATATAAAAACTAATAACAAAATTGAAGCACAGAATAATATGATTGAATAGCAAACTCTAATTACCCTTAATGAATTTTTGCCTAAATTTTTAACAAATTCAGAATAAGCGTTTTTATCTATATATGTCTTATTTTCCATATTTACATATTATCATACCACAAAAAAAATTGCAACTAATTTTAAATAATTGACTATTTTTATTTAAAATGCTATCATATTTAAAGGAGAATTTATGGCATATTTCTTTACAAGTGATTTACATTTTGGAAGTCGTATAACATTAAAAAGAGAAAATCGTCCTTTTAAAAACGTTGATGATTTTAATGAATATGTTGTTAAGGTTTGGAATTCACAAGCAAATAAAACAGATTTTATTTATGTTTTAGGTGATTTTTTTTCATACAGTTATGTAGACCGAATTTCATACAAAAGTGCGATAAATTTAGTAAAAAAAATTAATGCAAAAATTATTTTGATTTTAGGAAATAATGAAGGAAGAATTATAAAAGAAGAATTTGATGGAAATTTCGATAAATTTAGAAATTTTTTAATCAATCAAGGATTTTTTGATGTGAAATATGATATGTTTTTAGAAATTAACAATAGACATTTTTATTTAAATCACCACCCTAGAAATCATAAGGACGGATACATAAATTTATTTGGACACATACATAAAGCAACAGGTCTTTACAAGCCTTTTGGTTTTAATATGAGTTGTGATTTAAATTATTTTAGACTATATAGTGTTGAAGATATTGAAGACTTAATTATTGCAAAAGAAAAACATTGGTTAAACGACCCTGATGTTAACTCATAATTAATAATAAAAAAAAACTACAATCGCCCGTGGGAATTGTAGTTTTTTTATTTATTAAGTGGATTAAACTATTTTAATTCTACTGTGCAACCAGCTTCGGTAAGTTTAGCTTTGATTTCTTCTGCACTTGCTTTAGAAGCATTTTCTTTAACAGTTGAAGGGAAAGTTTCAACCATAGCTTTAGCTTCACCTAGTCCTAGACCTGTGATTTCTCTAACAACTTTGATAGCTGCAATTTTTTTGCTAGCATCAGCAAGAGCTGTGATAACAACGTTAAATTCAGTTTTTTCTTCTGCTGCTGGAGCTGCTGCTGCTGGACCTGCAACTACTGTTGCTGCTGCTGCGCTAACGCCAAATTCTTCTTCTAACATTTTTACTAGTTCACTAACTTCAACTAGACTTAAAGATTTAATTTCTTCTACAATATTTTTTAATTCTGCCATTTTAATTTTTCTCCTTAATTAATTTAATTTTTTATTCTTTTTCAGAAACAGCTTTTAATGTGCAAGCTAAGTTTCTTGCTGGACCATTTAATACACATAACAATTGTGCAATTAAAGTTTCCTTGTTTGGTAAATTTCCTAATTTTTCAACTTCGGCACTATCCATAAATTTACCATTTAAAATTCCACATTTGATTGTAAGATTTTTATTGCCTTTCATTGTTTCTGTTACAACTTTTGCAGCAGATACTTCATCTTCATAACCAAAAGCGAATGAAGTTGTGCCTTCTAGATATTTTTCATATCCTTCATAGCCAAGCTCGTTTAAGGCTCTTAACATCAAACGATTTTTGTAAACTTTGTAATCATCATTGTTTTTTCTAAAATCGCTTCTCATTTTTGTGTCGTCTGCAACATTGATACCTTTATAATCAACAAAAACTACAGTTTTTGCTTTTGAAAGTCTATCTTTAATTTCAGCAACAATATTAGCCTTATTTTGCAAATTTTCGTTCATACCTTTCCCCCTTAATAAATTTGTCAAAAAAACCTGCGCCATAATAAGACACAGGTTTAAAAATTAACCTTAACTCTTACCTCGGCAAGAATTTTACGCTTTTGCAACTTGCTGTCTATGGCTCACAAATTTTCTTTAACTTTGATTAGTATACACTTAATATAAAACAATGTCAAGCATTTTTACAAAAAATTTAAATTATTTTTTCTTTATACTAACACTAACACAATGCCACTATTATAGCTATTTACCTCTCTGTCTACAATTAATTCAGGATATTCAACAAATAAAGAACTTAATACTTTTCCTGCGAGTTGTTCTCCTTTAAAGTAATCTTTTATTTTTCTTTCTCTTTTTAATTTAAATAGTAACTTATCTAATTCCCTTTTTATTTCTCCACCAATGCCATGACTTCCATAACCAGTAATAACTTTTATTATTTCAATTTGAGAAAATTTTGCCCTATCTAATGTTAATAAAAATTCTCCAAGTGCCATACTAACAGTTTGTTGTTCACTTTTAATGTTTATTTCTATCACTTTATCCATATCTATATTGTATTATAACAAAACATTTTAAGTTTTAAAAATGTTTTACAAAATTTATAAAAAAAGATTATAAAGTGAAGTTTATAATCTTAGAAGGTTTACATTTGCCTCTATCATCTTACAAAATGATGTATAATTATTATAGTTGTTGCATATTTATTCACATTGATGAATAATTAATTTTTTTAGTTATTGTTTATCATTTTGCATATTTATAAAATTATTTGAATAATTATTTAAAAATGAAAGATAAGTTATACCATATTTTTTTTCTTTAAAAACATTATATTTATCTAATTTATCTAATTTTGATTTATCATGTTCCCAACAAATAAATCCATTTTGATTTAATAAAGAATTATCCAAAATGAAATCAATTGCTTTTTCGGCATAGTCAGTTTTATATGGTGGATCAATAAAAATAAAATCAAATTTTATTCCTTTGTTTTTATATCCCTTAAGAGCTTTCATATAATCTGTTCTCAACAAATTAACACTTTCATTTGGAATTTTTATTGTTTGAAAATTTTTTACTATTATTTTATAAATGTTAATGTTGCTTTCAACAAAATAGCACTTCTTTGCACCTCTGCTTAATGCTTCAATTCCAACTGCTCCTGTTCCAGCAAAAAGGTCTAGACAAACAAAATCCTCAACACCTCTTATAACGCTAAAGAGTGCCTCTCTAACCTTATCTCCAGTTGGTCTTGTTGTGTCAACGTTAAAGTCATATAATTTTTTTTGTTTATATTTTCCTGCAATTATTCTCATATTATCATTATACCATATTATTTAATAAAATAAATTAAAAAAATAAAATATAAAGCAATTTTTATATCTTTTTCACGAATTTTATTCTCTTTCTAAAATATTTAACCTATTATAATGCAAATTAGTTGCAAGTTCATACGATATTATATTTAAATTTTTAGATAAATTTTCTATTGAGTTTAATTTTGTTTTGTCATTAGAGATTATTTCTGCAACATCACCTATTTCAACATTTATATTACTTACATCGACTATAATTACGTCCATACAGACAGACAAAATTTTTGCATAATTATTGTTAATGCAAACATATTGATTGGCATAATTTTTTGTTATTCCATCAGCATATCCAATCGGTAAAATGGCAACTTTATTTACATTTTCAAATACATTTTTCCCATATCCAATAAATTCTTCGTCGTCTAACGATTGTATTGCAACAACCTTGCTTACCAAACTTAAAACTGGTCGAATATTTTTATTTTTAATTTCAAGTCCATAAATAGCAATTCCAGTTCTAACCATTGAACATATATTCATAAAATCAATATCTGAAAAAAGTCCTTGGGAATTTTCTAAATGAATAAGTATATTTTTAAGATTATCAAAAACAGATAACATATCAGCAAATTTAAGATATTGCATTTTGCATAAATTTTCATTATCAGCTGAAAAAAGATGAGAATATACGCCTTCAAAATGCAAATAATTTAGATTTTTTTGTATGAATAAATATACACTTTTTAAATAAGATTTAGATTTGATACCAAATCTGTTCATCCCCGTGTTTAACTTGATATGGATATGAGCTTTTAATCCGTGTTTTCTACAAACAATCAAAATTTCTTTTAGCATATTTATGTTAAACACAGTCAACGAAATTTCATTTTCTATAAGTTCTTTTAATTTGTTTTTATTGTAAACTCCGCATAAAAGTATTTTACTTTTAAATGTTATCGCTCTTACTTTTAAAGCTTCTTCAGTGTTAGATACACCAAAAAAATCAACATAATTTTTCAAATTTAAAACAGTAAATCTTAAGTTATGATTATATGCATTTGCTTTAACCATAACACAAATTTTTTTGTTTTCACAATTTCTTTTAATTTCCTTAACATTATTAATTAAGTTTGATTTTGATAAAATAACACTATTAAAAAAATCCATAACTATTTTTATGCTTTTTTCTAATTATTTGTTAAATCAAAGCCCATTTTTCAAATAATTAGCTGAAACTTTAAACAAATATATTGAATGTGATATTGTGTTTTTTTATAAAATTGTGTGCAAAAAAATAGAACACAATTTAGTCAAAAATAAGTTAAGATTTTTCTTGACAATTAACTATACCAGCAATGAAAATATTTCAAAATTTAATAAAAAATTATTTCTCATTTCAAGTCAATATTATGAATTTAAAAAATAAACTGCATAAAAAAATCGGCTTAAGCCGATTTAAATAATTTTTTTTACTTTAATCTTAATAGACCAATTAGAGTTTCTGCTTCTGTTTCAGTCCAACTGTCTGGTAAGAATAATTCAATATTGTCTGCAAATAATTTTAACAATAAAATTAATACAATTGTTACAACTAAAGCAATAACAAAGTTTACAATTCTTTTCTTTGCTTCTTCTCTTTTACCAGCGTCATCTGCTTTTGCCATGTTAACACCTAACACAACAGCATAAATTGTTCCAGCAGTTGCAACAACAATTAATACATAAGGTAAAACGCTTCCAATAAAATCAATTATTTCTTTGATTGGTGCCCATTTTCCAGTATACTCAACTGCCAAATTAGCCAACCTAAATAATAAATTACTCATATAATTTTCTCCCCCAAAAATATAAAGTTACATTTGAATTGGCTTATTTGCCAACCTTAATTACTAGAATTTTAACACAAGTTTTAATATAAAGCAAATAATTTTCAACATTTTTTTATTTTTTTCTAATTTTTTTTCTTTTTCGTTAAAATTTTTTAAATGTGTTTTAGAATTTTATTTTTTTTAGAATATTGTTTGATTTTTAGACTTAAAATTGTTATCATATTTATAGAAGTTTATATGTATTTTCTCACTAAAAAAGAAAAATATTACTAAAGGAGCAAATATGAGTAAAAAAAAGTTTTCTTTTAATCGAATTATATTATTTTCAATATTGGGATACGCTGTTGGCTTAGGTATAACTTACTTTATCTCATCACCAAGAATATTTGACACTTCAATGCTATTTAAAACAGAATCTCTTGCTGGTCTTGCAATTGGTTTCTTATTAGGATTTATAACACAATTAAATCGTATGATGAGTGATAGTTCAGTAGACACTAAAACAGATGTTAGAAATAAACAAGGACAAAAAGATGAACAATACTTTAATTCTCGTTTTATAACCGAAGAAGAATTAAGACATGATAGTCGCTTTAGATTTCATTTGTGGCAAGATTTAAAAAAATGTAAAACAGACGGAATTGTCATTCGTGCAGAATATAGAAAAAAACAATTACTCGTTAATATGTATAAACCTATTCACACGCTTGTTATAGGCACGACAGGTAGTGGTAAAACTCAAGGTTTTGTTATACCAACAATTCAAATTTTAAGCGAAACAGCAAGTAAACCAAGTATGGTTGTTGCCGACCCCAAGGGTGAATTATACTTAAAAAACAAAATCAAACTTGAAAAATCTGGATATGATGTTAAAATTGTTGACCTTCGTGAAGCAAGTTCATCAAACAGATGGAATCCATTAGACAGAGCTTATGATAATTATGTTAGAGCTCATAACCTTCTAAAAGAAGTCAAAGTTTACAAAAACGTTTCACCGAGCCAAGTAAAAAATGCAAAAATTATTAAAGGTTCAACATATTATAATGAATGGTATGAATTTAATGGAATTGCTTATCCAACAAAAGATATGTTAAACAATGATATTAAAGCAACAAAAGATAAACTTTTAAGCGATGCATACGAAGACATTACTGACATTTGCGCACAACTTTGTCCTCCAACAGGTCAAGACCCATCTTGGAGTCAAGGTGCTCAAAACTTTATTAAAGCAACACTTCTTGCAATGCTTGAAGATAGTATATATCCGGAATTGGGATTAACAAAAGAAAAATTTATTTTCTACAATGTTTATAAAATTTGTAACTTACGTGATGCTGACCCAGACAACACTGTTAAAACTTTACAACAATATTTTAGAGGACGTCCAGCAACAAGTGAATGTGTAGACTTAGCAAATGGCGTTATTAATAATGCCCCAAGCACAATGAAAGGTTATATGGGACACGTTGCAACTGCACTAAATATGTTCAGTGATTTAGGTATAAGTTATTTAACAAGTGGAACAGACATAAAATTTGATACTTTTACAGATGTTCCAACTGCACTTTTCATTGTTATTCCAGATGAAAAAGATTCTCGTTACCCACTTGCAAATATTTATATCACTCAACTATACAAAATGTTAATTGAAAAAGCAACAAATAATAAACCTACCCTTGAACTTAACAGAACAGTTTATTTCATTTTGGATGAATTCGGTAACTTACCAAAAATTCAAAAAATTAAGCCATTTATTACTGCTGGTAGAAGCAGAAGACTATTCTTAATGCTTGTCGTTCAAGATTACACACAATTGACAAGTATTTATGGTGAAAATGATGCTCAAACCATTAAAAATAACTGTAATATTCAAATATTTATTGGAACAAAAGATATTAAAACCAGAGAAGAATTTAGCAAAAACTGTGGTAACAAAACATTAATTCAAAAGAATGTTTCCGAGAGCAAAAGTAGTAGCGACAAATCAGGCAAAAACCAAACAACAAGTGAACAAATTATTTCTGCTCCACTGTTACCACCAGAAGAACTTGACCACTTAAAAGAGGGTGAAGTTGTTGTTAACAGCTTTAAAGAGTTCGCAATAAAAAGTATTTTCACTTTCGCATATAAAGTTCCTTACTATGACCAAACACCACCTGCTGACGATTACAAGGCACTACATACTATAGATAAAGAAGCAGTTTACTACGACATTAAAGAAAGAAACAAAAAGGTTTTTGCAAAGCCTGATGATGACGATGATGACGATGAAGATGATTTTGCTAACTTTATGAAAAAATTTAAAAAATAAAAAATTAAACTTCTAAACTAGCTTTAGAAGTTTTTTATTTCCAAATATTACTAAAGCAAATCTTGTAATTAGATTATTAGTTTCTACTCATAATATTTATATATAAATTATAAATAAATATAAAAAATATTTGATTTAATTTATTTAAATATGTTAAAATGTTCATAAGAAATTTTAGGAGTTTGTTATGAGTAAGTTCAAAAAGGTGTTTTCTTTTATTTTTTTAGGATTATTGTTGATAGCCACATCACTAATATCAACAAATTTTAACTTTACAAAAAAAATATATGCAGAAAATGATTCAATAGTTTTAAGCGTTAATAAAGTTGCATATAACAACTTAAGCACTTTAGAACAAGAAGAATTATATACTCAAAGAAATACAATTTTATCAACTTCAACTAGCATATCTGATGGAAGCGTTGTTTCACTAAACTCTGCAAATAAAGAAGGTGTTTTTGTTACTTTAATGAGTAATCAAGACCAATCAAATGTTATTTTAATTTTAAACCCTTCACTTACAATTAATGGTCAAAATGTTAGTGTTAACACTTATAATATTGGACAAAACAATTCAGAAAATCATGTGTTTCTACTTGGACTAGACTTTGCAGATGGAATATGTAAAAACTTGGAATCTGCTTTTGTTGAACTTACTTTTAACTATTCATATACAACAACAGGTAGCAATGCAATCAGCGAAGTTAAAACATTTTCATTCTATATGATTAATCACGATAATTACTTAACAAGTGCTAATTTACCCAACTTAACAAATGCAAATGATAATTCTGCTCATTCCTATTATTATTGGACTCAAAGTGAAAATAAACCAACTTTACATTTTAACCCTTTAAAATATTCACCTACAATTGTTTATACATACAATCAAACATATGCAGAAATAACAACACAACTAATAAATAACAACTCTCAACTTGAAATTAATAGCACTAACGAATTTATTTTTAAAAATTCAATTATAGATTTAAATGAAACAAATATTGATGAAAATGGAAAAGTTTCAATCACCTTTAACTCTATTGGTAACTACACAATTAAATATAATCTTGTAATTAAAGAAAACAACATTAGTTACAAAGTAATAAATGATGAAGCATCATCAAACATCACTGAAATAAAGGAAGATAATCTATATTTCTTTGGTGTTGAAACATATTATAAAGATTATTTGGGCGAAAATTATACATATAAACCTTTCTTTAATGAGTTATACACAAGCAATTTTTCTTATATGTTTAATAATATTTCAACAAATGCTTTTTATAATTATTTCAACAACACTTTAACAAACGAAAATAAAATTAAAATTTTAAATTCTATGTCTTCAACAAATCAAGCGCCAATAGAACTTCATTCTCTTGTTGGCAGTTTTGATGATAACGGTTCTATTTATTACAAACTTGTCAATAAAGATGGCACATTAAAAATTGAAGATTCGACTTCATATAGCTTTGTAACAAATAAAAAATTTGATGAAGAAGGAATTTATGCTTTAGTAATTCCTTATAACTACACTATTGTTACTGAAACAAAACAATATGTCGCTGTGATTATATTTAAAATTGAAAACACAACACCAAATGTAGGTTTATATACAAATTATGCGAACGAAAATAAAGCCTTACTTCCTACAAATAACTTTACTAACCAAAATGTTACTTGCGTTTGGGCAAATAATCAGGTTAGTTCATTTTACACTCCTGCTAAAATTTCATTTACAAGAAACGGTGAGGACTATACAAGATATAATTTAGTAAATAATACAACAGATAAACTTTACGAGGCCACTTTTGAGGAAGATGGAACATATAACATTCAAATTGCTTATGGAATTAATAACCAAATAAAAATTGAAAAAACATTTACAATTGATAGTGAAGAAATTTCATACCAAATTAATTTAGCAAATTTACATCAAGATAATGGCTCATATTACTATACAATTGGAGAAAAAGTAAATAATTTTTTAGTTAATAATAATTTTGCTATTTTTACAAAAGCGAAAACAACAAAAAATACTATTTCTATAAAATATGACTATATCACAATTGAAAAAGCTGAAATTTCAAATTTATACAGCATTTTAGATAATAAACTTTATCTTTATTCCGACAAAGAGTTTGCTTCATATTACAATAATTTGCAATATGAAAATACTTTAATGAACAGTTTAACAGATTTCAATAATATTACATTAGAAAACAACTCTAATGCAGTCATCAACACAAATGGTTTATATCATTTTTCAATTTACGATTTAGCTGGAAACACAAAGAGTTTTTATATCCTTCTTGACAATACTGCACCAATTGTTTTACAAACTAATGCATTAGCAAAAATCGGCGCAACAAGTCTTGTTGACAAAAACGATGTTGTAATAACAGACGATAAAATTTCAAAAAAATCTTCTGGAATAAATATTGTTAATGATGATTATTCATTAATTTTTGGAAATGCAAAATTAGTAAGATTCGCAACTAGTGAAAATGTTACGAATTTCTTGAATAATTTTGTTTCATATAACAGCAGTTTTGGCGACTATATTAAATCAATTGATAGTAGAAATTATTTTTCGATTCCATATTCATCAATTACTTATCCAAATGATGATTACACAAGTTTAATTAGTGGAAACATTTTGCAAGTTGATGCTCCTGAACAAGAAATCGAAAAAATATATAAAATAACTTCAAATATGAACGGAATCACATATTCGCATTCCTTTGATTTAAACACAGACAAAAGTCAAATACTAATATATGGATATGACAATAAGTATTACAGAATATATTCTAGCAAAACTTCAGAAATGTCTAATATTACAACTTCAAACGAAGTTTACATTAGATATATTAACAACACAGAAGATGAAAAGTTTGAATTATATTCATTAAAAGTTTATTATTACCCTTATATCGTTAGTGATGGAATATTTAAAATTAGTAGCGAACCTGCCAAAGATTTTAATATTTTAAGTCCTTCAATCTCTTCCCTTTCATCTATTCTTGAAAGTGAAGCGAATTTAAAAAATGGTGTAGTTAGTGGTGGTTACATGACATCACTTTTAAATCCAACATATTTAAATGATAGATATGTAACGGAAGCCGGAAAATATGTCATTGAAAAAATTTATGTTGGTGACACTAATGCTAAATATTATCAAACTTTCTATGTTGATAGATATTTACCTATTGAAAAATACGATAGCAACTACACAATTGGACATCAAAATTCAATTATCCTTAACGATGCGACTTTAACAGCTAATAATATTCTATATTATATTTTAAATGAAACAAGCATTGACACAAATAAATTACCTGTAACATTTAATCTTTCAAACTTTAAATATTTAGAAAGTGAAGTTGCAGAAAGCGATTTAAATAACTTTAAAATTTTCTATCAAATCCATTATGGAACAACAAAAATTTATGATTCTTCAAACGGATTTATTAATCTAAACTACTGTAAAATTGAAAACAATAATACTGTCCTTTTAAAAACTGGACAATATACAATTAGCATTCTTGACTATGCTGGTTATTATTACAACGATAATGAAAACATAAATGCTAACATTTTAAGTTTTGAAATTAACCTAACAAATGAAATGCCATCTGGTTCTTTCACGGTTAATGAAAATCAACAACTAGATAATAATGCAAGCACAAACACTAACTCTGTTCAATTTAATTTTACTGATAGTGCAAGTGAATATTTGTATGATGTAGATATTGAAAATATCAAGTTATATTACAATGGTTCACAAATTTTTAACACAACCTCAACAAACACTGGATATTATCTTAACATTTCTTCAAGCGAAAAGGTTTACTATCAACTATCAAGCAGATTCAATAAAAACGAAGGTGTTCCTTTTACTTTAACAAAAACTTTACTTGCGAGCACAAAAGTTCCTAACTCTTTGCCAAGATATAGTTACACTTTAACTATTTTAGATGCAAATAAACTAAATTCTTTCTTATATACTAATGGAATTTCAAACGAAGGTGTTTATACTCTTGTATTAACTTATAAAAACGCACAAAATTATTTGATTAACGATAAAATCTACATCACAGCAGAATATTCAATTATTATTGACCACACTGCTCCTTATAAAAATGTTCAAACTTTAATAGATGCCGATAATTTCTTAACTTCAACAGAAAAATTAGAAATGAAAAACAGCGTAGCTAACAAAGACAGAACTAGTAGCTTAAACTTTGATAATTATGCTTTCATCGTTAAAGAAACAAAAGATAGCATTAATTTCCCACTTTTATATGATAGCACTGACACAAAGAGCATATATATAAGAAAATATGATAAATATCAAGGCTCAAACCTTGTGAACAATCAATCATTAGTAATTGGTGACCCATATTACAGTGAGCAAGACACAACTAGATATAAATTTGATGTTAATGCCCTAGGAAGTGATAACAAAAATTTATATACATTAAAATCATATAATATCGCTAGTTCTAATTTGACTTTTGATAACTTCTTTAACCTTGGCGAAGGCTATTATGAAATTATTGAAATTGATGAAGCTGGAAATTTCACAATTTACACAGTTTTATATCTTAAAGATTATAGTTTTCAAATTGGATTTAATTATATTGCAGAATCTAACAATGATTTCACCAAATTTGAAGACAATGAAGTTTTCATAGACTATACTGCAAAAAGTAATACGAACGAAGTTGAACTAATAGTTAATGGTAATGGATTTAATTTGTCTAATATTTCTACTGAAACGAACAAAACTTCAACATTATTAAATTCTAAATATGATTATTTTAATATTAATTTAAACTGTAATGGTGAAGTCGAAAACTTAAGATACTTCCCTATTGAAATTACAGATAGCAATTACAGATATTTCACAAATTTTGATAGTTTAATTAATTACATTAATAATAAAATTCTAACATATGCAGATATAAACACTTATGGAAATGTTTACACTATTTCATTTAACAATCCTTCAGGTGAAAAAATATCTTTAATTAATAACACACCTAAAGATAAATTATCTTTAATTATAATTGACTTTAGTGACAGATTTACTGTAACAATTCCTCCAAAAACTTCTGCAACATACATTGAACAATTTAATGTTTACCCAGTTATTGATGGAAAAAAATTAGAACACTCTTTAACCATTGATAGCACAGGTAAGACAATTAGTAAAGTTAGTGGCGAAACTTTTACATTTACTAAAAATGCAACTGTTACAGAACTAGTTTATAATGAAGAAAATGGAAGTTCAGAACAAACATCAATAAAAGAAGTGTTTATCTACTATTTAGAATGGACAGATAATTTTGGAAGAACCCAAACACAAGTTAAAACACTAGGCATTACAGATTATGCTCAATTTGATTTTGGAAACACTACAACACTTGAATTGAATGGAAATAAATATTCTGCTAACAAAAATGTAACATTTAACTATCAAACTAAACTTTACTCAATTGAAATTTACTATTCTCTTCTTCCTAACACAATTGAAACAAAGCTTGAACTAGATACTTCTGTTTTAAATAAAATTACTGACGGTAATGGAATTGCAAAATTGAACTTATTAAGTTTAATTGGTGAAACATACGATAATTATCAAATTAAGTTCAATATTAAATTGACAAAATTAACAACCTTAAACGATGAAAGTCCTGAAGTTTATGAATTTGGTTATGTTTATTATCCTTTAATTCCAGAATTACAATTTACTGATAGTTCAAGTAATTCATTAAGAATTAATGTGTTTACTGAAGGTAGTGACTATTTAACCATTAGCACATCAAAAAATGTTAGTGTAACATACATTAACAGCACATTATTTAATGTTATTTTAAATGCTACAAGAACATATAAAGACAGTAATGGCGTAACTCAAACAGAGGATTATAGAAATTTAGGAAAAGAATATACTTTCTCTAAAATTGGTGATTATACTGTAACAATTCAAAATGACCTTGATAATATTTTAGTTTATAAATTCACAATAACAAATGCTAACAGTAAAATGTATGCTGTATATACTAACGAAAATAATATGACAAATTACGAAATATATGTTAGCGACTACACTAAAGATATTGATTTAACTTATAACGAAGAAAACATTACTGGAACTTTTGAATATTATTTCACAATTTATAACACTAGAGTTGAAGTGAATAATGACTTTAATTTAAAAGTAGATGAAATAGAGGGTGTTTCCGAAGACGAAAACGAATTTAAAGAAACTAAACTTTATGTAATCAGCAAGGTCGACACCTCTTCTGGTTCAGCAAGATATATTCCTTATAAATATATTGCAATAAAGAAAATAGATTACACTTCAAACTTCTTAAATTTTAAACAAAATAATGAAAAAATATTAATATTTGACACTCAAAATCTTACAAAAGACACAGCACAGCAAGTTGTCACTGTAGATGATGTTAATGTTCTAGTTCCTAAATATAACTCTTACGAAGGAAATAAAATCAACATTACAATTTATTTTAACAATAAATTATTAACGTTAAATTCAAATATATATAAACAAGTTAAAGCCAAAATTGAAAACGGAACATACGTGATTGCACAAGAAGGAGAAACTGATGTTGCAGACTATGAAGATATGCAATTAATTTCACTTATTAATGTTCCTAGTGGCACATACAATATTTATTTTGAAGATATTGCTGGAAACATACAATTATTTAATGGTAACACTTTCCTATCTGTTGTGTTATTAAATGAAGTTTCAGTAAGTTTAAATAATGAAAATCCTATTGATTATCAAATTTATAATTCAACTGTAAGTTTGAAAATTTTACAAGAAAGACAATATAACACTGGCTCATTAAAAATTAAAGCTTACAAAAATGGAACTGAAATAAAATTAACAAAAAGTGCAAGTGGTGAATATATCTTCAACGATTATGGATTCTACAAGGTTATCGTTGAAGCTAAAGTTGGCACTACAAACACCATTAACAAAACAATATATTTCACTATATTAAACAACAAGGAAGCACTTAAAGAATATAGCTTTACTTGTTTAAATGGTCAAAATATTGTTAAAATAACAAAAGATGGTCAAGATATAACAAATAACATTAAGAGTTTCTATGAAACAGGAACAATTAACAATGCAAACTTATATCAAAATATGTATTTGTATGATTTAAATCTTGCAAGCACATTATATTTCTATAAATTAAAAGATGAAATAGATAATATTAATGATGTTGATGAACAATTCAGTGAAGACCTTTTAGACCACTTCTATTCTTCTCAATACATTGAAAATAAATTTTATGATTCAACATCACTTGCTTTCAGTGGCAAATACGAAATAACAGTTGAAACAAGAAATACTATTTTAGACAAGCAAACATTTACATTTAGTGTTTGGATTAGAAGTTCACAAATCAATTTAAGATTATTATCTTCTATTGATTCTGGAAAATCAACAACTAAAGCAATAACTTTTACTTATAATCCATATTTAATTTACTCACAAATTGGTGAATGTGCAATTTATGAAAATGATACAAAAATTATTGAAATAAATGAAAATAGTGTTAATGAAGTTAAAACTTACACAATTCCTAGAAGTAGTAAAGGAACATATATTGTTCAATTGAAATCTAATAGTGGAAATTCTGAAATAAGTTATTTAATTGTTAAAAAAGAACCATTATCAACACTTTCAATTGTGATAATTGTTATTTCTTCAATTGTTGTTTTAGGTGTAGTATTCTTGTTTATTAAATTAAGAACTAAAATTAAGATAAAATAGTAATAAATATACATATTAACAAAAAAACATATTAGAATAATTACTAATATGTTTTTTTCTTTAGCAAATTAATCACTATTTTTCATTAATTCGCAATATTTAGAATATTCTGATTTAGATAAAATTTTATCTATAAATTTTGTCATTGATTTCTTTTTGTCTAAAGTTAATTTTAAATTTTCTTTTTTGTAGTAAATTTTATTATTAAACAAACATTCATAGTCTTCAATGTCAAAATTTCTAGTTTCATTATTACCAAATATGACAGTAAGACTTCCGCGTTCGGTGTTCTTACCAAGCAAAATAGTGTTTACTAAATGTTGTTTTGCCTTAACCTTTGCTTCTTCTAGTGAGAATTTCTCTAGAACAAAGTGATTTATGAAATAATTGTAAAGTTTACTGATGTCGTTTACATAAAATAAAACATCTTCACCATCTTCTACGCATCTTAATAGGTTATTCGCTTTGACATCAACTTTTAAAATTAAGTCTTCTTTTTGATTATAATTATTAGATATTACTTCAATTTTTGAATTTGCTAGCATAACATAATAATTTTCAGGAATTTCGTCTATTAAAACCGCTAAACCTTTCAAGTTATTATTAGCTGTTGTAAGTCTGCTAATAACATTAAAAACAAAATCATTATTAAAATCGCTTGACAGCAAAATTCTTTGTCCTTTAGCCAAAGGATTGAAAAGATCTATTTCTTTAAACATTTCTTCATCATTTTTATATATGCTTAAAGGTAATTTTTGATTTGGTAAGATTGCGGGAAGTTGATTAAATTCACAATTTCTAACAGAATCAGTTGTAAAACTCACATCATTAATTGAATATAACTCTTTTAAAATTAAAGGTTTATCGTTACTAATGAAAACAGATTTTCCTGAAATTTTATCTCCACTTCGCAAATTATAATAAGATACTTGATTTCTGTTGATAAAGACAACATTATCTTTATCTTCTCTTATGTTTTTATAGAATGCGAGTGCATAATCATCATAAACTTTAATAAAACTTTGGAAACAACTTTCATTTGTTCCAAGAGTGTTACAATCTATGGTTTCATTAAAATCATTGAAAGAATTTTTGGTTGTAAATTCTTTTTTGTTATCTAATAGCTGTGGTGGTATGATAACCCCCATCAAATCATTAAGAGTTGTTATATTTTTAGGTGGACGACCTTGTTTTGTCGTTTTTAAATAAGGTTTCTCCTTTCCACTAATTACATCAATAATTTTTTCTACTAATTCTTGTTTTTTTAGTGTGGTTGGAGAATATATGCCCACTTCTCTGGCTATATTTCTTACTTCAAATATACCTAATTTTTCTAAACTTTCATAATTTATATTTTCCATATGTTATATTATAAAAGATATTTTAAAAAATGTAAAGTTTTTTTACAAAATTATTACATTATTAAATTTCCATCTAAAGTATCAACAATTCTTAATACATTTTCTTCAACTAAAGTGTCTGCATTGATATAAACATAATAGGTATATCCATTATAATTACACTTAAATTCATAGCATAAAACTTCTCTATTATATTCTAGGGGTATCAATGCTTTTTTTTCAGTTTCAATTTCAAGTAAAGAAGAAACCTTCTCTCTTGCTTTGCTTGCTGTTACAGTTGGTCGTAGGCTTGTTCTGTCACTTTTATTATATGCGTAACTCCTTGCCTCCCAGCCAATTATTTCTCCGCTATCTGCACTTATTTTAACCTTTATCATTTCAGGATAAATTATTGTATCATTTACAACACTTGTTAAATTTACATAAGCAATATTATTAATCTTGGTGCTCCAAACAGCCTTGATGTTTTCTAAATCTAACATTTTTGCAAATTCTTCTGCTTTTTGCTCGCAGTCGCTTAAACTATAATTATCTTTTACACTACTTTGATAACTGGAAATTGTTAAAATTAATCCACCTTTTTTTGCGACTTGCAAATAGTATTCATGATTATTATTTAATGTCATATTAAAGTTATAAGTTGCAATTGCCCCATTTGTTTCATCTTTATAATCTATTCTTTTTACATTATAGTCTTTAAATAATTCTTCTAGCATTTTATTTGCTTGTTCTAAATTAAATTCTTCACCACTTAGTCCTTTAACTTCTTTGTTCATTACAGAATCTGAAAAAGGGCCATCATAAATTAAAGTTGGATAATCCACACCAGTTTCTTGCAAAGAAGTAAAAACACCATCAATTTGACTATTTTTTAAGTTGGCATCTTTTAAAATACTATAATCATTTTGTATTTGATATCCATATTCATTTAAAATTTGACTAACAGATACACACATAGAATATAATTCTGTTAAACTTTTATAATCATCTTCACTTAATGCTTCACCATTATTCAATTTATCAAATAGATAATAACTAAATCCACCCATTTGATTAACAAACTTGGTTGTTTCTTTTATTGAAGTATGATTAATTGGTAAACGACTTAAATTACTTTGTGCTAAATTACATTGTTCATATAATTTATAAAACAATTTTGTTTGCTGTGTTTTATCATTACTTACAAGTCCTTTACTTAAAGTAACTTCAATATCGTTTACATTGCTAAGCAATTCATAAAAATTTCTTTGATAAACGCTTTCTAAACTTCCACTCACATTAGCTAAATTATTAGTTGTTGTAACAAATCCCACTGTTAAAAGGCCTACTAAAATAACAAAAACAACAACTATTGCAATAACTTGTCTTGATTTCATAATTCCTCCTAAATTGCAAATACATGGTTTCCAATCGTTACAACTGTCGTTCTAGAAAATATCCAACTGCTGGTCGCTGTTGCAGGATTGTAATAATATATACTACCATAACTAGGGTCCCAACCATTTAAAGCATCTTGTGCAGCTTGATATGCCGTTGAATTAGGTTCTAAATCAAATTGTCCATCATGAAGAGCTGTAAATGCCCAAGGCTGATAAATCACACCTTCTAGTGTGTTTGGAAAGCCTGGGTCTTTAACTCTGTTTAAAACAACTGCACCAACAGCAACTTGTCCCACATAAGGTTCTCCCCTTGCTTCTGAATGAATTAATTTTGCAAGCAGGTATAAATCGCTGTTTGTTTGTGCAGAACTAGAAACACCTAAACTTGCTGTTGTAACACTATCTAGTTCGCCAGTCGCATCAAGTCCATTTTCTTCTTGATATTTCATTATTGCACTAATTGTTTCATCATCAAAAATACCGTCTATAGTTCCATTAAAATATCCTAAATCATATAATTTACTTTGCACTATTCTAGTTTGTAACATATTAACACTAAGATTTATTTTTTTAACGTCTAAATTACCACCAATAAAAGCAGAGAATGTTACATAAGCAAAAAAAATAACAGCAACAATTCCTAAAGTTATAAAATTTTTACTATCAAATTTAATTTTCATACTTACTCCTTAAAGAATTTGTTAATAATTTCTAGTAATCTACTTTTATAAGTAATATTACCAAAATCATTACTTTCATACATGAAGCATAATGGCGGATAGGCAACACACCACCAGTTATTTCCTTCAGCTTTGCCAAGTTCAATAATAATGGCATCATAAAATCCACCAGCAAGTGTTACATTGTTATATGTTCGTGTTGGAAAAAATTCATTTTGCAAAGTAACATTTGCTATGTAATCAAAATTATTTTCTAAAAGTATTTCATTTATGAACCCTTCTATTCTGCCTTTATTGTCTAAAAAATAGTTTTCAAATTCTTCTTTTGTGTTTAAATAAGATAATTCATTGCTAATTAAATTTAAGAGCGAATTTTTAACCTGAAATTTAATATTTTGGTCACAGTCCAAATTACTGTTAGCTCTTATGTGTAATCGCAAATAGTCGGCATTTTTAAGTCCAAAATTCTTTGTTATATTTATTGAAAAACATCCAATTGCAAAAATTATTAATAAAACTGAAAATAATAACAATTTAAAATACTTCATGTTTACCTCACTATTAAATATTGACAAAGAAATAAATTTTAAACATAAAAAAACACCAAGAAATATAAGTTTCTTGGCGCTTTTTATTATTTAAATTATTTTAATTATCTCTACCTTCAAATAATACAATTTTTTCATCTTCATTTAATGGTAAATTAATATTAGGATTTTGTTTTAAAATTTGTTCAGGTCTACAAACAAGTCCTTTGCTAATATCCCATAAAGTGTTTCCTTTTCTAGCAAAATAAATTTGTAAACATGCTTCTTTTGGTGTTAAAACTTCACCTTCTTGAACAGATGTTAATGCCATTTCTTCGGTGGTTGCAAAAACATCAATTTTAATGCATAATTCCATGTCAATATTAATTTCTTTACCTTTTCTGCTTTTCACATCAACATCCTTAATTATTGCACTAGATGTAACATCATCATTAGCATTTAAATCTATTGGGTTTTCAACACTAAAAGGCACTTCTACGATAACAGAATTTAAGCGTTCGCTCTCTTCTCCTTCTTCTAGATATATAACATTTACACTTGCGACACCTTCTACGATTACACAATCATTATCTTTAATTGTATTAGTTATTGAAACATCATCTCCACAATATGAAATTATTTTGATAATTCTTGGTGCCTCATCATTAATAATTAATTGCCCATCAATCTTTTCTTCAATGCATTTAGTAAAATTTTTACTATCAACAGTAAAACTTTCTATGTTTAAATTAAGTTTATTAGTTAAACTATACGCGTCTACAACAACCTCACTAGTATTAGGTTTTAAATATACATAATCAACAAGGACAGGAATTTCAAAGTTTACTGTGTTTTCACCATCTTTTTCTATAATTTCTGTTTTAATATCACAATCAAAAATATTAGTTTTTAATACGAGATAACCTTCCTTTGTTATGCCTTCTTTTTCTAACTCTTCTTTAAATCTATAAGACTTTGTAAATTGTTTTATTTCTTTAACCTCTTCGCCCGTTTCAAAGCCGAAATTTACGCTAATAATTCCTTCCACAGTAAAATAATCGCTTCCTAAGCTATAATCGCAAATTTGGGCGTTAGCGCCAGCAAAAAGCACTTTATTAATTTTATCTTTACAATCAAAACTTTCTGCAAAATTAAAGTTTAATTGTCCATTACTATCTAAACTACTATAATTAATAAAATTACTATTTGTTATTATATTATCATTGTTTGATACGTAATAATTTATGCTTTCGCTAATAATACCTTCAATTACTGTTTCAACAACACCATTTACTCTAATTTCATCACCACTAAAAGATGTTTTTAACTCTATAACATCACTTGAAAAAACAGGAATGAAATTTACAGTAATTTTTTCATCTTCAATTCTACCACTAAATTTTTCTGTTTCTTTTAGTGTAATAAATTCATTGTTTTCATTAATGAATAAAACACTAAAACAAACTTCGCCATTAAACTTTAATTCTCCGTTTAATGCTTCATAACTAGTAATTACACTTTTTGCTCTGCTACAGAGAATTTTTACAACGCTGTTTTCATTTGTAAACAATGTTGAAACATTATTTTGTATACTAGAAATATTTTTTCTGTATGTGCTGTTAATTAAATTTGTTTGTTCCATTATTTTCCCCCTAACAATTTATAATATTGTATAAGTGAAAAAAATGTTTTAGAACTCATTTGTAAATTTTTTTTAAATTATATAAACTTTACATGTCCACATAAAACCTCTGTGTAAGAATATGTTGCTAAACTTTTTCCATTTTCTTCATCGAGCATAACTGTAAAAACACTGGGATATAAGTTTTGAACCGTTCCTTGCAGTTTTTCTGTTTTCTTCCTACCCTTATTAACTAACATTTTTATATTTTGTCCTTTTAATTTGTCAATTTGACTTTTGATTTCTTCTATACTTAAATTATTTCTCATAGAAAAATTATGAACATAAAAAAAATTTTTAGACATAAAAAAGTATAAACCATCAAGATTTATACTTTTTTTAATAAAACATTAAACCATATTAAGTTTTAATTAAAAGGTATCATCGTCATCAAATTCTTCGTCTTCATCATCTTCTTCGTCGTCAAATTCTTCATCGAAGTCATCTTCTTCTAAGTCGCTGATGTCTTCAAGGTCATCTAATTCATCTAAATCTTCATCATCAATAACGTCAGTATCATCTAATTCTTCAAGTTCAATTTCACTATTGTCAGTTTCTTCATCACTTGTGGAATTAATAGCGTCTAGTTCGCCATACTCTTCTTCTTCGCTATCGGCATCATCGTTTTCTACATACATTCTCCAACTTTCATCTCTATCCAATTCTCCACCCATAGCATTTTCATATCTTTGTTCTTCAGCGCAGTATTCGCACATATCTTCGCCTTCACTTATATAGTTTACTTTACATATTGGACATATTTGCATTTCGGCAAAAGCATCAGGTTTCCCAAGAGAGTCTACTTCTGCTTGACAAATCTTGCAAAGTTTATCCTTTTTAGGAATATAATTCAATTCGCATCGTGGACATCTTTTATATTCAACTTTTTCCATATATATCTCCTTAACGTCACCGTTTGCTTAAATTATATATATTTATTATGTAAATGTCTACTATTTTATACAAATTTTATTTATTTTTTTATTATTAATTTTTTAAGATTTTTATTGATATTTTTTGACAAAATTAACGCTTTTTTATATTCCTTCTAATAACATTTTATCTGCTACTAATGCTATAAATTCACCATTCGTAGGTTTTTCATTATTAGAATAAACTTTTATTCCAAATAGTGAATTAATGTTTTCTATTTTTCCCCTGTTCCAAGCAACTTCAATAGCGTGCCTAATTGCCCTTTCTACTTTACTTGCACTTGTTTCAAATTTTTCAGCAATTGATGGATATAATTTTTTTGTTATGCTATTAATTATATCTGGATTATCTATCGCCATTTTGATTGCTTCTCTTAAAAATTGATAACCTTTTATGTGTGCTGGGATTCCGACAGTGATAAATATGTTAGTAATTTTTTCTTCTAGATTTTTATTTCTCGTTACAACCACATTGTTAGTTTTAACCTTTGAGTGCTCTAACACATCATATATTCTGCTTTTTAAAACTGAGGCGTCAAAAGGTTTAATCATATAATAACTAACACCTAAATTAAGCGCTTTGTTAATAAAACCTTCTTGCATTAAGTTTGTTAAAACAATAATTTTAGATTTAATGTTTAATGTATTAATTTTTTCTATTAAACTAAATCCATCTATTCCTGATAACACAACGTCCGTAATGATTACGTCCGGAGGCTGACCTTCAATTTCACGTAGAGCAAGCACTCCATTAGCATCGATAAATTTTAAGTCAAATTCTCTCGATAAACTCTCCTCGATAATTTTTCTTGTGTCGGCGTTTTCATCTACAACCAACACTCTGATGTTTTTTTCTTTTTCCATAATTTTTCTCCTTTACTTTAATTTTTGTTTTTACAAATTCTTTTGTAATTAAAAGCATATTAGCATAATTTTTTTTATTAATCAAATTAAAAAGATTATTTAATTTGCAAGTTTTGCAAAAATATATTCCTATTTTTATGATTTTGTCGAAAATTTTTAATTAATTAATTTTTAACTAATTTAAATTTTAAAAAACAGTTATTTTACATTAAAAAAAAATAATTATAAATAATATTTGATTTTGTGCGAAAAATTCTCATATTTTATAAAAAATAATAAAAAAAAATCTTTTTAAATTCTTTTAAAATAGATTTTATAAATTAATGGTGTTAATTATTTAAAAATAAAAAATGATGTAAAAAAACTGCAAAAAGTTTTGCAGTTTAATTTAAAATCTTGGTTTTAAAATATCGCTCATTAAAACAGATTTCATTTGTGGACTTAAATTTTTAATTTCTTGTTGAATTGTTTGATTGTTATCAACTTGTTTAGTTAAAACTTTTTTATTTTCTTCGACCCCATCCTTTAATGGCGAAACATCTAATTCTCCATTGCTATTGTTACTTTCGATTGTTTCTTTTCGAATTATACCAACTGGAACAGGTTTTTCTTCTTGTGTTTCTGCTGGTGCAGTGTCAACTTTTACATCAGTTTTATTTTCAACCTTTGCATCTTTTGGCTTTTCGTCTTTCTTTTGTTTTGGATTTATTTTTGAACTATGATAGGCATACATAATAAAAATAAACAATAATAATCCACCAACTACACAAATAGAAAGGATTTCAAATTTACTCATTAAATTTCATCTCCATTATTTGTTGTTGTAGTATCATCACCACTAGTTTGACTAAATGATTTTCTCATTGAAGTATCTGCTAAAATGTTTTCAAGTTTATAATAATCAAAAACCCCTAATTTCCCTTCTTTAAATGCAGTTGCCATTGCTCTTGGGACTTCAGCTTCTGCCTCTACAACTTGTGCACGTTTTTCTTGTGTTTTTGCACGCATTTCTTGTTCCTGAGCAAGCGCCATAGATTTTCTTTCTTCTGCTTTTGCTCTGGCAATTTCTTTGTCGGCTTCTGCTTGCATTTTTTGTAAATCTGCACCGATATTTCTTCCTACATCTATATCAGCAATATCAACTGATAAAATATCGTATGCCGTTCCAGTCGAAAGACGGTCTTGTTGTAAAACGGTTTTTGAAATTTCATCTGGATTTTCAAGAACTTCTGTATGCGAATTTGTTGAACCTACAGTAGTTACAATACCTTCGCCGACACGTGAAATTATTGTTTCTTCTCCAGCGCCACCAACCAATCGTTCCAAGTTTGTTTTAACTGTTACTTTTGCCGTGATAATTAATTCAATACCATCTTTTGCAATTGTTGAAATTTTTGGTGTTTGAATAATTTTTGGAGTAACGCTTTCTTTAACAGCTTGCAAAACATCTCTTCCAGCAAGGTCAATTGCTTTCGCTTGTTCAATTGACAAATTAATTTTAGCACTGTGCGCAGAAATTAAAGCCATTACAACTTTGTTAACATTACCACCTGCTAACATATGATTTTCCAAATCATTAATATTAAATTCTAAACCTGCTTTTTTACCATTAATGTAACTATCTATGATAACATTTAAGTTAACTCCTCTTAACTTCATACCAAATAGTTTAAACATTGAAACGTAAGTGCCACTAACTAAACAACGAAACCAATATTTAACTGGTAATATTGCAAAGAAAATTGCAATTATTAATATTAATATACCTAATGTCACTACTAATCCTATTGTTGAACAAATAAGTGCTTCCATTATTCTTCATCTCCTTTATTTTTTCTGTTTTCTTCAGTAATATCTTCATTAACTTCAGTCAAATCATTTTCTTTAGATTTTCTAATTATTAACATATTGTCTTTTACATTAACAACAGTTATTTTTTCTCCAACTTTTAAATATCCATCTTCGCATTTTGCATCAAAAATTTCTTCACCTAAACGAATTTTTCCAACAGGACGACAAGTGGTCAATGTTTCACCGTTTTCATTTATGTAAACTTTTAAATTATCATCACTATAAAATGTTGGAATTGCTGTTCCACTACTTATTAATGGACTTTTTGAAATTAAACCTTTCTTTGCTGAAATAATAATCCAAACAAGCAAAGCAATTATGACGCAAAAGCAAATTAAAATTTGTAATAATATTTTTTCAACGCTAGCACCACATATTACTTTCGTAACGATAGATACCCCAACAAGTGAAAGCCCTGTTATTCCAAAAAAGCCAAATCCTGGAATAAAGATTTCAATAATTAGACAACAAATTCCTAAAATATATAGAACTGTTGCGATTACACTTATTGTTTCAAGCGCTGAAGATAAAATTAAAGCCATAATTTTCTCCTTTTATTTAACCTCGCTAAATTATAGCATATATTTTCAATTTTGAAAAGACCCATTTATAAAAAATATTAAAAAAATTTAAAAAAGAGAACAAAATGTTCTCTTTGAAACTATTGAATATGACTTTCTAAAACAACACCAACAAGTTCACTTGTCTTTTCAGGTTCATTAAGATATGTTCTATGAAGATAATATCCATTGGCACTTTTCCCAGAATGAATTACAAAATAGTAGATATAACCAGCTTCACTATCAAATTTTACCTTACCATCCATATATGGGTTTTTATCATATGAAACAATAATTTCATTGGCTTTTGTTTGAATGTTAACTCTCACAATGTCGCCATTGTCATTTGTGCCATAAATATATTCACCACTAACACCAATAACAGTAAAATTACCTTCAAATAATGTGGTAATATCATTTTCTAAGTTTGAAATACCCGTTAAAAATAATAATTTACTATTTTCATTAACAATAACACCATTTTGATATCCTGCTCCTAAATCAAAAATATATTGTTCTGAAGAATATGCAACAACTGTATATTGTTTTTCTTCGCTTTCAATAAAGTTTGATAAGTTTTTAGAATATATATATTCATTAGTAATTAATGTGTTTGTCCTTGTGTAGTAAATTTTATCGTTAATAACCTTAATAACTTTATATGTGTTTTCGTTATCTTTTCTTAAAATGCTTTCTTCGCCAGTTAACAGATTGGCTTTTGCCATAACATTACCAACAGACGCTTTTTCGCTTTCTGTAAAACCACGAGTATAGTAAACATATCCTGCATCACTTTCACTTTCCGCAAAGGCCATTGAAGTAACAGAAGTTGCAACAACTTTTGTTTCTTCTTTCTTTGTTTTTGAAACTCTAACAATGTTTAATTTTCCATCTGATAAGTAAGTAATAATTGTTTTACCATCAATTGATGTTACACCAAAATCATCTTTACTTGTAAAATTAGCACCACTAACGATTTTATAAACTTTACCACCACTAATTGAAACAGCTAATACATCTGTCAAATCAAAACGAATTGTTCCTTCATCATCTTTATTAGTGTGTGGAGAAGTAAAATAAATTGTGTTATCATATATAAACAAATTAGTATATTCAAAGCCAGCAATTTTTGGAACTAAAAGTTCAACGTTTTTCAATGTTTTAACTTCTTCGCCATCTTCATCTTCACTGATATCATACATTAACTTACCATTTTCTAATTTTGCTCTGTAAATTGCGCCGTTTTTTGCATTTCCATAGTTATTATCTTTTCCTGATAAATTAGCATTGGAAACATAGCCATTAACAAAATATAGATAATCTCCATATCTAACTGAAAGTGAGCCATTATCAGTTACAACATCACTGCTTGATGGGCCACCTTTAAGTTTTATTTCACCACAACCTGTAAAAGAAAATACTGATATAATCATTAAACAAATTGCGAAAATACCTAAAATATTCTTTTTCATAATATCTCCGTTTAGTCATAAAAAAATTAAACAATTTTCTTGTTTAAATAAATTTTAACAAATTAAAAAAAAATAGTCAATAAATTTTTACTTTTTATCAACTATTTTGCAAATTTTATTCAATTATCATCTCAACCTGATTTCCTTCAATAGCATCTTGATACATTAAGTAATATCCATAACCTTCTGGATTTTCACTGTTTAATGGTAACCATTGATAATAATTTTTATATTCATCCTCCGGCTTCACTGCATACTCTCCTGGTAAACCATAAACAATGTATTTAACTTTGCTATCTTCATAGATAACACCAAATATATAGTAATTACCATTTCCAGAACTATCAACTCTTACAAATTTTGAATTTGGTAATAATTCTTCTAGTGCAACCTCTCTTTCGTTATTAATTAATAATTCATCAATCTGACTTTCAATAGATTTTAAAAATTCGCTTTTTTCGTCCTTTTCTTCGTCAAAAGAAATTTCTTCCTCATTGTCTAACGCATTATCTATTAGTGTTTCAACAAACTCATCGCTTTCATATTCATCTTCAACATTTTGTGATGATATATTATCATAACTTTGCTCTTCCGGTGCAGGAGTTTGTTTTTCTTCTTCATAAAAATATGAAGTTATTGAATTTTTCCAAACTCGACTTGTTTCATTACTACCCCAAAGCAGTATTTCATTATTTCTATCTTCATTTAAAATGACTATTGAAATTTTATCATTTAAATCTAATTCCTTATCAATTAAATATTTTGAATTTTCATCTAATTTAACCTTGAAAGTCTCTTCTCCAATTTTTACACCTAAAAGACATTTATTTGTGTTTAAGGAAAAATTAAATCCAGAAAGAGTAACTAAAATTTTATCATCAATATTTTCTAATGAAATTTTTCCTTTATAATTATTATTCTCTTCAGCACTTGTTAAAATAATTTTTTTTATCATAAAAACTCCTTATTATATTATAAATTTATAAATCTTAAAAAATATGACTTTTAAAAGAATGAAAAGCAAATGTTTGTCGAATATTTTTATGAATAAAATAAAAATAATGTTAAAAAAAATCTCTAAATTTATATTTAAAGATTTTCATTTAATATATTATATAACTTAACAAAATTTTGAACAGATACTTGTTCGCTTCTTGCGTTTTCACTTAAACCAATTTTAGACAAACCATCAATTATATTATCTTTACAATAGCTATCTTTTAAATTATTTAATAGTGTCTTTCTTCTCATAGAAAATGCTTTTTTAACAAAATCTATATATTTCTCTTTATCTTTTATTTTAAACTTACCTTTATTTAAGACTATTTTTACAAGACAAGAATCTACATTAGGACTTGGAGTAAACATCTTTCTGTTTATATTTCTTACAATTTTACAATCTGCAAAAGATTGAGTGCTTACAGATAAAATGCCATAATCTTTACAATTTTCTTTTGCACAAATTCTTTCACCAACTTCTTTTTGCACCATAATTGTCATACTTTCAAGGTTAAAATTGCCATTTAAGAATTTAAAGATAATTGGTGTTGTAATGTAATAAGGTAAATTAGCAACTATTTTGAATTTATCTTCAAAAAAATCGCCAATTTCTTCATTTGATAACTTTAAAATATCATTAAAAATTAATTCACTGTTATTAACACCTTCAAGATATTCTTCTATTTTATTTTTAAGAGAAGTGTCAATTTCAACACTAACAACTTTTTTAGATGCTAAACATAACTCTTTGGTTAAACTTCCAATTCCAACACCAATTTCCAAAACTTCATCATTTTGTGTTATTCCTGCATCATTAACAATGGCTTTCAAAAGATTTGTGTCGTAAATGAAATTTTGTCCAAACTCTTTTTTATACTTTATATCATTCATTAAATTTTATAAAACTTCCTTGTATTTTCTCTTATTATTTTATCTAATTCATTACCAGTTTTTTCTTTTATTTCGCAAATCTTATTAAATACATAATTAACATACTTTGGTTCATTAAGTTTTCCTCTAAAAGGAACTGGAGTTAGATATGGGCAATCTGTTTCCACCATAATTTTATCTAATGGAATTTCTCTAATAACATCTAGAGTTCTATTAGCGTTAGCAAATGTTATAACACCTGTAAAAGATAGATAAGCGCCAAGTTTTAACAATTCTTTCGCCACTTCAACACTTCCACTAAAACAATGAACAACAAATCCATATTCTATCAAATCTTTGTTTTCTTTAAGAATACGCAACATATCATCGTAGGCATCACGCAAATGTATCACAATTGGTTTTTTAAGTCTGTGTGCAATTTTCATTTGTTTGATAAACATCTCTTGTTGCTCTAACTTTTTATCTTTAGAATAATGATAATCAAGTCCAATTTCACCAATTGCAACAACTTTTTTTTCATTACCCAAAGTTTCTAAAAAGTCTAAATCATCAGTAAGGTTTTCTGGATGAACACCAATAGCGCAATAAACACTATCATACTTATTGCTTAATTCTAAACATTTAAGACTGCTTTCCTTATCATAACCAACAGTTATCACTTTTTCAATATTATCATCTTTAAAAGAATTAATAATTTCTTCTACTTTTTCATTGGAATATGCTTCTGCGTTTAAATGACAATGAGTATCTATTAACATTAACCGACTTCAACCCCATCTTCAATTTCTTTTTCAGGTGTTATGAAAAGTAATTTTGTATCATCTTCTGTATAGGCATAAAGAATCATACCCTTGCTTTCTATTCCACGAATTTTTCTTGGTTTAAGATTTGTTAGCACAACAACTTCCTTATTTACTAAATATTCTGGACTATAAAAAGTTGCAACGCCACTAACAATTGTTCTCACATCGTCTCCAATTTTTACTGACAATTTTAAAAGTTTATCTGCATTTTCAACTTTCTCTGCACTTAAAATTCTACCAACCTTTAATTCAAGTTTTTCAAAGTCTTCAAAAGTTATTTCGGCTTTCCCTTTGATTTCTTCAACCTCTTTTTTCTCTTCTTTATTTTCTTCCACTTTTTCATCTCCCTTTAATAAGTAATCAATTTCTTTATTAATATCTAATCTTGCAAATAATGGTTCACCCTTAATAGATTTTAAATCTTTTATAGATAAATTAAATTCATTAGTTATATTTTTAAATTCTGCAAACTTTTTATCCATTCCAAGTTGTTCCAAAATCCTTTCGCTTGTTTCTGGCAAGAAAGGTTTTAAAAAAGTGCTTGTTGCAAACAAAGCAAAGTATAAGTTATGTAGCACAACTTTTAGTCTTTCCTTATCTTCCTTTAATTTCCAAGGTGTTGTTTCATCAATATACTTGTTAGCTACACGAACAATTTTGAAAACTTCATTAATTGCAAGATTAATATCTAAACTATCAATATATTTTTCAACACTTTCATAACAACTTGTTATTGTTTTAATTAAATTTTCATCATATTCATTTTCAATTGAATTTTTAATTTCAGGAACAACACCTCCAAAGTTTTGATTTAACATTGCTGTTGTTCTTGAAAGCAAATTGCCAAGCTCATTACATAAATCACTATTAATTGTGTTTAGGAATAATTCATTATCATAAGGTGCATCACTCATAATAGGGCCATTTTTGATTAAAAAATATCTCACGCAATCAACACCATATCTGTCACTTAAAACGTAAGGATTAAAACCATTTCCTAAACTTTTTCCCATTTTAACTCCACCACGAGTTAACCAACCATGCGCATGAATTTGTTTTGGTAATGGTAAATTTAATGCCATTAACATAATTGGCCAAACAATGACATGAAAACGCACAATTTCTTTTGCCATAATATGATAATCAGCTGGCCAATATTTTCTAAACAAACTATCATCTTCGCTTAAATATCCTAATGCTGATAAGTAATTTGATAAAGCATCAATCCAAACATAAATAACGTGTTTTTCATTAAATGGAACTGGTATTCCCCATTTAAAGTTTGTTCTACTAACACATAAGTCTTGTAAACCTTGTTTTAAAAAGCCGTTTATCATTTCTTTTTTTGTAGATTCAAGTCTAATAAAATCAGGATGAGTGTTATAATATTCTAAAAGTCTATCAGCATATTTTGATGTCCTAAAAAAATATGCTTCTTCTTTTGTTTTAACAACCTCTCTACCACAATCTGGGCACTTTCCATCAACTAACTGACTTTCAGTGAAAAAACTTTCATCTGGCATACAATACCAGCCTTCATATTCACCTAAATATATATCGCCTTGATCATACAATTTTTGAAAGATTTTTTGAGCTGTTTTTTTGTGATATTCATCAGTTGTTCTTACATATCTATCATAACTTATGTTTAATCTTTTCCATAAGTTTTTATATTCTCTATCTAAATTATCAACGAACTCTTTTGGTGATAATCCTGCTTCTTTAGCCTTTTGTTCAACTTTTTGGCCATGTTCATCACTTCCTGTTAAAAACATTACATCATAGCCTGCCATTCTTTTAAAACGTGCAATAGTGTCTACAAAAACAGATGTGCAACAATGTCCTAGAGTTAAACTTCCACTTGCATAATAAATTGGTGTTGTTATATAAAACGGTTTTTTAGTCATAAGTAATCTCCTAAATAATAATATCATAAATTATAACAAAAATATTTTAAATTGTAAACTATTTGTAATTTATTTATTTATTCTTCATATAAATTAATATGAATAAGATATTTTCATTTATATTCATAATTTCATTATTTGTTATGTTAATTATTTGTCCCGATAAAATTATGAATGTAATTTTTTCTGCAACTGAAAAAGCTATCACTTTATCGTTTTCACTAATCAGTATATATGCTTTTTGGCTAGGAATTTTGGAAATTTGTGAAAAAACAGGAATAAGTGGAAAACTTGCAAAGTTACTATCAAAACCTATTGATTTTTTATTCAATAAGCCAGACAAAGAAACAAAAAAGCAAATTGCAATTAATATTTCTTCTAATATTTTAGGAATGGGTAATGCAGCAACTCCAAGTGGCATAAAAGCAATGCAAGGACTAGATTCTGGCACAGAAAAAATAAACAAATCACAAATGCTTTTTATGCTATTAAACACTTCAAGTTTACAGATTATTCCAACAACAATAATTGGGGTTAGAATTGCGAACGCAAGCACTAATGCAACAAGCATTGTTTTGCCAACAATATTAGCAAGTTTTATTTCAACTATTTGTGGTGTTTTATTATTATTTTTGATTGAAAAAATTAAAAAAGGTAAGAAAAAATGAATTATGTAATTCCAGTTTTATTAATTTTAGTTTTTGCCTATGGCATTTTTAAAAAAGAAGATAATTATAAAACATTTGTAATTGGTGCTAAAAAAAGTTTACCATTAATTTACGAAATATTTGCAAATATAGTTGCTATTTTTATAATTATTGAGTTGTTTAAAGAAAGTGGCATTTCAAACTATTTGAATAAGTTTTTATCTCCTGTTTTAAATTTTATTGGTATTCCTTCTGCTCTTTCTGAATTAATAATTTTAAAACCATTTTCTGGTAGTGGAACACTTGCAATTTTAACAGATATTTATCAAAATTATGGAGTAGATAGTTATATTGGAAGATGTGCAAGTGTTATTGTGTCCAGCAGTGAAACTGTTTTCTATGTAACCTCTGTATATTTTTCTAAAACCAAAGTAAAAAATCTTTCCTATGCCATTCCCTTAGCACTATTTGTAACAGTATTTAGTAGTATACTCGCTTGTTTATTTTGTAGAATAATATAAACATATTATCCCAAATTTATATTAGACAATAAAAACAAGATTTTCTTTCATTTGTGCTTAATAAATCTCATTAAAATATAAAAAATTAATAAATAAAAAGTGAATTTTTAATTAAATCTTTTTTATAAATAATAAGTTTAAAATTTATTAATCATTTTTCTTTATTTTTACAAAAGAAAATATAAAATAAAAATACAACAACGGAAAGCAATGTGGTAAGTGTGGAAGGGAAGATATAAAAAAGAGAATTAGTGCAATGAAAAAAGGAAAGATTAAGTAAAGCATAATAAAAATCCACGGGTAAAACCCGTGGTTTTTCAAATTGGGGTAAAACCCCATGTTCTAGCGGTCAGCGTAA
>JBJFDL010000008.1:0-89324 GCA_051889995.1 Christensenellales bacterium
GGGACCTACTACAGCCCCAGGATGTGACGAGCCGACATCGAGGTGCCAAACTCCTTCGTCGATGTGAACTCTTGGAAGGAATCAGCCTGTTATCCCCAAGGTAACTTTTATCCGTTAAGTGACGGCAATTCCATACTCTACCGCCAGATCACTAAGCCCTACTTTCGTACCTGCTCCACGTGTTTGTGTCGCAGTCAAGCTCCCTTATGCCTTTATACTCTATGCATGGTTTCCAACCATGCTGAGGGAACCTTTGGACGCCTCCGTTACAATTTAGGAGGCGACCGCCCCAGTCAAACTGCCCACCTGACACTGTCCGCAACCCAGATAATGGCATTGCGTTAGAACTCAAAACTTAAAAGGGTGGTATCCCAAGGATGACTCCACAAAGGCTAACGCCCTTGCTTCAATGTCTCCCACCTATCCTGTACATTCAAGTTCCGAATTCAATATCAAGCTACAGTAAAGCTCTATGGGGTCTTTCCGTCCAGTCGCGGGTAAATACGTATCTTCACGTATACTTCAATTTCGCCGGGTCCATTGTTGAGACAGTGCCCAAATCATTACGCCATTCATGCGGGTCAGAACTTACCTGACAAGGAATTTCGCTACCTTAGGACCGTTATAGTTACGGCCGCCGTTCACTGGGGCTTAAATTCGGTGCTTCGCCTTACGACTAACACTTCCTCATGACCTTCCAGCACCGGGCAGGCGTCAGCTCCTATACTTCAGCTTGCGCTTTAGCAGAAACCTGTGTTTTTGATAAACAGTTGCTTGGGCCGTTTCACTGCGACCTACTATTACTAGCAGGCACCCCTTCTCCCGAAGTTACGGGGTCATTTTGCCGAGTTCCTTAACAATGGTTATCCCGTCGGTCTTATGATTCTCTCATCGTTCACCTGTGTCGGTTTGCGGTACAGGCACCTTATATCTATCTAGCAGCTTTTCTCGTCAGCGTGGATTCATTGGCTTCATTACTAAATTCACTCGCCATCATAACTCAGACTTTGCTACAAGCGTACTTCACTACTTGTAATCCTAATTATTTAGCCACACATTTCCATTCGTGTGGTCCAACTATCCTTCTGCGTCCCTGCATCGACTCTTAATCGATATACGGTGGTACAGGAATATCTACCTGTTGTCCATCGACTACGCCTTTCGGCCTCGCCTTAGGTCCTGACTAACTCTGGGTGGATTAACCTTCCCCAGAAAACCTTGAACATTCGACCGTGTAGTTTCTCGCTACACTCTCGCTACTCATGCCGGCATTCTCTCTTGTATGCAGTCCACAGCCCCTTTCGATACTGCTTCAGCCCACATACATTGCTCCTCTACCGATAGTATTACTACTATCCCTAAACTTCGGTGATAAGTTTTAGCCCCGGTAATCTTCGGCGCTCTGTCACTCGACCAGTGAGCTATTACGCACTCTTTAAATGAGTGGCTGCTTCTAAGCCAACATCCTGGTTGTTTAAGTAACAAAACATCCTTTACCACTTAACTTATACTTTGGGACCTTAGTTGTAGATCTGGGCTGTTTCCCTTTTGACAATGAGACTTATCTCACACTGTCTGACTCCCTGAAAACAATTGATTGGTATTCGAAGTTTGATAAGGTTCGGTAGGCGGTGAAGCCCCCTAGCCCATTCAGTGCTCTACCCCCAACAATCTTTTAACAGAGGCTAGCCCTAAAGCTATTTCGAGGAGAACCAGCTATATCCCAGCTCGATTAGAATTTCTCCGCTATCCACAAGTCATCACCGACTATTTCAACAGGCGTGTGTTCGGTCCTCCACAAGGTGTTACCCTTGCTTCAACCTGCTCATGGATAGATCGCCAGGTTTCGGGTCTACAATATGCAACTAATTCGCTCAATTAAAACTCGCTTTCGCTTCGGCTCCGGTACTTAATACCTTAACCTTGCTACATATCATAACTCGCCGGCCCGTTCTACAAAAAGTACGAGATCACACTGGTATTGCTACCGTAGTGCTTTCTCAGCTTGTAAGCATATGGTTTCAGGTTCTATTTCACTCCCCTCCCGGGGTTCTTTTCAACTTTCCCTCACGGTACTATACGCTATCGGTCACTTGGTCGTATTTAGCCTTAGGAGATGGTCCTCCCACATTCACACCGGATTCCACGTGTCCTGTGCTACTCTGGATACTAACTGTTATAACTTTCGTTTCGCTTACGAGACTATTACTCTGTTTCGTCCTGCTTTCCAGCAGTGTTCAACTACGAAAATTAATTACGAATGTTAGTCCTAACCCTCAATTTGACAAGCAAATTAAGTTTGGGCTCTTACCCTTTCGCTCACCACTACTCAGGCAATCGTTGATTTACTTTCTTTTCCTGCAGGTACTTAGATGTTTCAGTTCCCTGCGTTCCCTTTAGTACACTATGTATTCGTGTATCTAATGCTAGCAGATTGATGCTAGCGGGTTTCCCCATTCAGAAATCTACGGATCAAGGTTCATTTGCAACTCCCCGTAGCTTATCGCAGCTTATCACGTCTTTCATCGGCGCCAAGTGCCAAGGCATCCACCATACGCTCTTTATAGCTTGATCGTATACGTTCATTCCTTAGCAATTTTTGTATTGCTTTAGATATTGTTAATTAATTTAACTCAGCGTAAATTGTTTCGCAATTAAAAAGGCTATTGCCCTTAAAATTTAGAAGATACTATTTACACGTTAATGTTAATATTTGATATTTGATATCGTTCTATCTAAAATATGCAGTTGTCAATGTGCTTTTTGTCGCTTTCGTATCAGCGACTTTTACATTCTATCACAATTTAAAATCAATGTCAACTACTTTTTAAAATTTTTTTAAATTTTTTTAAGTAATTTTTTTAATCTCTGCAACTGAATGCTTTGACTATTATACTCATTATTTTAATATTGTCAACTACTTTTTAAAATTTCTAAAAACTTTTTTTAAAACTTGAAAATAGTTGTTTGCAACTGAATGCAAAGATTATTATACATAAAAAACAATAAAAATCAAGCGTTTTTTAAAAGTTTTTTATTTTTTTTGTAATTTTTTAGATTTTTATTATAAATATGCTTAAATTTGTATATGTTTTTATGAAAATATGTTTTAATTATAACCTATCAGCAAAAAAATCGTTTAAAATTTTTTCGTCTTCCCTGTTAAGACTTCCACACAAAATTATTGATTTTGGAGAAAGTTTTATTAAGCTCACAAGCAAACTTCTAAAATTTTGTTTTTTACTATAATTAATTTTTTTATAATTTATATCTTTATTATCAACTGTTTTTAAAAAATATTTTTTGTTTTCGACAAATAAACAAACTTTATCTATATTACTATTTAATTCATTTAGCAAACATTTTGTTAAATCAAGGTTTACATTATAACTATTTAACAAATTTGCATTTTTTTCAATAATTTTAATAAGTTGTTCCCATTTTTCTCTTAAATGTGCTAACTTAAAATTATAAAATCCCTCTAAACTCAAACTTTCCCCAAGAGTTAACTGTTCACAAATTTTACTTTTGTCAAAATCTTCATCAAAACAAAGAAGTGTTTGCTTTACAACCAATTCAAATATGTCATTTTTAAAATATTCACCGTTTAATTTTGACAAAACCTGAGACTTGTAATATATGTATATTATATTCACTATATAATTATATATATATCTATATATTCGAACAAAGTCTTTGTTCATAGTTTTAACTGCAATTAAAAGGCAACACTCATCTTCCAACAATAAAATCACCCCACCAGCGTGCTTTAAATACCTTTTAAGATGTCTTGATAAATCTTTTATTAAATATATTTGATTAGGTTCAAAATACAAACTAAATTCCCACATATCTTCTCCAATATTAGTGTATGCTAGTAAAACCTATTTACTCTTAAAAACAAAAGATTTTTTTAACCTTTTTTGTAATTTAAAAAAGAGAGAATTATTTTTCTCTTTTATTCACTCTGTTTGTGTGTGTTGATTTGCACACCTATTACCGCCATAAAAAGAACAACGTTTGTAGAACATGCCAAAATGAATGGAAGTAGCACCCCTTTTAATGTGATTAAACTTCGAAGAATCGGTTATTATATTGAAAATTAAAGATAAATAAAAAACAACTTTAATTAAAAAGTTGTTTATCAAGAGTTTATACTATTTAACATATTATGCAATTTCTATTATTGTATTAATTGATCAACTAATTTATCAATTTCTTCTGGTTTTTTCTTTGTTCCTTTGCGCTCTAATATTTGTTTTCTTGCATTATTCAATTTTATAATATTTGCACCTTTAATATCTATTGCAAAATAATAAATGAAATTTACATCTCCTGTTTCTATTATTGCATCTTCTAGATTTTTAATGTTTACACCTTTGATATCTCTTGCAAACTTATAAATATTTTCTCCATCTCTGGTTTCTATAATGGCTTCTTCTAGTTTTTTAATGTTTGCGCCCCTAATATATTCTGCAAACAAATAGATATATTTTCCATTTCTTGTTTTTATTATTCCGTCTTCCAGCTTTCTAATATTTGCACATTTGATAAATTCTGCAAACGAATAAATATACTCTCCATCTCTTGTTTTAATTATTGCATCTTCTAGCTTTTTAATATTTGCACCTTTGACATCTCTTGCAAAATAAAAAATATTTTTTGCATCTCGAGTTTTTATTATCGCATCTTCTAGCCTTCTAATATTTGCCCCTCTGACACATTCTGCAAATGAATAAATATATTCTCCTTCCCTGGTTTCTATTACTGCATCTTCTAACTTTTTAATGTTTGCGCCTTTGACATATTTTGCAAACGAATAGATATATTCTCCTTCTCTTGTTTCCATTATTGCATCTTGGATTAATTTACACTTCTCATCAAAACAATGTTTTTGTATGTATTTGTTTGTTTTTTCACAAATTTCATAAATATTATACATCTTTTTTACCCCTAGATATAGAAATATATCACAACTCTACATCTTTGTCAATGTCTATTTTGTATGATATAATGAAAAATTGCTCCTAAAGTTTAATTGCTCCTGCTTTGCTTGTCAATATTCAATAACACACCTATTCCTGCCATAAAAACAACGAGACTTGTTGAACCTGCCGAAATGAATGGTAGTGGCACGCCTGTTGGGGGAATGGAACCTGTTACAACGGCAATATTGATTAAAACTTGTATGGCAAGAACTCCAACAATTCCAGCTGCAAGATAACATCCGAAACGATTTTTAGCATTGTGTGCGATTTTAATTCCTTGAAAAATTAAAACAACAAAAATTGCAATAATTAACAAGCAACCTAAAAAGCCTGTTTCTTCTCCGATTATCGAAAATATAAAATCGCTCTCTGAAAAAGGTAAAAATAAATATTTCTGCCTTGAATTAAATATTCCAACACCAAACAATCCACCAGCGCCCAAACTATACAAGCTTTGAATTAATTGATATCCTTCACCTTGTGGATTAGCCCAAGGATTTATAAATGCAACTAACCTTTCCATTCTATATGGTTCAATGATAACTAAAACGACTCCAAGCAAAATAATTGGAACGGATAAAATTGCAAAATGTTTTAATCTTGCTCCACCAATAAACAACATTAAAAGCATGGTTAAACCAACACAAATTGTAATGCTCATATTTGGTTCTAGCATAATTAACACACAAATTATTCCACCAATGCATAAAATTGGCAATATGCCTTTAAAAGTTTTTACTATGTCTTTGTTTTTACTTAAATAACTTGCACAAAAAATTACAAAACTAAATTTTGCAATTTCACTCGGCTGTAAAGTAAAACCAGGTAGCCTTATCCACCTTCGTGCTCCATAATTTGAAACGCCTATGCCCGGAATAAATACGATGGCAAGTAATACAATGCCTAATATCAAAATCGGTAATTTATATTTATTATAAATATTATAATCAAGTTTGCTAGTCAAAATCATTGCTCCTAAGCCTATTAAAGCACCTATTATTTGCTTAGTCAAAAAATAATATTTATTTCCATAATTAATTGTAGCAGAATAAGAGCTTGCAGAATAAACAAAAACAAAACCTATTAAAACTAGGAGGGCAAGACTAATAATTACGATGATGTTGATATGTTTACTTTTAATAAATAACTTTTTTATTTTCATATCAATTTTTCAACCAATCCTTTAAAAACATCTCCCCTATCTTCAAAGTTTTTGAACATATCAAAACTTGCAGTTGCTGGACTTAAAAGAACAGTGTCTAAATTTTCACTCATTGAATATTCATAAGCACACTTAACCATATCTTCAAAATCATTACAAGATATTACATTTTCAAAATTCACATTTTGAGCATCTTTTAAAATTTTATCTTTAACTTCACCAATCGCGATAATTTTTTTTACACAAGTTGGCAAATCTTGAAACAATGGCAAAAAATCAAAACCTTTATCGCTACCACCCAAAATTAGTAAAACTCGATGATTATTAAAACAAGATAATGCGGTTAATGTTGCCTTTACAGTTGTGCTTTTGCTATCATTATAAAATGAAATTCCGTTCAATTCTTTTACAAATTCAATACGATGATTTAAGCCCATAAATCTTTCAACACCAAGTTGAATAATGTTATTTGGCACTTTCATTAACTTACAAACCAAAACAGCACACAATACATTTTCAAGATTATGTTCACCAATTAATTTAATTAAAGACAATGGCAAAATTTTTTCTTCTTTTTTTCCATTATGAAAATAGATATAGTCATCTTTAACAAATGTGCCTTTAACTTTTGTCTTTCTACTAAAAAAATAAGTCTTTTTGAATTTTAATGTTTTCACTTTGTTATCATCAAAATTTAATACTCTATAATCACTATTTTTTTGATTGTTAAAAATTTTACATTTTGTTTCAAAATATTCTTTTATTGAAAAATGTCTGTCAAGATGATTTTCTGTAAAATTAGTAAAGCACGCAATATTTGATTTATATTTATCAATTGTTTCAAGTTGAAAACTGCTAACTTCAACAACAAATGTTTGTTTTGGATCTTTGTTCACGCTTTCGCAAAAGCTATAACCTATGTTTCCAACAAGACTACATTTTTTCTTTAAACCACTTAAAATGCTGTAAATTAAACTACAGGTTGTGCTCTTACCATTGCTTCCCGTAACAGAAATTATTTTTCCCTTACAAAACCTGTATGCAAGTTCAATTTCACTTATTATTTTAATGTTATTTTCAAAAGCCAATATTAAATTTTCGCAATACTTACTAACAGAAGGATTAACAACTATTAAATCTAGCGTTTTTATAAACTCTTCAGAAATTTTATTAACTAAATAGACTTTATCATCACATAACGAATTTAAAGCCAAATTATTATCGTCATAAACAAAAACTTTAGACTTTAATCGTTTTAACAGTTTGATTGCGCCCTTACCACTAACGCCTAGACCATATACTAAAACATTTTTATTTTTTAATCTCATTACACTCCAAATAGTTAGAATAAGATTATTTGTAGTAAATTACAAATTGCTCCAACTATAATTGTTATAATTATATATATGGCAACAATTTTGGTTTCATTCACACCTTTTTTCTCTAAATGATGATGAAAAGGTGCCATTAAAAACATTCTTTTCTTTGTTAACTTGAACTTAACAACTTGTAATATTACTGACACACTGCTTACAACAAACATAATACCAAGTAGTGGAATTAAAAATATTTGCTTTGTAAAAATGCTAATAGATGCGAGTAACCCTCCGAGCGCGAGTGAACCAGTATCCCCCATAAAAATGCTTGCAGGAAAACTATTAAACAATAAATAAGCAAGTAAAGCACCTATTGATGCAGCCAACAGCAAAGCTAAATTGCTATACTCACTAATTAATAGCAAACTTTCGCCATTGCTTTTTAGGTTATAAAAAATGAAAAGAAAAATCATACTAAAACTTATAAGATAACCCAAGCTTACTCCACCAGCTAGTCCATCTAATCCATCTGTTAAATTTACGCTATTAGTTAAAGCAATAAAAACAAAAATAACAAAAGGTATGTAAAATATTCCAAAATCAACCTGTTTACTGCTGAAAGGCAAATAAATTGAACTTCCTATGAGTTCACTTTGATAAGCAAAAATTCCAACAATAATTGCAATTACCAGCTGGAATATTATTTTTTGATAAGCCTTTAGCCCTAGGTTTTGTTTATGTTTAATTTTTAAAAAGTCATCTAAAAATCCGACAATTCCATATGATAAAAAAACTCCTAAAGTTAAAACTGTTAATTGTGCTTGTCCAGAAATAAAAATTAAGGTTGATATTATTATTCCAAAAATAAATATCAAACCACCCATTGTTGGTGTTCCTTGTTTTTTAGTGTGCATATCAACATATTCATAAACTGGTTGATTCATCTTTAATCTTTTTACAAATTTAATAATTAAAGGTGAAATTACCAGCGAAAGAATAAAACTAAATGTTAAAACAAGAAAAAATTTGTCCATACTTTATTTTATTGTTTTTTTAACATTTTTATGCATTTTTTAACAACAACATAATCATTGTATGGAATTTTAAGGTTATTATAATCTTGATACTTTTCACTTCCCTTACCAAGCACTAATAAAACTTCATTGTCTTGTAAATTTTTTATTGCATTTTTTATTGCTTTTTCTCGGTTTAGTTCAATTTCGCATTCAGCACTCAAGATACCTTTTTCAATTTCTTTTGCAATAATCAAAGGATTTTCATATTTTGGATTGTCGCTTGTTATAATCACTTTACTACAATATTCGTTTGCAATTTTGCCCATCAATTCTCTTTTAGTTTCATCTCTGTTTCCAGGACAACCAAATAATGAAATGATTTTAAATTTGCAAAGTGATTTAGTGGCTCTTAAAACTTCTCTCAAGCTTTCAGGAGTGTGAGCATAATCAATTATTACAAATTTTTTATTTGTTATTTTAAAAACATCAAATCTTCCAATAATGCCTTTCATTCGATTAAATTTTGTAATTTTAAAATTAAGCATAGAAAGTGCTGAAACAGATGCCAAAATATTATAAACATTGAATTCACAATTTGTCATTGTTTTAACTTTAACACTACTTTTACCCTTAAAAATTAAATCAAATTGCGTGTTATTTAATTTTAGTTTAATATTTTTAGCATATAAATTTGCTTCTTCACTATTTAACGAATATGTTAAAATTGGTATTTGCCCATCAATTTTTTCAATCAACTCTTTACCAACTTCATCATCAAAATTTATAACAGCAGATTTTGTGTTGTTTGGATTAAAAAATGAAATTTTAGTATTTTTATAGTTTTCCATTGTTTTAAAAAAATCCAAATGGTCCTGGGAAAAATTTGTGAAAATCACAGTGTCAAATAGTATTCCATAAGTTTTAGCATAAAAAATTGCGTGTGCTGAAATTTCCATAACAACAACTTTCGTTTTTGCTTTTGCCATTTGATTAAATAAAGAAAAAAGTAAAATTGGGTCAGGGGTTGTTAAAGTTTCTTCTAATTTTTTATTGTTTATGTAAACTCCACTCGTTCCAATTAGACTACATTTTATCTTGTGCCTATCACAAAACTTTTTAACAAAGTAAGTTGTGCTAGTTTTCCCGTTCGTTCCAATTACACCAATAAGTTTAAATTTTTTAGTTGGTAGATTATAAAAATTGTTCAAAATTTGTGGCAGAGCTTTTCTCGTGTTGTCTACAATGATGTATGGTAAATCTGTTTCAACATCTCTTTCACAAACAATAAATTTAACACCCCTAAATTGCAAGCTTTTGCAAATTATATGGCTATCAAAATTTTTTCCATTAATGCAAACAAAAAGCGAATTTAAAAGTAGATTTTGGTCTAATGAATTATCGCAAACATTTAATATATCTAAATTCATTGTGTTTTCATTAAAATTATGTTTCGATAAAATTTCAACATTATTTAATAATTCTTTAATTTTCATATTTCACCTTTAAACTAAATATATTTATGAAAAATTATAGTTAAAAGTTACAAAGCTTATTGACAATAAATTTTACTTTTTATATAATTATTAAAGAGGATAAGATATGGAAAATAGAACGGAAATTACAGATGATATTTTAAATACTGTTGTCAAAATTGAAGATGTTGCAATCGTTCAATATAAAGACAACAAATTATTTTTTGCAATTAGAGAAAATGATAATAATGATTATGAAATTTTGTTAGGCCCTGATGATGATAATTCAGACGCAAATTGGAAAATTATTAAAACTAAAGCACTAACATCTAAACGTATAAGTGATGTGAAAAACATCATTTCTTGTAAACAAGTTATCAATCATTCTAATAAAGATAAATTTGCTCATATAAAATCTAAAACTAAAGAAGGATATATAACCATTAAAGAATTAATTAAACTATACCACCATTTGATTAAACAAAATAAACATAAAACTGATGAAATTTTAAACAAATAATTGTAATAAAAATAAATCCAAGTAAATTTTTCTGGATTTATTTTTTTATATTATTTTTTAAGTGTTAGGTTTTTAAAAGTATAATTGCCCTCTCTCTTACTTTTGTGCCTGGTGGTGGCGTTTGATATAACACAATTCCTCCCTCGCCGTCCAATTCATACTGCAAGTTTAAACCAGCCAAAGTTCCAAGAGCTTTACTTAAACTCATTCCAACTAAATTTGGCATTGTAACCTTTTCTTCAACAAGTTTTAAATCTTCTTCCAGATTTTGTGGAGGAATTTTTTTATATTCAATTATTCCTTCAAAAACCATTTTTGCGTAAGGTGTTGCAACAATACTTCCGTAATATGCCCCACTACTTGGTTCATCAACAACAACTAAACAAACATATTCTGGGGCATCAGCTGGAAATGCTCCAACAAATGATGAAACATATTTCCCATTAATCTTTCCGTTTTCATATTTTTGACTTGTTCCTGTTTTACCTGCAACCCTATACCCTGGAATAAATGCATTAATTCCATTCGCTTTTTTAATGACTTCTTCAAACATAACTTTTATTTTATCACTAGTATCTTTACTAACAACTCTATTTAATTCAGTTTTCGTATTTTGTTTTATTGTTATGTTATAACTATTTGTTATCTTGTCAACATAATATGGTTGCATAACAATTCCACCATTAACAACACTTGAAATTCCATTAGCTAATTGTATTGGTGTTACAGCAATCGCTTGACCAAATCCCATTCTCGCTAAATCGACAGTTTGAGCTGTTTCTCTGTTCATAATAATTCCACCACTCTCACCAGGATAGTCAACATTTAATGTTTTTCCTAAATTAAATTTATTGAAATATTTATATAACTTTTCTTCGCCCAACCTTAATGCTAAATCTACAAAAACAGAGTTACAACTATTACATAATCCCTCAGTCATAGTTTGAGAACCATGGCCGTGAAGGCGCCAACATTTAATTTTTTGACCATCAACAATTCTATAACCCGGGTCATAAAAAATTTCATTTTCATTAGTTAAACCTTCTTCGAGCGCCATTGCAGTAGTTAAAACTTTAAATGTTGAACCAGGTTCATAAACATCTACAATTGCCAAATTTCTGCTTAATTCATTAAGTATGCTTATATTATCTCTTGGAAGTTCATTTAAATTTAAACTTGGTTTACTAGTATCAGCTATAATTTCGCCTGTTTTAGGATTCATAACTATAATTTGTGCCGACTTAGGCTTTTCATTTTCAATAATTAAATTACAAGCTTCTTCAGCCATTTTTTGAATGTTATAATCAATAGTTAAATAAATATTATTTCCAGATATTGAAGGAACAAAACTATCTAATGTATTTAATAACTCTTCACCTTTTATTGATGTTTGCTTATATGTGTAACCGTCAATTCCTGTTAAATATTTATTATAATATAATTCTAATCCACTTTGACCAACATTATCTATTGTAGTATACCCTAAAACTTGACTTAAGAAATCGCCATAAGGATAGTATCTTTTGTTGTTTTCACTATAATAAATACCCTCTAAATTTCTTATTTTTAATTCTTCAACATCTTCACTTGAAACTTGCAATTTAATCAAACTTTCACTAACCATTTTGTTAGTAACTTTTAAATATGTTTGCTCATAATCTACACCCAAAACTTCAACAAGTGCTTTTGTCACTTCGCTAGCGTCTTTAACGCTTACAGCTCGAACATATATGTTATAACTCGTGTAAGAAACTGCCAATGCTATACCATTTCTGTCGAATATAGTTCCCCTCTTGGCATTTAAAGGTAAATCTCTTATCCATTGACTTTCTGCCTTGTTTAATAAATTTTCAGCATCAACAACCTGAACAATAAAAAGTCTTACTACTATCGCAGAAAAAACAAAGGTTATTAGCATTATAATTGCTAATAACCTCTTTTGAATTGAAAAAACACTATATTGTTTATCTTCCATCTAACCCCCGAAAAGTTTAGAAAGAAAGTTACATAATTTATCAAACCAATTACTTACAGGTTTTAAAGAAACACCTTCATTTCTTTCATATAAATCAACAGTAAATGTTTCAGTGTTTTGCTCAAGTCCTAGTTCGTTTGCTCTCTCACTTGACGTGCTATCTTCATCCAGTTCTTGCAAGTTTTTTACTGCTTTATCAATATTAAAATCCGTTACTGTAATTTGATTGTTTAAATTATCAATACTTTCATTCAACTTATTAATTGTGATTGCATTATTAATTATAAGTGAAGACAATAAAATAACACAAAATGCTATAACTATTAAAACTAATTTCCCTTGTGGCCTTAATTTCATTTTAACTTGTGCTTTTTGATTTGTTGATTTTACAGACAAACTTTCTTCACTAACAATACTTTCATTAGTTGTTTCTAAAATTTTATCAAATTCATTATCTTTTTTAGGTTTTTCTTTAGGAGTGTAAGTTTTTACTATTTCAAAACTTTCAAATTTTCTTTTTTCTTTTTTAGGTTTATCATTAAATTTGAAAAATTTACGACTTTGTGCTCTTGCTTCATCGCTAATTTCAAAAGATTTTTCTTCTTCTTCAAATTCTTGCTGAGTTTCTTGTGTTTCAGTAGAATTTTCAGTTACAATGAAATCATCTCTTTCCATATACTATACTCTCCTTTTTTGAATTTTATTACACTTTCTTAACAACACGCAACTTTGCACTTTTGCTTCGCGAATTAGCTTCTTTTTCTTTTTCACTAGCAACTATTGGCTTTTTATTTACAAGTTCTATGCTCTTTTTGTGATTACAAACACAAATTGGTAGTTTCTTATCACAAATACAATCAGTGCTTTCAAGCTTAAACACGTCTTTTACAATTCTATCTTCTAATGAATGAAATGTTAAAACACAAAATCTGCCATCAACATTTAAACTATCAATGATATCTAAAAGTGCCTCCTTAAGCCCTTCAAGTTCTCCATTAACTTCTATTCTAATTGCTTGAAAAACTCTTTTAACGCTAGTTTTATCTATCCTAACTTTTGTTGGAACACTTTTATTTATGATATCCACAAGTTCAAAAGTTGTTTCTATCGGTTTAACTTGTCTTTCTTTAATTATATTATTAACAATACTTTTTGTAAATTGTTCTTCGCCATAATCATAAAAAATTTTTGTCAAATCTTGACTAGAATATTTATTTACAACATCATAAGCTGAAAGTTTTTTATCTTTATCCATTCTCATATCAAGATTTCCATTTTGCATATAAGAAAAGCCTCGTTCGCCGTTATCCAATTGATAACTACTGACACCTAAATCAATTAACACTCCATTAACCTTTTCAATATTTAATGCCATTAATTGTTTTTTGTAATCATGAAAATCACTATGAATAAATATTTTTCGACAACTAAATTTATCTAGTCTTTCCTTGCTAACATTTAATGCCTCTTCGTCTTTATCAAAGCAAATTAAAAGACCTTTTTCGCTTAGTTTTTCTGAAATTTTACTGCTATGACCAGCACCACCAACCGTGCAATCAACATAAACTCCATTTGGCTTTATATTTAATTCATCTATAATTTCGTTTAACATTATTGGTATATGTTTAAATTCCATAACATAATTTTATCATAAAAATATAAAATTTCAATACAAATTTAAAGAAAAAGGCAAGAATTTTATATTCTTGCCAATAATTTCTTATTAATAAAGTTCAATAACTAATTTTATATTCTATTAATCTAAATTTTTAATTAATTTTCACAACAAGTTTTTATTTCAAAAATTTTTTGCTATAAATTAGCATATTGCACTAAATTTTAATTCAAAAGATTAAATTTGTAATTTGCTTTGGTTTAATTAAAAACTTATTTCCTCAGTTTTTTGTTCAAACAAATATTTTAATTTAAAATTTAATAAAAAATCACTTCTCATTTTTGTTTCAATTTCTTTATCTTGATTTTGTTTATTCATTAAAAGCGTTTTATGAAATTTAAATTTATCATTAACAATGCACACTTTAACATTATTATAATCTATCATTTCTGCAATAATTTTAAAACCAAATAACCAATTGAAAACTCTTTCTTCTTCTGATTTTAATTCTAAATTCTTTGTTAAATCTACTATATCTTCATTAATTGTAAGATTTTTCATTTTAATTTTTACTTCAATGCTTTGTCCCTTCATTTTTCATCTCCCATAACCGCCCTGTATTTTAACTAATTTGTAGGATTTTGTCAATAGTTTTAGTTCGCAAATTTTAAGAAAAAATAATACAAAGAAACACTTTACAAATTATTTATTTTGTGATAAAATACCGTTGTCACGCTGGACGGGGAGATAGCGATGCCCTGTATCTGCAATTCGCTTTAGCAGAGTCGAACGGTGAAGTCGGAATTCTTGCTTGTTATTTTTAATTATGCAAGGGATGTTGATCTCAAAGTCTTATGCAATAACTAATTGTGAACCATGTCAGGTCTTGACGGAAGCAGCATTAAGCAAACCTAGTTATGTGCCATAAGGTGGCTTTGTGGGAGTTGCCTACATATATTGAAGTAATAAGTAAGGTTACAATCTCACCTGCGTGATTTTTTTATGCTAAAATTTTTAAAACACGCTAAAATGATTTTAATTTTACAAAAAATATGTTAAACTATTTTAGGAGAAATTATGGAAAAATTAGCTGAAAGATTTATTAAAGCATATAATCAACTAGATTACACTATTAAAAATTTATATAATTTTAAAAGAGGAATGCCATTTGCCGATTGTATTAGGCGCGCAGTTCCACTAAATAGCGTTATAAGAAAATTTGAAGATGAATTAATTGATTATTCAAGATTAAGAAATGCAATTGTGCATTCAAACCGTGATAGCGATGAAATTATAGCAACTCCAAAACAAGAAGTTGTTGAAAAATTAGAACATATCACAAAACTTATCACCACCCCACCAAGAGTGTATGACACAGTTTGCAGAAAAGATGTTTTGTGCGTTTCGGCGTCAACCTCCGTTAAAGAAACAATTGGCTTGATAAGTAAATCTGGTTACAGTAATTTACCAATCATTAAAGATGACCAAATTTTAGGCGTTGCCAACGGACAAAAAATATTAAATGCGATTGGTAACAAAATTAATGAACACGTTAATATTTGTGAATTTTTAGAAAACACAAAAATAGAAGAAATTGCTTCTATGGACCAGCAATTTTTCACTATTCAATCAAAAGATTTAACAATTAGCGAAGCACTTGATTTGTTTAGTGAAAACAGAAAATTATTAGTTATCATTGTAACAAAAAACGGAAATTATTTAGATATGCCAATAGGAATTGTAACAGTTGGTGATATTCTGGATATAAACAAAATTTTAGAAAATTATTAAGGAAAAAATATGTTAGATATAGTATTTGAAGATAACCACTTATTAGTAATAAAAAAACCATTTAATGTCCCAACACAAGCAGATAATTCAAATGATAAATGCATTGTAGATATGGCTAAAGAATATTTAAAAGAAAAATATAACAAACAAGGAAATGTATATTTAGGTTTAGTTCATCGTTTAGACAGACCAACAGGTGGGTTATTAATTCTTGCTAAAACAAGTAAGGCTGCTGAAAGATTAACTGAAGATATTAAAAACCATAAAGTAGAAAAAAAATACTTGGCAGTTTTATCTGGTGTTCCTAAAGATAAAATAGGACATCTTGAAAATTACCTTAAAAAAGATGAAAAAACTAACACTGTAAAATTAGCAACTTACAGTGAAGAAGGTAGTAAATTTGCTGAACTAGATTATAGAGTTCTGGAATATAATGAAAAATATAGTCTTGTTGAAATACAACTTGAAACAGGACGCAGTCACCAAATTAGAGTTCAAATGTCAGCGAATAAAACACCTGTTTTTGCAGATTTTAAATATGGTAAAGGCGTTAAAGATGTTAATCTTGCATTATTTGCTTACAAACTTCAATTCACTCACCCAACAACTAAAAAACTTATGACTTTCATTTGCGAACCACCACTAGATGAAATTCCTTGGAAATTTTTTAGTGTTCAAAAACATATTATTTAGTTTTAAGTCCTAAATTAGGACTTTTTTTTACGTATATTTTTCTAAATCTTACATTTTAACTATGGTTCAATTTTGATATTTAAATTAATACACAATTTCAACAAAAAAAGATAAGGAAATATTAAAAATTGACCATATATAGAAGACTAGATTGTTGTTTTTAAAACAAAAGCTGTGAAACTTAAAATTAACTATAAATAAAAAAACAAAAATAGTAAATTTCATTCAAATAAATAAGAACATTTACTACATTATTGAATTTGTAAAAATAGCCATAAAAAAAACACTTGGTGAAGTGTTTTTAATTTTATAAAATAGCTGAATTCATTTCAGCTTCTAATTCTGAAATGCCAGAAAATGATAAATTCTCTACTTGAATAGCTTCAATGCTTAAAGATATTGTAATAGCGTCTGCCTCTGTTATAGATAATGGGTCATATTCTGTATTCGTTGGAATTATTGCATTTGCTTGTGTGATGAAGGTGTAACTAGTTGTTGTGTCTACAATTATAGGATTGCCACTAGCATTAACTAAATAGTAATATCCACCACTAGTTTTATCACTCCATTTATAACTAGAAGATGAACTTTTTGTTATATTTTGCATATTACTTACAAGTGCTTGAATGTCGGCATTAGAAGACTCTGTTGAAACAACATATTTGATTCTAATATACATTGCTGAACTAGTAGATGACTTTGCAACAGAAATTGTTTCATTTAAAAAACTATCACCTGGTTTTAATTTGTTCACTATGTTAACAGTTTCATCTTTAAACACACCATCCTTATTTATATCTAGTGTGATAGTTCCAAATTTTAATGTTTGAGAAGTGGCTTCTGCAGAGTCAGTAAACCATGCATAGGTTATGCCCACATTAATTACCATAACAGCAACTAACATAAAAATGCAAAGTAAACCATAAAGTCTTGATTTTTCAATCTTTGCTTTTTTCATTACCCCTCCTCATCTTTATTTTCTACAATATTTCACTATTTATTATTATTTTAAAGATAAGTGAAATTTTTGTCAAATAATTTGAACATATTTTTATTTATAAATAAAAAAAGTAAAGAATTTACTTTACTTTAATTATTTTGATTTCTTTAGTTGAGCAATTGTAAGTGGGTCCATCTTATCTAAAAAGGCATTCAATAACTCAACTCTTTCATATTCATGGTCTAAATTTAATCTTAAAACTGGAAGATTTACACTTTTTAAACTTTTTTCCACAAACTCATCCATTTTTGTTAGTAATTTATCACCTTTCATTGGGTCAATTAGGTCTACAACTAAAACAGGTTGCATATTGCTCTTTAAAAATACTACAATATCTACAATGCTATTTTCAATTTCATGATAAACAATTAGTGAGCCATCTGGTCTTACAATTCTATTCATAGCAAGTTTAGGAAATGCAACATATTCACTTGGTAAGGAATTTTGAAAAACTGCTAGAAATTTAGTTTCACTTTTTGAAAGAAATGGAAGATTTAGTTTTAATCTTGGTTTATCATCAAATTTGGCCTTTGTTTTTTTCATATTTTTATTTTTTTCTGCCTTTTTTATTAGGCAATAAGCAACAATTGCCGCAACTATAAAACAACATAATATTATTAATGCTAAAATATCTTCACTCATAACTATTTCCTTTTAACATTTTAATTTTACCATAAAACATCGTAAAAATCAATACTAAATGTTAAAATTTTAATCTATTTTCCAGTCTATTTCATTAAAACCATGTTCTTTTAAAAATTTGTTTGTTTTTGAAAAGTGTTTACAGCCAAAAAATCCATTATATGCCGATAGTGGACTTGGGTGGCTTGCTGAAAGTATTAAATGATTTTTGTTTGTAATATATTTTGCTAAGCTTTTTGCACTATTTCCCCACAATAAAAAGACAATTGGTTTTTCTCGTTTACCAAGCAGTTCAATTATTTTACCCGTTAAATTTTCCCAACCTTTATCTTTATGAGAATTTGCTTGTCCACGTCTAACGGTTAACACAGTGTTTAACAACAAAACACCTTGTTTTGCCCATTTTGTTAAATTCCCACTTTTAGAAATTGGAATATTCAAATCATCATACAATTCTTTGTATATATTTTTAAGTGATGGTGGAAGCATTACATCTTTTTCAACTGAAAATGCTAGACCATGTGCTTGGTTTGGTTCGTGATAGGGGTCTTGACCAATTATAACAACTTTCACATCGTCATACTTTACACTATTAATGCTGTTGAAAATATTATCACTTTTAGGATAAATTTCAAATTTACTGTATTCCTCATCAATGAATTTCTGTAAATTTTTAAAATAAGGTTTATTAAATTCTTCTTCTAATAAATTATACCAATTTTGTGCTATCTTCATATTTATACCTTTTTCATACGTATTTTTTTAATTTTTTGTTTAAATATTTTAGTGTTACAAAAATATCAAAGTAATTGCTACTTTTAGTATACAATAAATACTCTTTATTGACAACATTTTTTAATTTTTTTAAATTTAATTTAATGATGTTTTCATCATCATCTTCTTTCATTTTTATAAAGTTTCTAAAAAAAATTTCTTTACTTATTTCTGCATTATTTATAAAAATTTTATATGTAAAATCATTAAAAATTTTAATAGTTATTTTTGAAATATTACTAAAATTAAATCTTTTGATTTGATTATTCAAGCCTAAATTTTCACAACAAATGTTAAAACAAAATTTTTCATTTTTGAACAAATTCTCGTAATAATTGATAAATTTAAATTCATTATCATTTTCTTCAATAAATTCGTTTTCGAAATCAACATTGTAATTTTCAATAAATTTTTCAATATTATTTTGTAAATTTTTATCAATTAAAAATTTGTTCCCACAATATATTTTTATGCAAATATCTTTTTTGTTCTTAAATAAAAACATCCCAAAATTGCACATATTTTCACTTAAATTAAAAATAAATTGTGATAAATTGTTAGTTTTATCTATAAAATATTGCGTTTTTTCATTTTTGAAAGCCTTTTTTATTATAGAATAGTATTTTTTATGGTATAGACCACCAATTAAAATTCTCCCTTTATAAACGGGAGAATTCGTTAAATTAATTATTGACTTAACAAGACAGAATAAAAAATTATCTTTGTTTTTTTCTTTTGATAAATTAATTATATTATTATCAAAATGTTGCATTACTCTCCTTTTAAAAATTTATTAGCATTAGTTGCACAGATTGCTCCATCACTACAAGCAGTTAAAATTTGACGAATTAATTTTTGTCGACAATCTCCAGCCGCATAAACCCCTTTAACATTAGTTTGCAAGTTTCCGTCAACAATGATATAACCATCTTTATCCAATGCAATTTGACCACTTAAAATTTGCGTATCTGGAATTTTACCAATTGCCAAAAACATTCCATCCACATCCAATAATTTTGTGTTATCATTATTGATTTTAATTTCAATTTGCGATAGTGATTTTTCACCCAACAATTTTACAACTTCAGCATTATAAATTATTTCAATATTTCCTTTATTTTTTATATGATTGAATAAGGAATTTTGCAACACATTTTGAGCACGAAATTTGTCTTTTCTATAAATTACATAAACTTTTTTACAAATTCCACCAAGATATACTGCTTCTTCCATTGCAGTATCGCCACCACCAATAACACAAACAGTTTTATCTTTATAAAAATTCCCATCACAAATTGCACAATAACTTATTCCACGTCCACAAAATTTTTCTTCGTTTTCTAAATCTAATTGTCTGTTAATTGTTCCAGCAGCAAAAATTATTGATTTTGCCTCGTATTCGCAAAACTTTGTTTTAACTTTTTTAATGTTTGATGTTACATCAAGTGATGTTACCTCTTCATATTTTATTTCTAAATCATTTGCTTTTGCTTGAGCATACAAAAGCTCACAAAAATCTGCACCACTAATATTTGTGTATGTTGGAAAATTTTTTATTTCATATGTGTTAATAACTTGCCCACCGACATTGCTCTTTTCTAGTATTAAAACATTAAGACCACTTCTTTTTGCATAAATTCCTGCCGTTATTCCCGCAGGACCACCACCAATTATTATAACATCAAACATAAATTACTCCTTTAAAATATTTTGAGCTTATTTTATTTTCATTATACTTAAATATAAATATTATCAAAAATAAGTTAACAAATTTCTGTAAAATTGTCAAATAAAAAAGCAACAACCAAACGGTTGTTGCAAAAATATTATCTTTTTGAGAATTGTGGTGCTTTTCTTGCTTTCTTTAATCCATATTTTTTTCTTTCTTTTGCTCTTGCATCTCTTGTTAAGAAACCAGCTTTTTTAAGTTCAGCCTTATAAGTTTCATCAAGACGAACAAGACCTCTTGAAATACCATGTCTGATTGCACCAGCTTGACCAGTTAATCCACCACCTTGAACGTTAACTAAAACATCAACTTTATCTAAAGTGTTAGTTAAAACTAATGGTTGAGTAACGATTTGTTTTAATGTTCCAAGTGTGAAATATTCGTTTAAATCTTTTTTGTTAATTGTGATTTTTCCTGTGCCGTTTGTAACTCTAACTCTTGCAATTGAAGATTTTCTTCTTCCAGGAAGCATAGGAGCTAATTTTTTGTCTTGTTTCACTTTTTTAGTAACTGCCATTATTTATTTGCCTCCTTTAAAACTAAAATTTCAGGTTTTTGTGCTTCATGATTGTGTTCAGCACCTTTATAAACCTTTAATCTTTTTAACATTTCTCTTCCTAAGTGAGTTTTTGGTAACATACCTTTAACAGCAAGTTCTATTGCGAAGTCACTTCTTTCACTCATAAGTTTTTGATAGTTTTCTTCTTTCATATTTCCAATATAACCTGTGTGATGACGATACATTTTTTGTTGTAATTTTTTACCTGTTAATTTAACTTTATCGCTATTGATAACAATAACATAATCCCCAGTGTCAACATGTGGAGTAAATGTTGGTTTATTTTTTCCTCTTAAAATTGAAGCAACTTGACTTGCTAATCTTCCCATAGCGATGTCTGTAGCATCAATAACATACCATTTTCTTTCCACTGTTGAAGGATTTGCCATATATGATTTCATAATTCCTCCAAACTTTATCTTTATTATTCAATTTTACTTTAAGGGGCTACTTTAAAATAAATTTTACTTGTTTAGTTTACTCTACTTTTTTATGTTTGTCAAGTAATTTTAGCGAAAATTATTTATATTTTTTATTTGAATAAATTTTGATGTAAATAATTATTATGTTATAATATAATTAATATTAGGCAATAAATAATTTAGGAGAATATTATGAATCTTTCACTTATTTTAAACATCGCAATAACTGGACTTATTATTTTAATTTTTGGTCTTTGTTTTTTGCGAGGCATAATTGCTGGTTTTAAATCCAGCACTACACTTGGTCTTATTAATTTAGTGCTTGTTATAGTGGTGTTTGCTTGCACAAAGTCATTAACTACTCAATTGATTAATTATGATTTTTCATCTTTAAACATAACATTAAATGGAACGCAATTAACAACTTTACAGGATTTTATTCTTTCAATGCTTGAAAGTCAACCTGCAATTCAAGATTTAATTACAGATTCAACTGGTGTTTCAAATTTAATTATCCAAATACCCTACTTGGTAATTGCACCATTCTTATTTACAGCACTTTTCTGGGCATCTAAACTTATAATTTGGATTGTTTCTTTAGTTATTGGTTTATTTGAATTAATTATACGTGCTTTTACAAAGAAAAAACCAACTCCTCAAATTGGTCCAAATGGCTTACCTATAAAACAACAAAAGCCATCTAAAAAAAGATTAATTGGTGGTCTTGTTGGACTAGCCAGTGGCATTATTATTACTATTGCAACATTCACTCCAATGTTTGGACTAGGCTCAATTATAAATCAATTAAACTGTATAAAAGAAACGAGTGATGGTTCTTACGTAATTGTTGATACAAACAGCGTTTATGCTGATGAAGAAATTACTTATACTGGAAAAAGTTTATTAGACAATTTAACAAATCAAGATATTACTTCAATGATTAATGATTACAATTCAAATGTTGGTTTAAACATTGCAAAATATACAGGATTAGAATTCATTAGCACTCAAGCATATAATAGCCTTGCATCTTTTGAAATGAATGGTGTTAAAGTAAAATTAGTTGATGAAATTAATAATGTGATTAACATTTATATTGATTACGACCAAATTATGAAATATCTTTCAAAAGCAGAATTAACACAAAGTGAAATGGATGAATTGTTGGTCAGAATCGACAAAACTGTTGAACATGTTTTTGACGATGGCATAATAAACATCTTAGGCGATGAACTTTTGCCTAAAATTATTGATAAAATGCTAACAGAAAACAATGCAATAAGTTTACCTGAAACTATAACAAACGATCAATTAAAAAACTTAATAGTTACAGAAATTTTAAAAGAATTAAAAAATCATCCTTTTTCAGAAGTTGAAAATTTTGCAAATCAAACAATAAACACTTTACAAATATTAAACGATGAAGAAATTTTAACTCCACTATATAACTCTTATGTTGGAACAAAAGAAGAAAATAAATTATCAACAGTTCAACTATTTAGTTTGTTAAAAAATTCTTCTAGTGAATTTTCAAGCAATCTTTCAACTCAACTTATAGATAACTTGCCTGTTATCAATAATATTTTACCAGACCTTTTAGACGAAGGTTTGTGCAAAATATTTGATAGAATTGGTAAAACATATATAAGCAAAAAAGACCCTACAACAACAAAATTAACTGATGAATTAAAAACAGAAGCAAAAGAAGATCTTAAAAATTTAGTAGCGGACGCAATAGATTTAATAAAATCTTTAAATATAACTGAAAAATTTGATGACGCTACACAAAAAACAACTATTTCTTATGATATATCTAAAAATAGTATAAAAACAGTTGGTTCAATTTTAGACAAAATCAAAAATTGCTCTTTATTAACACCATTAGAATATCAAAATTTAACAATATATGCTGAAGATAAATTGAATGAAAAATTAAACAGTGTTTCTTCAACAATCGACTTTGATGTTATAACAGACAATATTAGTGATGTTCAAGACTGGAGCCTTGAATTTAATAAATTGTATAATATATATGACAATGCAAGAAATATCGTAGATAAAGTTAGAAATTATGACAATTTAGCATTCGACTCTATTAGTAAAATAAGCAATTTTATTAAATATTTAGATAATTTAACAGCAAATGATTATGAAAACGTAAGTTTAAAATCCATTGGTATAATAATTGATGATTTACAAACAACAACAATCTTCAACAAAACAGATTTTAAACAATTCATTCAAAGCATCGAAGTTGAATTAAATAATAAATTAAGTTTCCCAAATATTGATATATCTTATTGTATTAATAACTTAAGTGAAATTGAAATATGGGAAAATGAATTAGAAAAAATCTCTAATTCATTTAAAGAAATTGATAAAATTGCCAACAAAATTAATGCTTATGGAAGTTTATCATTAAACACAACAGAAAGCATAAACAATTTTATAAAATATTTTAACAACGAAACAACAAATGATTATATGGACATAAGTTTTGTTAACCTTGCAAATCTTTTAGATTATCTTGAAACTACAACTATATTTGGTGGAAATACAATTACAATTTATAACAGTTTATTAGATAGCGTAGCACAAGATGTTAAAAATTTGGATAACACAATTAATTCAATTAAAATTACTGCCGAAAGCGTAACGTGGAGTAATGAAATTCCCGCTTTTATAACAATGTTAAAAAATGTGTTACCTGCAACATCAATAGAATTTAATAGTATTTCAGATGTCAACAACATTATGACAATTGTTGAAGCCTTTGATACTCTTGAAAATGATGTAAATTCAGTTTATTTTAGTGCAAATTCAAAAAATATTTTAAATGCTGCGTTAACAGATATTACAGAAATGAATTTAAGTGAAACTGCAAATTTAGCAATCGTTGAAATGAAAACAATGTTAACAAACAGACAATCAAACGAATTATTAAAAGATTGTGTAATTAAAGGCATTTTAAGTTATGCTAAAACTCATGAACTAAAATCTGAAAACTTCACTGACCCAAATATTAATTCAATGATAACTAAAATTAACGACAATATTACAAAAGCATTAAATAAAGATGCTGGATTTGAAAGCATAAATTATTCAAATGAGTTAAATTATTTAATTGAATTTGTAAACTTAACTGACAAATTACAAAACATTAGTTCTTTAGATGATACTACCATTGCTGACCTATCAAATGCTTTAGATGATTTAAATAGTAGTTTAATTTTAGGTGGAACAAAAGTTTACATTGTTGACTATATTATAGAAACGGCTAAAAGCGCAATTAATGACAGTAAATATAACACAGCGTTTACTAACTTACAAAATAAGTTAAAAAATAATATTAATTCACTTTCTATCTCTCAATTATTAACTGATTTAGACACAGTTGAAGATAAAGCAAATACACTTAAATCCTTGGAAATTAATAAAGATATTTCAAGTGATTTAATTGCTAACCCTTTAAATGCAATAAAAAATTGTTCAACAATTGGTTATGAATTTGCAAATGATTTATTCGTTATTGTTTTAAATGAATTGAACACAGAAATTCAAAATGACAGTTATATACCAAGTGCAAATAAAACAAATGTTGATAATTATGTATCTACTTTAACACTAAATAGTGAAAGTAATTATAAAAATATAATCGATGATATCAAAGCTCTTGCAACAAATATTTAATTATAAAAAACGCATTAGTTAATCTAACGCGTTTTTTGTGGTAAATGTGGTAAATTTGTTTATTTATAGTCGATATTAATAAGTCTTAATCCTTCTGCTGGCATAACTGAACCTGCCCTTTTTCGGTCGCGAGAATATAAAATTTCTTTAAATTCTTTTGGCGTGATTTTTCTAATTCCCACCATAATTAAAGTTCCTACCATAATTCTAACTTGATTATATAAAAATCCATTTCCTGTGAAATAAAAGTCAAAATGATTGATACCATTTTTGCTATAAGTTTTAATATACGCTTTGTATATAATTCTAACTTTATCTTCAATTTCACATGAAGATGTAACAAACGAAGTAAAATCGTGTGTGCCTTTTAAAAATTTTATTGCTTTTTTCATTTTTTTATAGTCTAACTGTCTTTTAAAGTGAGTGCTAAATTTTTCCATAGGAAGTTCTATATCGTTAACATATAAACTATAACAATAGGTTTTATTTTTTGCACTGTGTCGAGAGTTAAAATTTTCACTTACTTCACAACTTTTTAAAATTCTTATGTCGCTTGGCAAGTGTTGATTTAAAGCATAACTAATATGCGTTGGAGAAATTTTTGTGTTAACGAAAAAATTTGCAACCATTCTTTCAGCACTCACACCCCTGTCTGTTCTTCCCGAATAAATTAAATTTATTTTTTCATTAAACAATTCAAATAAGGCTCTTTCAATTTCGCCTTGAATGGTTACTTTACCTTTTTGCGCTTGCATTCCATAATAATTTTGTCCATCAAATGAAAATTCAATTTTAATATTTTTCATAAAATTATTATAGCATAAAATACTTTAAAAAGAAATAAAAAAACATATTAATTATTTTTAATATGTTTTAATATTATTATCAATTTTTGAGTTTTTATATATTTCAATTTTATTTTGAATTATTTTAAAACAAGAAATTTTCAATTCACTAAAGTCATCATTAAAATTGTTTTTTATAAAATAAGAATTTATTGTGTTTAATTTTTCACAAAATTTAACATAGCCGTAAATGCTGTTTTCAAAGTAAAAATCTTCTACTAGCTCTTTCATATTTAAAATTTTTTTCTCATCACAATATTCTTTCACAATTCTTCTTACTATTTTTTCCAAGTATGGCTCCTGCTTGTTTTTTATATCAAAATATTTTTCTAATTCTTGTTTATTCATTTTTTAAACCTCTTAAAATTTTATGATTACATATTTTATTAATAAATTTTGAATAATATATTATGATAAACTTCGCTATTCTGTTAAAAAACAAAATATTTTGAAGATGTTTATAAAGCACAATTTAAAATTAATTTCCAAATGTTGATGCTTTTAAATATTAAATTATCATATATAATAAATTATAACACACAATTATAATATTTTCAATAAAAATATATAGTATAATACTTTAAAAAATTGACAAAAATATTAAACCTTTTTATAATTTTTCTAGGAGAATTTATTTATGAAAACAATAACCGATGGAAATTCATCAGTTTGCAAAATTAGTTATTTAGTAAGTGAATATTGTAGTGTTTATCCAATAACTCCAGCAAGCACAATTGGAGAAAAATTTTCAAATAAAAGCGAAAACGGAGATAAAAATATTTTTAATAATATTCCAAAAGTTGATGTTATGCAAAGTGAATTAGGGGCAATTAGTGTTGCTAATGGTGCATTAAATTCTGGCTTATATTCAACGACTTTCACATCAAGCCAAGGATTATTATTAATGATTCCAAATATGTATAAAATGTCTAGTAGTTTAAAACCTTTTGTTTTAACCGTTCCCGCAAGATCTCTTTCCTCTCATGCGTTAAGCATTTTTGGTGACCATAGCGACATTTACGCAACAAAACAAACTGGCTTTACCATGCTATGTTCTTCTAATAATCAAAAAATTGAAGATTTTTCAATGATTGCAAATATGCTAACATTAAAGAGTAAAATTCCAGTTTTACATTTTTATGATGGCTTCATATCATCTCATAAAACTGACACTATAGATGCACTTACTGAAGACAATGTGAAAAATCTTTTCCCTTATGAAAGTTTTTACGAGTTTAAAAAATCAGCTTTACTTTCAACAAACCCAAAAAGGCTGGGGACTAATCAAAACCCAGATATTTTCTTTCAAAACAGAGAGAGAATAAATGAATATACCAATGCAACAATTGATATTTTAAATGAATGTTTTGATGATTTTTATAAAGAAACAGGAAGAAAATATGGCATTTTTGAATATTTTGGTTCACCAACAGCAAGTAAAATATTAGTTTGTATGGCAAGCGCTGTTGAAGTTTGTAAAGAATGTTTAAATTATTTAAGTGATGATTATGGTCTTGTTTGCGTCAATCTTTTTAATCCATTTTCCAGCGAAGAATTTTTAAAAGTTTTACCAAAAACAGCAAAAATAATAACTGTTTTAGATAGAGCAAAAGAAAACGGTAGTATATACGAAAGTTTAGCAAGCAGTGTTCTTGCCTGCATTGAAAACAAAGATATAAAACTACTTGCTGGAAGATATGGTCTAGGTGGCAAGAATTTTGATTTATCAATGGCAAAAGCATGTTTTTTAAATATGAACGCACAACAAAAAAATCATTTTACAATTGGAATTAATGATGATATCACTCACACCTCATTAGAATATGACAAAGAAAATTTTGATTGCGATTACACTAAACTAGGAATTTTTGGTCTTGGTAATGATGGTAGCGTTTCATCAAGCAAATTAGCTTTAAAAATTATAGGAAATAACACAGATTATTTCGTAAGTGGAAATTCATATTACGACAGTAAAAAAAGTGGCAATTTGACAGAAAGTCAATTGTTTATTTCAAAGCAAAAACAAAATATTAATTATAAAGTTAATAAATTTAATTATCTGTTAATTAACAATGCTTTATTAATTGATAAATATAAACTTTACGATAAAATTGAAAAGAATGCAACAATATTAATAAATGCAAATAATGTAGATAGTTTAAGCAATAATTTTAAATTTGAAGTTGCGAAAAATAATGCTAAACTTTATTATATTAACGCTGATGAAATTGCAGAGAAAAACAATTTAAAAAATAAAATTAATTTAATTATGCTTGCTAGTTTTATAAAAATTATTGAGTTTATTGATTACCCTGTTTTCGTAAATAATTTAAAAAAAGAAAGCGCAAAATTATATAGTATTTCAACAGATTATTTAAATGACGTTGAGAACGAAATTAAAAGATGCATATATCCAAAAAACTGGAAAGAATTATCTGCAACACAAATTCAATTAAATAATTATGAATTGATTTCTAAAAATCTTGGAGACAGCATTCCCGTTTCATTTTTTAAAGCAAATGGTGAAGATGGACTTGAAAACTACAATAACGCTGTTTCTAATAAAAAAGCATCTTGGGACCCCAAAAAATGCATTATGTGTGGTAATTGTGCATTAACTTGTCCTCATTCGGCATTACACATTAAAAAGGTAACAGAAGAAGAATTAAAAAATGCTCCAAAAGATTTTAAATATATTAAATGTAAAGACAACTCTTATTTTTGTTTAAACATAGACACTTCAAGATGTACTGGTTGTGCTCACTGCGTGTTGAGTTGTCCTGTTAAAGCATTAATATTAGAAAATGAAAATAAAGATAACACTGAATTTTTTAGAAGCTTAAAAAATGAAATAGATATTTATGACATAAAAAACATCAACTTTAACAATGAATACTATTCTTGCAACACTGCTTGCAATGGATGTGCTGAAATAGGATATTTTAAATTATTATCAAGTATGTTTGGAAGTCATCTCGTTTTAAGCAATGCAACAGGTTGTTCAAGTATCTATAATGGCACTGTTGCCTGTTCCCCATTTAACAAAGATGCCGAAGGGTTTGGAACAAGTTTTATAAGTAATCTTTTCGAAGATGGATGTGAATTTGGCATGGGAGTTACAAAAGGCTACCAAATAAATAGAGAAAATTTAATTAATTATATTAAAGAAAATTTTGAAAATTTTAGTATTGAATTTAAAGAATTATTAAATAAATTTTTACAAAACATTAATAATTTCAGCATTTGCAAAGAAATCTATTTAAAAATAAATGAAACTAGCACAAAAAATTCTTATGATGATTACGTAAAAAATTTATCTCCTTATTTAATTAACACAGTTCACTTTATCACTGGTGGAGATGGCTTTGCTTATGATATAGATTTTTCTGGATTAGAACAAGTTGTTGCAACAAATCAAAATGTTAATATTTTAATATTAGATAATGAATTATATTCAAACACTGGTGGACAAACAAGTAAAGCTTCTGGTTATGGTTCAAAGACTAAGTATACAAATAAAAAATTATTGAAAAAGAAAGATTTATTTTTAAGTTTAATGCAATATGACAACCTATATTTCGCAAATATATGTTTAAATGCGAACAAATCTCATTCAATCAAATGCATAAAGGATGCAGTAAATCATAACGGTCCTAGCATAATTTGTGCATATTCACCTTGCTTAAATCATAAAATTAAAACTAGTCTTTTTGAACAATCTGTTCTTGCTGTAAAATCAGGATATTTTAATTTATTCAGTTACAATAATGGAATATTAAATTTGGAAAGTCAACCTAATTTTAATTTACTTGAAAACTTCTTGCAAAACGAAGGCAGATATGCCAATTTAACAAAGGAAGATTGTGAATTTATTATTAATGATAAAACATCCTCTTATGAATTATATTTAAAATTGAAAGAGGTATTAAAAAAATAAGTGAACGAATCGTTCACTTATTTTGTTTCTGTTTGTGTATCTTTTTTATTAATAAATCTACTATGAAATTTTGCCAACTTACGTATAAATTTTATATCTCGCTCTTCACGGATAAGAGCTTCTTGTGTTACTAGCTCAATTAAATCAATATAATCTTTAGTTGTGTAATTTGAATTTTTTATGTCGTTAACGAAAGCTTGTGCAAACAAATTGCCCAACACAATCGAAACTAAGTTTTCGATTATATCTTCCATTTTTTCATTGGTTTGAATTTGTTCAATTATGTTAACTTTATATTTTTTTTCAAGTGCATAGATGTTCATAAAATCATCATAAGTTAAATTAATTGGTGCTAGATATTTTATTGGTTCAACATGGAAATTTGAGGGATTATTTTCACATTCTCTTTTGCATATTTCAAAAACATCATCAAAACTTAATTCATCAAAATATACTTGCTTGTCTTTTAATTTAACAAAAAATTTTTCGTTTGAATTTTTATTTTGATAGTTTTTATGCACTCTTGATTCATATGCTGTTGCACCTATGTTATTTATATTCCCTGAATAATATTTCATCTAAACCTCTTCAATATAATAACACAATTATAATATATTGTCAATACCATTAAAAGATAAAAAGCCTAGAATTTCTAGGCTTTTATCTACTGTAGATAGACCAAAAATATTTCAAATATTCTCTTAATCACTTATATATGATGTCTATCTACATTAATATTCTGTGTCGTTATAAATTTTTTATTCATAGTTTTAAAAAATTTTTTATTTTAAATTTTAATTTATCAGTTGTTAAATTAAAATATTCCTTAATTTCTTCTTCACTTCCACTTTTACCAAATTCATCGAACGTTAAATATAGACCATTCAAAACATATTTATGCCAAGAATAACTGCTTGCAAATTCTAAGGCAATTCTAGGCTTATTTCCTAATGTTTGCTCTATATATTTTTTGCTTTGACTATCAAATAATTTAAAACATGGAATACTAACAACTCGTATCCCCTTTAATTCTTTTGCAATTTCAATTGCAATACCAACTTCAAAGCCAGAGGATAATATTGTTGCTTTATGCTCACCAATTTCTTTAAATATGATATACCCTCCTTTATTGGCAAATGAAATTCCAGATTTTTCATTATTACTAGTTTCTTTTGAAAGTATCAAGGCTGTTGGTGTTTTAGTTGTTAAATAGTGCTTATAGCATGCTAATATTTCATTTAAATTATAAGGTTTAAAAGTGTATAAATTTGGAGTCGCTCTTAAACCAACCAATTGTTCAATTGGTTGATGAGTTGGTCCATCTTGCCCAACAAAAATGCTGTCGTGCGAGAACATATATAACACTGGTAAATTCATTAATGCTGTCATTCTTAAAGCTGGTTTTAAGTAGTCAGAAAAACTTAAATAACAACTACAAAATGCACTAAGTAATCCACTTAAACATATTCCATTGCAAATCCCCGCCATTGCATGTTCTCTAACTCCAAAATGAATATTTCTGCCTAAATACGTTTCATCAAAATATTTTTCATTTTTAAGATATGTTAAGGTTGATGAAGCAACATCACCAGTTCCACCCAAAACATTTAAGCACTCGTTTAAGACCTTGTTCAAAACAATATGATTATTTTCTCTTGTGCTTAAATTGTTAGAAGTGTTTATTTCATCAATTTTATCAGCACTTTCATTAAAATATGAAAAATTAATAAATTTTTCTAGTTTTTCTTTTTCTTTTGGATTCTTATTAAAATATTTCTCTAAAAGGATTTTTTCTTTTGTAATGTTCTTTTCTTTTTGCTTACAAATTTTATTAACATAATTTTTAACATCATCACAAAATTCTAATTTAGTGTTGTTAATATTTAATTTATTTTTAAGTAAATTTATTTCTTCTTCTGTAAAAACTCTTCCATGACACAATTCACTATCTTCATAGTTAGAGCCATACCCCATAGTTGTATCTACGATTATAATTGTAGGCTTATTTTTATTGTTTTTTGCTTCAACAATTGCTTTGTTGATAAGTTCTACATCGTTTTGCAAAACATTAATAATATTAAAATTTAAAGCTTTAAATTTTTCTTCAATATTTTCATTAAAAGTAATAGAAATATCACCTTCAATAGTTTTTCTATTTCTATCATAAATAAAAATTAAATTATTCAATTTTAATTTTCCTGCAAGCGAAAAACTTTCGTTTGCAACACCTTCCATCATACAGCCATCGCCAACAAAACAATAGGTGTAATTATTAAAAATTTCAAAATTATCTTTACTAAAAAGTTCCTTTAAATGTTTTTGAGCAATAGCAAGCCCAACACTGTTTGCAACGCCTTGACCTAGTGGGCCTGTTGAACAATCTACAAAAGGCGAAATCGTTTCGGGATGGCCTGGAGTTTTTGAATTAATTTTTCGAAAATTACACAAATCTTCTTTTGTGTAGTTCAAATTAAATAAGTTTAAAGTGGCATAAAGTAAACTGCTACTATGTCCACAAGAAACAACAAAAAAATCTCTATTAAAATAGTTATCATCATTTCTATCAAACTTTAAATTTTTATAAATTGTATAAAAAATTGGTGCGCCACTTAAAGCAACACCAGAATGCCCACTTTTGCTATTTGAAATCTCTTCGCAGGCAACAACTCGCAAATTGTTTACAATTTTATTTTCAATCATAAAACATCCTTATAATATTTTTTAATCTCCTCAATAATTTTATCTTCATAGTTTTTTTCATTTAAACTTAAATCGACAACGATATCACAAAGTTTTTCCAAGACTTTATTTCTTTCATCAAAAACTTTTAATTCTAGCAAATTTTCGTATTTATTGTTTAATCTTTCTTTCTCAAGTTGAAGTTTAAAATCATCATAATTCAATTTTAAAAAAATTATAAGATTTTTTTCTTTTAAGTATTTATAATTATCATTATTAAAAAACGTATCTAAATCTAATGTGCAAAGAGTATTTTCATATTTTGAAACACTTTTAACAATTTTGGTTTCTTCATTACTAAAATAATCAAGCCCTGAAAGTTTTATTACTTTTTTTACATCAAATAATTCATATTTTACTAATTCATTGATGTCTAAATAAAACATTTGCAAAGTGTTTGCAAGTTTTTTTGCAATATTTTTTCTATAACGCTTATTTAAGGCGACAATGGTAATATTATCTTTCAAAACATTCTCCTTTTTTATAATATTATCAATTTTTATAACAACTTTGCAACAAAATCAAATCAATTATTAATTTTTCTTTTTCACTTCTCCCTTATTTTTACTTTTTATGCAAAAACAAATTGTAAATAAAACACATTCGGCAAAAATTAATAGATATTCAGCACGAATATAAAAACTTGCATTTTCCACATCCGTTTCAAAGGCTATTTCTCCTGTTGAAGATATGCTCATTAATATATTACCATTTAAATCTGTTCTGTAAATATTATTATCCAACACATAATTCATCACTCTATTCAAAACTTCTTGCGTTGGATGACCATAATTATTTCCTTCACTATTACAAGAAAAAATTGCATATTCGGGTTTTACTATTTCTAAAAAATCTTCCCCAGTTCCCGTATTTCCACCGTGATGAGCAACTTTTAAAATGTCAACATCGCTTAAATTTTCTAAAGCTGTTGTTTCAGATTTATAAGTGGCATCACCAGTTAGCAATAATTTTCTTCCTGAAAAAGAAATTTCAATCAACGGAGAAAATGCGTTAACATCACTGTAGTAGTTTTCTGTTGGAGAACAAAATTTAATTGTATAATTTTCTCCTGAAATATTAATACCTGCTTTTGAAAAAATAACTTCACAATCTGGTTCAGCATATATACTGTTAACTGTGTTTTTCCATATTTCTGTTGTAACTTCTTTTTTAGTATAATCTGCCACATAATTCACATCCACTTCAACCTTTGTCGAAAAAATGTTAGGTCTATATACTTTATTTACTTGGTAGCTTTCAAAAATTAAACTTGCACCACCAACATGGTCGGCATCCGAGTGAGTTATTACAAAATAATCGATAACTTTGTTCGTTGTAGATGCGAAATAGGTGTTGTTTAAATAATCTATTAATTCTTCGGGAGTTTTACTTCCTTTGGTGCCATTTCCACCACTATCTACTAACATATTTTTATTATCTGGCAGTTTTATCATAATTGCTTCAGCCTGCCCAACATTAATGGTATGCATAACAAGGCCGTTATAATCAATGACCAACGCATTTGTTCCAGAATTTAATTTTTCTTCTATTTGTGTTTTAAAACAAAACGTTAAGGTTATTAAAATAATTGATAATATTAAAAATAAAATTATTCCTGTTTTAGTAATTTTGTAGGATTGTTTTTTCGTTTTGCCCATATCTTTTGTTATGTTCCTTAATTAAATTTTGTTATCTTCTGTTAAAATTTTGTTAGAATTGTTGTTTTTCTTTTTTACTTTTTTCACTTTTTGTGACATTAAAATTTTAATTTCATTAATTTTTCTCAACGCTGCGTTATATCCCTCCATTACCATATCTTCGCTTCCGTCAAATCTTGTTGACTTAAATCTTTTGGTGTTAGGTTCAATTAAAACATCAGCAAACATTCTTCCTTTTAAAGAATTACTTTTAGTCGTTATTCTGTAAGCGGCCATTAATAAATCAACTAATTTTGTGCTCTCTGTTCCATACCCCCTAGATGGATTGCAGTCAACTGCAACAACAAAGTCAGCCCCCATGCTTTTTGCAACATCGCTAGGAATATTATTTAACAATCCACCATCCATTAATCTAAATTGTTCAAAGTCGACATAATTAAAAACCGAAGGAACAGCACAACTTCCAGCAATAGCCCTAGACAAATTGCCTCTCCTTATATCAATTTCTTTCCCACTCTTCATATCTACGGCAACAGCACAAAAAGGTTTTTTCAAATCTTTAATATCAATATCACCAAGAAGTCTTTTAACAAGATTTTCAAGTCCATCTGTCTTACTTGGCACAAACATAATTTTATTCGTTTTGATATCTTTTTTGACAAGTGTTTTTGCAATTTTTAGCATTTCATCGCTCGTCATTCCATTTGCATACAAACACCCAACCAAACTACCAACGCTTGTTCCTGCTATATAATCAAATTTAATACCGTGTTCTTCAAACGCACGAATAGCACCAATATGAGCAAATCCTCGCGCGCCACCACCACCTAAAGCAAGCCCAAGTTTAATTTTGGGATTTATCTTTAATTTCTTAACCTTTTTTGTTTTCTTTTTAAAAAAACTCAATAAACTCATCATTCTTCCCTTTTAATAAAATAATCATATACTTCTTTTTTACTTATATTGTTTTCTTTTGCAATCAACTTTATTGACTCATTTTTTGTATAGCCCAGTTTTAAATATCTTTCTAATTGGATGTCATAAGATAAATCTTCTTTTTCCGTTTCCTTGTTTTTTTCAACAACAATAACAAATTCACCTTTTAATGTTTTATTATATCCCTCTTTTAAAGTTGAAAATGTAACTTCTTCAAAACATTTTGTTAGTTCACGAGCAATACAAATTTTTCTATCTCCTAAATGTTCAAATAAATCTTTAATATCATCATTTATTTTATGCACTGAACTATAGAAAATTAATGTCGAATTAACAAATTTAAAGTCTAAAAGTAGTTTTTTTCTTTCACTTTGTTTATTTGGCAAAAATCCAATAAAAGTAAAGGGAGTTGAAAATCCACTTAAAATATAGGCGTTAAGAAATGCGCTTACTCCACCAATAACAGTATAAGGAATTTCATTTTCAATTAATTTTTCAATAATTTCACCACCAGGATCTGAAATCACGGGCATTCCTGCATCACTAATTAATGCAATGTTTTCTCCTGATAGTAATTTATCTATAACCTTGGGTATCATTTCTTTATAATTAAATTTATGAAAACTAAGTAATGGTTTATTAATGTTATAATAAGACAACAATGTTCTACTCGTTCTTGTGTCTTCACACAAAATTAAATCTACTGATTTTAATGTTTCTTGTTGATTTATTGAAAAATCTTTTAAATTTCCTATTGGAGAACCTACAAAAAATAATTTACCTTTCATTTTTACTCTTTTTAACCTTTATTATATAGTTTCCTTCGTCATCATTTAAAATTAAATTGGGCAAAACCTTAATTCCCGATTTGCCACCTTTAACTGCTTTTATTAAAAAAACATTGGCATCTTTATTTGCTTTTGGATGAACAATTTGCAAAATTTTAGTTTTAAAATTATATTTGTTTAACAAAACAATACTTTCTTCTATACGATTAATATCATTAATCATAAAGAATTTTCCACCAAATTTTAGTAAATAGTTCGCACATTCTATGATTTGTTCTAAATTCACTTTAATCTCATAATTACAAATGTTAAAATGCTCATTTTTTCCTACAATGTGTTCACTTGGTTTTCTATATGGCGGATTGACCATAACGACATCAACACTTTCTCGTTCTATGTGCTCTTTTATGTTATTAAGGTCATCGCAAATCACATCAAAATTTTGTAAATTATTATATTCCACGGATTTTTTTGCCAAATCTGATAACTGCTTTTGAATTTCAACTAAATAAATTTTTTTATAAAAATTTTTACTAGAAGCTAAAATCCCAACAACGCCGTTTCCACTACACAAATCTACCACTACATTCTTATTAGAAAATTCTACAAAATTAGCAAGTAAAACAGCATCTGTTGAAAAATTGTATAACTCATCATCTTGATATATTTTTAAGTTATCAATTTGTAAATCATCTAATCTTATCATAATTTTTCCACATCACCCAAATTGAATTCAATCATCTTTATATTGCCGTCTTCATCTTCAATTTTAACTGTTACTGTTTCCTTTAAAATATTATTATAAACAACCACTCCTTTTCCTTCTTTAGTTTTAACTTTTGAATTAATCTTTGGCATTCTGTTTAAAATTTCAACATACATATCATTTTCATATGCTAGACAACACATAAGTCTACCACACATTCCGGATAGTTTACTTGTGTTTAGTGCTAGTCCTTGATTTTTAGCAAACTTTAAAGACACTTTGTCGAAATCATTTAAAAATCTTGAACAACAAATTTCTTTTCCACAAGGTCCTAATCCACCAAACATTTTTGTTTCATCTCTTGCACCAATTTGTTTTAATTCAATTCTTGTTTTAAATTTTGTAGCCATTTCTCTTAGTAGCTCTCTAAAATCAACTCTGGATTCGCTTGAATAAATAAAGATTATTTTATTTTGGTCAAAAGCACATTTTGCTTTTAATAATTTCATCTCTAAACCCAAGTTTTTAATAATATTTTGTGCTTCTTTAAAGGCATATTCTTCTTTGTCTTTATGCTTTTTTAAAATTTCTAAATCTTTTGAATTAACTTTTCTAACTACTGGTTCCAACTTTTCTTGAAAAGTATCTCCATTAATTTTAAAATTGCTATGCACAACCGTTGCAACATCATTGCCATTAACCGTGCTAACAACTACTTTATCACCAACATTATAAAATTTGTTTTTAGGGTCAAAGTAATATGCTTTGCAACCATCTTCAAATTTTACTGAAACAACTTCTATTTCCATTTATATCTCTCCTCTAAAATATTTATTAGTATTGTATCTATAATTAACATTTCATTTGTATTAAAGTTTAACTCTTTATTACTTTCAATTAAATTATTTAAAATTTCATTAATTGCTTTTTGAGAAAATTTTTGTGATATTTCTTCTATTTTATCAATTTTGCTTTTGTTTTTAACAAGTTTTTTATTAAATTTAAAAGTTAAAGCATCTTTGAAAATTGAAGTAAGTGCTATAAAATAATTTTCAAGATTTGCTTTATCTTTTATAATTTTAGTTGAATAATTTAATATTTCGCTCGATGAATTTAAATTTAACAAAAGTTCAAAACAAAAATTTAAAATCTCTTCAAAAGGACTTTCTATTAATTTTAAATAATTACCAAGTTCTCCTTCACAATTTTCTAATGCCTCTTGACTGAAAGTTAAAGAATTATCTTTAATCATTTTTTCAAGTTCGTCATTATCAAAACTTGGTAAATTTATGATTTGAACACGACTTTTAATTGTGTCAAGCACCATATCTAAATTATTAGTGTTAATCAAAAATATAACATTTGATGGTGGATTTTCTAAAGTTTTTAAAAATTTATTTTGACTTGAAATATTTGCCTTTTCAAAGTCATTTAAAACATAAATTTTATATTTATTCTCATTCGGCATAACATAACAAGTGTCTATAATTTCTTTGATATCGTCAACTACTATTGCTTTATCTTTAGGATAAACAAAATAATCTAACGATGTTTCATTTAAAATTTTGATACAACTAGAACACGCAAAGCATGGTTTACTTTCACTCTCACAATTTGCAATCATAGAAATTATTTTGCATGCAGTTTGATTTTTTAGTTTATCATTTGAATTAAAAATATAAGCTTGTTTTAATCCACGAGCATTTAGAGATTGTAAAAAATTTTTAAATGTTTTATCACTAGCAAAAATATCAACAATACTTTTCATACTTATATTTTATCATATATTTATCAATTTTTAAAATATATTTTGATTAAATAAAAAAAAGCACTAGAAATTCTAGTGCAAAAATTTACTTATTAAGCTGCTATATTTTTAATTGTTAAATAGTTTTTTGTGCCATTTGGCATCATAACTTCAACTTTATCATTCACTTTTCTACCAAGCAATGCTTGACCGACAGGACTTTCATTACTAATTAATCCATTTAAAGGGTCACTTTCAGTTGCGCCTATAATTTTATATTTAACATTTTCATCAAACATCTCATCATATACTTCAACAACACAACCAATTGAAACTTTACTTGTATCTAAATTTTTAGCAGTAATTATTACAGCATTTTTGATTAAATTTTCAAGTTCGTAAATTCTGCCTTCAACTTCTGCTTCTCTTGTTTTCGCAGCATCATATTCACTGTTTTCGCTTAAATCGCCAAATGATTTTGCTTCACCTATCATTTTTGAAACGTTTAATCTTTCTGTCGTTTTTAGATATTCAAGCTCTTCTTGTAATTTTTTTAGCCCTTCTTTTGTGATATGTGTTACTTGTTCGCCCATATTATCTGCCTCCATGATTTGCACATTATATCATTAAAATAAAAAATTGTCAAATAATTTTTATAACTTTTTATTTATATGCAAGAGAAATTAAAATATTCAAATTTATTTGATTTATAAGTTAATTTTACTTATAATATAGATATGAAAAAAATTTGGGCAAAGACATTAAAAGAACATAAAATTATGAACGAATATCTTTTGGTTTTAGACAGTTTTAACTATGACAACCTTTATGATTATCTTAAAGAAATTTGTTACGAATTAAAAATTGAAACACCAATAATTTTATCCAAGCACAAAAATCAATTTGCTCAATTTTCTATGACACAATTTACTAAAGAAGATTTTATTGATTCAATAGATTTTGAACGTTTAGTTGTTGAATATTTTGAAGAATAATAATATTATTAATACATAAAATAAAAGCAAATAGGAGGTTTTATGCTTGTCCTTATTGCTTTTATTATTACAATTATAGGCAATTTGAATTGGTTTTGTATAGGCTTTTTTCAATATGATTTTATAGCAGGATTATTTGGCACACAAAGTAGCATTTTTAGTAGATTTGTTTATATTGCCTTTGGGTGTTTTTCAATATTTTTAACATACGCTGTTATAAGGTATAAGGGTAAACTAACAATCAAAAAAAATGTTAATCAAGAAAAGGTTTTATTAAACAAACAACCTATTCCTGATATGGTAAATAATATGCAAACAACATACGAAAATCAAAATAACTCAAATAATATGAATTTTCAAGAAAAAAATTCTAACACACAGAATGATAATTTAAATCAACAAACAGACTCAAACAACACATCTAATCAATAAAATTTTTAATTGAAAATATACAAATGGTTTATAAAAATTTATATAAAAATGACTACTATTAATTTTGTAGTCATTTTTTATAATTAAAAATTATCTTTTTTATTACTTTACAACAACATTATCGCTTCCAATTAATCCATAAATTTCATATAACAAAGCATTGCAAGGATTAACCATTGTTGATATTTGATATAAATTACCCGTTTTACTACATCTTATTGTAACCTTTGTTGTTCCAACAAAACTTTCTAAAACATCTATAACTTCTTTTTGCAAAGACTCATTTGTGCAATCAAATCGTAAATACATTTTAGGTTCTTTAATTACAGGCTTTTCTTCAAGCGTTGCTTTTTCTTCTTCTTTATTCAAATTTTCAAAACTTTCTAGTAAAATTGCTGTGTTTTGACCAGGTCGTTTATTAATTTTACCGACAACTTTTATGATTTTATCTACGATAAGTTCACTTTTAAACTTTGTAAAAATTTTTGGGAAAGCAGTAACTTCAATTGGACCATACAAGTCTTCAATTGTAATTATAGCCATTTCTTTATTATCTTTTCTTGTGTAAATTTTCTTAACTTCAGTAATTATTCCACCAAACACAACAGTTTGTCCATCTTCAATTGTTGGATTATCTAAATCATCAGTTTGTTCTTCATCCTCTTCCTCATCATCTTTGTTGGAAATGTATGTAGAATTAAATGAGAACGAATTGATTAATTCAAAATATTTATCAAGTGGATGACCAGAAATATACACACCAGTCATTTCTTTTTCGAACTTAAATTTTGATTGTTCATCAAATTCTGAAACCTTAGGATATTCTATTTTGCTTGCCGTTTCATCATTTTTTAAAAGTGTATCAAAAAATGACATTTGACCTGTTGCTTCCTTTTTGCTGTCAGTGGACACTTGTTCAAGTATTTTATCATACACTTGCATTAACTGATTTCTTAAGTGTCCAAAACAATCAAAAGCACCACTTAAAATTAAACTTTCTATAACTCTTTTGTTTAGTCCAAATTTATAAGTTCTTTTAATAAAGTCTTGTAAATCTTTATAGTCACCATTTTCTTTTCTTTCATTAATGATATTCTCAATGATTGCTAAACCTACATTTTTTAACGCAACTAAGCCAAAACGAATATTTCCATCTTCACTATCAAAATATGTGTCACTCTTATTAACGTCTGGTGGTAAAATTTTGATATTTTTACTTTTTAAATACATTATATACTTTTTTAAATCATCAGGTTTTGAAATTCTATTATTTAAAATAGCAAGGAAAAACTGCATAAAATAATATTTTTTGAAATATGCCGTAATAAAACTTATGACCGCATAAGCTGCTGCGTGCGATTTATTGAAGGCATAAGATGCAAAGGTCTCCATACGAGAATATATTTCATTTGCAACATCTTCATCATGTCCTAACTTAATCGCACCTGGGGTTATACAATTACCATCATCATCAAATTTTCCATGCAAGAATGTTTGTCTTTCTTTTGCCATTGCTTCGTGTTTTTTCTTGCTCATCATTCTTCTAACCATATCGGCGCCACCCAGCGTGTATCCTGCCATTTTTTGAACAATTTGCATAACTTGTTCTTGATAAACAATAACGCCGTAAGTTGGCTCTAAAATGGATTTTAAACAATCATCTTTATAGTCAATTTTGTCTGGATTTTTTTTGTTTTTTATGTAATCTGGAATGAAATCCATAGGACCTGGACGATATAATGAAACACCAGCAATAATATCTTCTAGTCTATCTGGTTTTAATTCTGACATAAATTTTTTAAATCCCGGACTTTCTAGTTGGAATACTGCATCAGTATCACCTGTTGAAATCATTTCGTAAACACCTGGGTCATCATAATCAAAAGTGTAAGGGTCAAGTTTTTCACCTGTATCTCTTTCAATATATTGTAAGGTTTTTTGTATATCGGTTAAAGTTTGTAACCCTAAAAAGTCCATTTTCAAAAATCCTAGTTCTTCACAAGATACTGCATCATATTGTGTGGTTACAGTATCACCGTTTCTTTGTAATGGAATATTTTCAGAGATTACTTCTTTACATATAACAACACCTGCCGCGTGTTGCCCACATCCACGAGGCATATTTTCTAATTTAATAGCAATGTCGATGATTTGTTTTACTTGTGGGTCGTTTAAATACATTTCATGTAATTCAGGATTAGCACATTTTAAATCATCTCTAAACATTTTTTCTTTCTTTTCGTCTAAATGTAATTCTTCAAGTTCACTTTCATCATGAAGTCCAAAAATAAATGCTAATTTGTTCTTGTTTTGAATGGATTTAATATCCATATCCTTTGTTATTTCATTAACTTTTGAATAAGGATAATTAAAAACCCTAGCAACATCTTTAACCACAGCTTTTGTTGCCATTGTATTAACAGACATTATTCCACAAACTTTTGGTTCAGTATATTTTTGCGTTACATACTCTATTATTTCTTTTCGTCTATCATCTTGAAAGTCAATATCAAAATCGGGCATTGTAACTCTTTCTGGATTAATAAATCTTTCAAAAAGTAGATTATATTTTAATGGGTCAACCTTTGTTATGCCAAGACAATAAGCAACAATACTTCCAGCACCACTGCCACGTCCTGCACCCATAAACAAGCCAATGTTTTCACTATAATGAACAAAATCCCAAACAATTAAAAAATATTCAACAAAGTTCATCTTCGTAATAATTGACAATTCATAGTCTACTCTGTCTCTTATTTCTTGTGTCATAACAGGATAACGTTTTTTTAGTCCTTCTTCAGTTAAATCTCTTAAAAATTCAACTGGAGTTTTTCCATTATCTGGAACATAATTAGGAATTAAAGGTTTTTTATGCATTACAACTTCTTCACACTTGTTGGCAATGACCAAAGTGTTTTGAAGAGCACGTTCATAGTATGGGAAAACTTGCTTCATTTCTTCAAGACTTTTGAAATAAAACTCTTCACTTCCAAATTTCATTCGATTAGGATCATCGTATAATTTTTTCATTTGAATACACATTAAAACATCTTGGACTTTAGCATCTTCTTTGTTAGTGTAATGCACATCGTTTGTTGCAACTAGTTCAATATCAAGTTCTTTTGCAAGCGCTTCTAGTTTTGGCAAAACTTCAATTTGTTCAGGAAGATAATGATTTTGAATTTCAATATAGAAATCGTCTTTAAAAATACCTTTCAATTTTAATGCAAGTTCTCTTGCCTCGTCAATCCTACCAGCAAGCAATAGACTAGGTATATCACCTGCTAAACAAGCCGACAAACAAATTAGCCCATCACTATATTTCTCTAAAGTGGCATAGTCAATTCTTGGCTTATAATAGAAACCATCAACAAAAGCAATAGAATTTAGCCTGCATAAATTTTGAAAGCCTTGCTCATTTTTTGCAAGACAAATTAAGTGAGAAAGTTTAGGCTTTCCTTGTTTAATATGTAAATTTGCATCAACATAAAATTCGCAACCAAAAATCCCTTTGAAATGTGGTTTTTTCTCTTCATCAGGTAAATTCTTATTTTCCTTATCTATATTTTTGTTAATTTCTAATATTTCATTATTAAATTTATAAGTACCATACATATTGCCGTGGTCTGTTATTGCAATTGCAGGCATTCCCAATTTTCTAGCTTTTTTAATTAAATCAGAAATTCTGCTAGCACCATCTAGCATACTATATTCGGTATGAACATGTAAGTGAACGAAATTTTCCATAACTTTATTATAGCACGAAAGTTTAGATTTGTCTAACTAAAATTTTTAAAAATAAATAAAAAAAGAGTAAATATGCTCATACGTGAAATTTACTCTTTTTATACATAAAATTAATTGTCTTTTAAACTAAAATTTATCTTTTAAACTGTTGCTAATTTTAATTATTTTATTAAGTCTGTGATTTAGTCCACTTTTACTAATTTCAAAATTACATAGTTTAACAAGATTATCAAGACTTTCTTCTTTATTAGCAATTCTTAATAGTGCAACATCTTGGAGCGTTGGGTCTAAACTTGAAATTCCAATTGTGCTATCAATAAAATTGATTGCATCAATTTGTTTTAAACTTGCCGATATTGTTTTACTTATGTTTGCTTCCAAACAATTGTTTTGTCTGTTTATGTTGTTTCTAACACTTCTTATAGCATTTTCATTATTTAACTTTAACATACTGTTTGTTGCTCCAAGAAGTGCCAAAAGGTCTGAAATTTGTTCAAACTTGTTAAGATAAACAACAAATTGACCTCGTCTTTCAACTTTTTTTGCAAAAATATCAAAATTAGAAAGTAAATCAAGAATTAAACTTGCCAAATCATTGTCATTAACAACAAATTCTGTTAAATATCCATTTTCTTCACTGTTAAGTTTAATATTCCCTGTGCTTGTTATTATGAAAATTGTTTTTAAAAAATCAATCTTTTGATTATCTGTCTTTATTAAATCATAATTTAACTCAAAATCGGTTTTATAAATGAATTCGTTAAGTAAAAACTTGCTAACGCTTTTTCCAAACGTGATTCTATATTTAAAATTGCCTTTAATTCCCTTTTCGTCATCAAGTTCAAACTCGGCTTCTTCGTAACCCAATTTATTCAAACAATTATTTATTAGTGGTAATAGGTCCTCATTAGAATATATTGAATTAATTTCATTATAGTTGATATTAATTTCACAAATTGTTTTAAAAATGGCATACAAAACCGACAAACTTGTTTCATTTGTTAGAGTTTTATTTAATTTTGTTAAAATTTCTTTTTTTGCATCTAAAATAAATGACATACTTCTTCACTCGCAATTAACTACATTATTTAAATCAATATCATTTTTCAAAATGAAACTATATGCAAGATTGGCCTCACCAACTCTTTGTGGACTATGTGCATCAGAGCTTATAATAAACTTTGTGCCAATTTTTTTCATATAGTCGATTTCATCTTTACTAAAACATATTCTCTTTGAATTTAATTCAATTAGAACGCCCTTTTCTTTACAAGCATCGGCAATTTTCTTTACATCACACTTAACGCCATAATTTAAGTGTGTTAAAACTTTTATATCATATTTTTCTATTGCTTTAATATAAGCATTTGTTGTTTCTTCAATTTGTTTTTTTGTTTTAAAAATTTTGGTCTTTATAGAAAAAATTAATTGTTTTAGTTTAGGCTTTAGCATTTTATGATAGCCCATAATAATAATATCAAGATATTTCATATCTTTTTCTAAAACATCAATTCTTCCCGTCTTGTCCAACAAATTTGCTTCAACACCAAGCAAAACATCGATTTCATATTTTTTAGATAATCTTTCACATTCGCTTTTCATAAAAGGTAGTTTTTTTCTGTTTACTGCAAAACTTAAATGTTCAAAACCGTGGTCCGTTATTGCAACTTTGGTAAGTCCTTTTTCTTTTGCGACCTTAACATTATCTTCAATTGTTCCCTTTCCATGGCTAAAAATTGTATGTGTGTGTAAATCATAAATCACTTTCATACTAATATAATAATACAATTTCACATTCCAAATCAATATTTTTTTGAAGTTTTATTGTATTTTTTATAAAATCAATTAAATTTAAAATGTCTTCGCTTGTCGCATTGTCGTAATTTATTATAAAACCTGCGTGCTTCTCACTCACCTTTGCACCACCTATTTGATAGCCCTTTAATCCTGCCTCATCAATTAGTTGACTAGCAATTGCATCTTCGCATCTTTTAAACACGCTTCCACAACTAGGATAGTCATAAGGCTGTTTTGATTTTCTATATTTTAAGGTTTCATCCATTTCTTTTTTTATGGTAAGTTTATCGCCTTGTAACAACTCAAAACAAGCGCTTAATATGATTAAATCATTCTTTCGTTTAAAAACACTATCTCTGTAGGAAAATTCTAAATCTTCTTTTTTGATAACTCTAATCTTCTTGCCATCAAAAACTTTAACATAAATTAATCTATCACTTATGCAACATCCAAAAGCCCCACAATTTTGAACTATAGCACCGCCTAAACTGGCAGGTATACCATAAAGCTTTTCTAATCCTTTTAAATTATAATCACTTGATTTATTGATAATGTTAAATAAACTTTCTCCAGCATTTGCAAAAATTTTATTGTTTTTTATCTTTATTCCAATAATTTTTTTTAAACATATAACAAGTTCTAAATTTTTGCAGGCAAGAGTGTTAGTTCCATTGCCTAAAATATAAAAATCAACATTTTGTTTTTTTAAATACTTCACAAGCCTAATGAGTTTTTTGATATTCGTTGGCTTAACTAAAACTTTTGCAAATTTTTCAGTTTTATAGCCCATATAATTTTTTAAGTTTTCATTAAAAAAAATATTTTCAATGTTTACAATTTTAATAATTTTATTAATTTGTTCATTATTCATTTTAACCACACAAATATTTTAAAATTTCCTTTTTATTATCGTTTCCATTAAAAACGTTGTCTATCAACTTGCTCTGTAAATTTTTAATATCATCATTTTTGGTAAAGATATTAATCGTTTTTAAATCTTTTAAGAGAACTTCATTAAATTCTTTATATTTTTCATCTTCATAAATTATTTCACTTATGGTTGGAAACATACCAATATTTGCAAGATTTTTTTGACAATTTTTTGATAGCAAATATTCGATAAATTTTTCACAAATCGTTTCTGTTCTTTTATCACCTTTAAAAATTGATGCATATTGAATTAAGTCACTATACCCGCTCAAAAATTCATATTCACATTGCATTTTTAAATTGCTTTCTCTGTTTCTACAACGATAAAAATCCCTTTGTGTTCCTAATAATATACTATATTTTTCATTTATAAATTTATCATATGCATCAAAACTATCAACATTAATAATTTCTTGTTTTTTCAAAGAAATATCATTTAAAGCAAGAGAAAATAAAGGTGAAATGTCTTCAGTTGACGAATAAACCAATTCTTTACCATAAGAAGTAATATTTTTTAATAAATGATTATCGCAATTTATTTGCTCTTTATTTGTTATTAAAACGTATCCACCAAGCATTATTGGAAGAGCCTTAATTTGAGATTTTTCTTTACCTCCCGCAATTAAATCTTCTCTAATCATATAACTAGAATTTAAAGAAATTAAATCATCAACAATATATTCTCCAACTCCAATGCCGTAAGTTATCATGTCAGGTTTTTTACCATTTTCCAAATTTAATATTAATTGTTCTTTTGTCATTGACTTAATAGAAAAATATACACCACGGTAAATTTTTTCAAACTCTAAACTTCTTTTTTCTAGAAAAGCACTTCGATTTAAACTTCCACCTTCAAATGTGTCAACGTTCCATAACTCAAAAACGCCAGAATACTCTAATTTATATTCGCTATTTAAAGAATAATTTAAGTTCATAATTTTATTAAAAAGTGGAAAAGGGGCTATTATTAAAAATAGAATTATTAAAGTAGAAAGTAAAATTTTAAATAAATACTTTTTAAAAAAAATCATATTAAATTTTATTCTTTTTTCGTTCTAATTATTCTAGTTAATAAAAAACGATTAGTTCTACTAATCGCTTTTCTTGAAGTAATTTAAAATTTTTATTGCAAGTTTTTCATTTATTCCTTCAACAGTTGTTAGTGCTTGAATTGTTGCATTTTTAATATTATCTATTGTTTTAAACTTATTATACAATTTTTTCGATTTTTGCTTTCCAACTCCATCAATCTTATCTAATTGACTTGCTAGTTCATTTTTATTTCTTAAGTTTCTATGAAAGCTAATTGCAAATCTATGGCTTTCGTCTCGCACTCTTTGCAGTAGTTGCAAACTATAATCGCTTTTACTTAACAAAATAGGTTGACTTTCATTTTCTCGATAAATTTCTTCATTCTTTTTTGCAAGTGATATAATTTCAATATCACTATTTAATTTTCTTAATGCTTCGCAAGCACTCGACAACTGCCCCTTTCCACCATCTATCAAAATTAAATTTGGTGTTTTAGAAAAACTTTCATCACTTCCACAAAGTTCTTTAATTCTTCTTTCAATAACTTCATTCATACAAGCAAAATCATCTTGTCCTTCAACGCTTTTAATTTTAAATTTTCTATATTGACTTTTACTAGCTTCTCCATTAACAAAAACAACCATACTTGCAACTTTATTTGTTCCTGAAATGTTAGAAATGTCAAATCCTTCGATTCTGTAAGGGACACTTTTTAAACCCAGTTTTTTCTGCAAATTTTCGCACGCCTTAATTGTTCTTTCTTCTTTTAAATTATATTGATTTAAACTTTTCTCTAAATATTCTTTCGCATTATTATTTGCTTGATTTAATAGTAACTTCTTTGTTCCTCTTTCTGCGTTTTCAACAACAACTCTTTTATTAAAATTTTTAATGAAAAATTCTTCTAATATTTCATTTGATTTAAAACTTTTATCAACAATAATACTACTAGGTAAAAGTTTATTATTTGAATAATATTGCACAAAAAAATCTAAAATATAATTTTCATCTAGAAGTTTGCCAACCAAATTAAAACTCTCGCTTCCAATCATTTTACCATTTCTTATAATTAAAACAGTAACACAAGCATTATCGTTTAAAAGATAAGTTCCAACAATGTCTATATTTAATTTTCTAGTAAATTGAGTGGTATATTTATTTTTTAATTTTTGTAATGTTTCTATTTGTCCTTTTAAAACGATTGCTCGTTCAAAATTTTCTGCGTCAGCAGATTTCATCATTTTTTCTTTTAAAATTTCTTCGACATTTTTAGTGTCACCATTTAAAAATTTTATTGCATCATCAACAATCTTTTTATAGTCCTGTTTAGATATCCTTTTTGTGCAAGGTGCAGAACATTCTCCTAAAGCATATTTTAAACACTCTCTTTTTTCACATCTATTTAGTTTTAAGTTGCAAGTTCGAAGCGGATATGCAAACTTAATAATATCTAAAACACTTCTTGCTGAAACGCCATTAAAATATGGTCCAAAATATTTTACATTCTTTTTAAACTCAACCTTTCTTGTAATTTCAATCTTAGGAAAATCATTGTTTAAATTAATTTTTAAATAAGCAAAGTTTTTATCATCTTTAAGCAAAATGTTATAGTGCGGTTGATACTTTTTGATTAAATTATTTTCAAGCATTAAAGCATCATACTCACTATTTGTAACGATATATTCAAAATCACAAATATTACTTACTAAAAGTTGGGTTTTAAGGTTTTTATTATGTGAATTATCGAAATATTGATTAACTCGCCTTTTTAAAATTTTAGCTTTACCAACATAAATAATATTATTGTTTTTATCTTTCATTAAATATACACCACTACTTTGTGGTAAAGTTTTTAATTTTTCTTTTAATGATAACATAATTAAATTATATCACAAAAATATTCTTTTCAAAATTGTTTTTATTATTTTTCCTTTTGTTCGTTTAAAATCAACCTATTTTCTTAAACTTTATTGTTTTGGATAATAATACTAAATAAAAGAAAAGTTATATTAAAAAAAATATACTTGGCATTATAAACTCACGCTAAAAGAAGTTTTTAATATAAAATTTTAAATTATTAAAAAATTATTTGTAAATACTAAAATTTATTAAAAATGGCTTTTAATTTTTATTTTTAAATATAAATTTTCAAAAACTACATCATCAAATAATTAACCCCTGAAAGTAAACAGTCATTAATTTGTTTGTCGGCAATTGAATAATAAATTATCTTACCATCTCTTCTAAATTTAACAGCCCCTAAACTTTTTAAAAGTTTTAATTGATGACTTACCGTTGTTTGATTTAAATTTAAAATGTTTGCTATGTCGTTCACACATAATTCGCTGACACCAAGTGCTGATAAAATTTTTATGCGAGTTTCATCACTAAACATACTAAAAAAATCACTTAACTTTTGTAATATTTTTTCTTGTGGTAAGTAGTATTTTATATCGTTGACAACTTTTTCATCTGCTTTAATCACATTTTTATTTTCTTCTTCGTCTATGTAAATTTTATTAAAATTAATCATAACTTTACCTCCAAATCTATTATATCAAATTCTTTTCTTATGCTAATATTTGCACATTTGAAAGTTTTGTAACATAAATAGTTTTAAAGTAAAAAATTGTAGAAAGGGAGGCCTATATGGATTTTTCACAAGATGTTTTACTGATTTTATTGCTTTCAATTTTTACTAGTGCTAATAATATTGATTTAAATACAAACGCAAACTTTTTATTATTGTTACTCCTAATTTTAAGCACTTCTAATTCGTCTGGATGTGGATGTAATTCTTGTTCAAGTTGTTCTAATAGAAGATTTATAATAACCAACGCATAAAAAACCCCGAACTAGCGGAGTTTAATTACATAATATTACTAATATCTATGCAAATTTGCATGGATATTTTACATGCCCTTTTCTAATTTTGCTTTTTGGTCAGCAATTGTTAAAGCATCAATAAGTTCATCTAAATCACCATTTAAAAATTCAGTTAAAGAATAAACTGTAAAATTAATTCTGTGGTCAGTCATTCTTCCTTGTGGATAGTTGTAAGTTCTAATTCTTTCACTTCTATCACCTGTTCCAATTTGTGTTCTTCTGTTTTCAGCATATTTTTCATCTTGTTCTGTTTTGTATTTATCATACAATTTACTTTTCAAAATTGCAAGCGCTGTTTCTTTATTTTGCACTTGACTTCTTTGGTCTTGACAATAAACAACAATGCCTGTTGGAAGATGTGTCACTCTTATTGCACTTTCAGTTTTGTTTATATGTTGACCACCAGCACCACTTGAACGGCAAGTGTCAATTTTTAAATCTTTTTCATCAAGTTCAATATCAACATCTTCAACTTCTGGAAGAACGGCTACTGTTATTGTTGAAGTGTGAACTCTTCCTTGCGTTTCAGTATCTGGCACTCTTTGAACTCTGTGCACTCCACTTTCAAATTTAAAACGAGAATAAACGCCATTTCCTGAAATTTTAAATGTTGCTTCTTTTACGCCACCAAGTTCAGTTTCATTTAACTCGTAAATTTCAACTTTATATCTTTTCTTTTCGGCATATTTTAGATACATTCTCATTACTTCGCTTCCAAATAATGCAGCTTCATCACCACCAGCACCTGAACGAATTTCAATAATAACGTTTTTGTCATCATTTTCGTCTTTAGGCAAAAGCAAAATTTTAATTTCTTCATCAAGTTCTTCAATTTTTTTATGAGCTTCTAAAATTTCGGCTTCTAAAAACTCTTTCATATCACCAGTTTCGCCTTTTAGCATTTCTTCGGCGTCTAACAAATCATCTTTCACCTTTTTATATTCAGTATATTTTTCTACAATTGGTTCAAGATTTTTATGTTCTTTTGCTAAACGAACATACTCTTTATTATCACTTAAAACTTCTGGCAACAATAATTTGGCACTAACTTCATCATACCTATCTTTTATAGATTTTAATTTATCTAACATAACTACTCCTTTATAATCTTAATTGCCCTATCAAGATTATTATAATCTTTAATTAATATAACATTTTTATATTTTTCTTTAAACAAATCAACTAAAAATCCTTGATTATAACCAATTTCTAACATACAAATTCCATTTTTCATTAGAAAATTATCTATGTTATCAAAAATTATTTTATAGAATTTTAAACCATCGATACCACCATCTAAAGATATTAATGGGTCAAATTTTTTAACTTCATCATCTAAAATGTTAATATTTTCAGTTTCAATATAAGGTGGATTACAAATGACCAAATCAAATTTTTCATTTATATTGTTGAACATATCTGTCTTAATAAAGTTTGCATCAACATTCAAAAGTTTTGCGTTTTTCTTGCTAACCTCGAGAGCTTTTTCGCTTATATCTGCAAGTGTTAAATTAATGTTTTTGTGCTCTTTTTTTAAAGTTAGCCCTAATGCTCCACTTCCACAACACAAATCTAAAACATTAGTAAATTTGTCATTTTTTAAATTTTCTATTAAAACTTCACTATCAAATCTTGGCGTCAAAACATTTTCATCTACATAAAACGAATATCCATAAAAGTATGCCCTATTAAATATTTTTTGCAAAGGCTTTTTTTCTTTTAAATGAATTGTTGCAACTTTCATTGCTCTTTCTAAATCTTTGTTATTAAAGTCACTGTTTAGTAATTCAAACTTTTCAAGTTCTTTAATTTCACTTAAAATATATTCAATTTCATAATAGTTTTCATTATTAAATTGTTTATAAACATCAAGTAATTTATTCTTGATTTGTAAATAATTCATAATCACCTATAAAAACAAAAAAAACACAGAATGCCTCTGCGTTTTATGCTTTTTGTTTTTTTGTTATGAAAAACTAGTCTTAAGGCACAAACGCATCAAGCGTGAATAACTGTGCTTTAAAACTTACTTAATCCATATTATATTTTTTCTTAAATTTATCTACCCTACCACTTGAATCTACAACTTTTCTTTTACCTGTGTAGAATGGATGACAGTTATTACAAATTTCTACTGAAATTCTGTTTCCATTAACTGTGCTTTTAGTTTTAAATGTTGATCCGCAAGCGCAAACAACATCAACTTCGTGATAATTTGGATGTATTCCCTCTTTCATCTTAACACCTCTTTTTTATAAATACGTTTTATTATATAACAAAAAAGATATTAAGTCAACTGTTTTATAAAAATATTTTTTTACAAAAAAATTAAACTAATTTCTTTTTTAAATCGTAAATATCACCTGCCCCAACGAAAAGAATAATATCATTTTTTGTTGTTTGCGTTTTTAAATAATCAATTGAACTTTCCTTATTTGAAAAATATACTGATGGAATTTCGTTTTTCACAACATTATATATATCATAACTTCTACTCTTTTTTATTTTTCTCTCTCTTGCAGAATATGTTTTCAAAAATACCATTTTGTCAACACCAACAAAAGCATTACAAAATTCCTGGAAATATTGGCTTGTTCTAGAAAATGTGTGGGGTTGAAAAACGCAGAATATTCTTTTTTTCTCTTCACGGATTTCGTCAATTAAATTTTTAATTTCGGTTGGATGGTGTGCATAATCAAAATAGACCTTTCCCTCAACAACGCTTGTATTTACCTCTTCAAAGCGCCTTTTTATGCCTTTAAATTCAAATAATGCATCTTTTATAATCCTTTTATTAATTTTGAAATAATCGCACACAGCAATACTGGCAAGTGCGTTATAAATATTATGTTTTCCAAAAATATTTAAAATAAATCTTCCATATTCTTTATCATTCTTATAAACAACAAATGAATAGCCTCCATTTTTTAATTTATATTTTTTCTTAACTGTAAAATTTCCATTTTTATAGGAAAATGTGATTACGTTATCTCTTTTTTGTATTAAATTTTTATAATCATCATTAATCACGACATTTTCACAAATTTTAGAAAAAGAAGAAAATGCGTTTTGAATTTCGCTTAAGTTTTTATAACAATCGGGATGATCCTCTTCAATGTTTAAAATAACTCCCATTTTACTATTAAATTGTAAAAATGACTTTCTATATTCACACGCTTCATTAATAAAAAACTCTCTGTCACCACATAATGAATTTGTGTTTAAATTAACGCTTTCCCCACCAATATGTATTGTTGGATTTAATTTTGCTTTCAAAAATATTTCACTAATCATACAAGTTGTTGTTGTCTTTCCGTGCGAACCACTAACTGATATTACGTTTTTATATTCTTTTAGCATTAAACCAAGAAACTCACTTCGTTCATAAGTTATAATATTGTTTTTAAGCGCAAAAATTCGCTCAACATTATCGCTTTTAATTGCTCCCGAATAAACAACAACATCAGGATTTACTTTTTGAATATTAGAGGCATTATGTCCCACAAAAACCATTAGACCTAACTTTTTTAACAATTCAATATTATCATTTATCGTTATATCACTACCAAACACCTCGTAACCGAGTTGAAAACATATTTTGGCAATACCACTTAAACTAATTCCACCAATACCGATAAAAAATAGTTTTTTTTTATCTTTTAAAAACGACAATTTTTTCATAGATATTTATATGAATTATTTATATTTTTTAGTGAAAATTAAAAAAAATGCGAAATTTGTTTGGAAAATAATTAAAAACTTATTAAAATGAATATATAAGGAGATAAAAATTATGTTAAACATCACAGACATTAGAGTAAGATTAGTTAAAAAAGACGATTTAAAATTGAAAGCAGTTGCTTCAATAACAATTGATGGTTGTTTTGTAATACACGAAATAAGAGTTATTGAATCAGCAAACGGATTATTCGTTGCAATGCCTTCAAGAAAAACTCCAGATGGTGAATTCAAAGACACTGCTCACCCAATTGACACAGAAACAAGAACTATGCTAGACAAGAAAATTCTTGAAGCATACGAAAAAGCAGTTAAAGAAGCACCAGTTGAAGAATAATTATAAAATCGGTGAAAATAAACTACAAAATCTAATTGCCAGTCTTTTAAAGATTGGCAATTTTTTATAGTAATTTAAAGTTAAATTTTCACTATTTTCCCTATCTTTATTCACTTGTTTTAAATATTCTTTAACAACTTTATTTTCATATATAATAACACTTGTTTCAAAATTTAGATAAAATGAGCGCATATCAAAATTACAACTTCCGCAAACAAAAACTTCATCATCAACAATTAAGCACTTACTGTGGATGAATCCATTATATAACAACACCTCTACACCCATATCCAAAAGTTTTTGAGCATAAAAAAGTGTTGCGTTATAAACAAATGCTTTATCAAAAATTTTAGGTATGAAAATAACAACTTCTTTTCCAGATAGTTTGGCAAGTTTTAAAGCGTTTAAAAATTTATCATCTAAAATCAAATATGGAGTTTCAATAATAATTTTTTTCTTACTTAAATTAATAAGTTTTATAAAACTTTCTTCAATGTTTTCGCCACTTTCTAAAGGAGAAGAATTAACAACTTGAATTGCATTTTCTTTGTATATTTTTCCTGTAATATTATTTAATGAAGTATTAATTTTTTCATCACAAAGTTTTAAGTCATCTAAAAATGTTTGCATTAAAACAAGTGTTGTGTTTCCTTTAATTTTAATATGAGTATCGCGCCATGGTTTAAGATTATCATCTCTTCCCAAGTGGTCATCGCGAATATTTAATCCACCAATATAACTAATATCTCCGTCAATGATACAAATTTTTCTATGATTTCTGTAATTAATGCTTAGTTGTAATAATTTATTTTTTAATAATGGTGGAAAAAATTCTTTAACTATCGCTCCAAGTTCAATTAAATTTTTAAAAAAGTCTTTATCGTTTTTCTTACTTCCAAAACTATCATAAACAACAATAACCTTTACACCCTCTTCGGCTTTTTTTTCCAAAACCTTTAAAACTTCTTTTCCAATGTTGTCATCTGCAAAAATATAACTAAAAATCATTATAAAATTATTTGCTGTTTTTAATGTTTTTCTTAAGTCGTTAAAAAATTCATTTCCATAACTAAAAACCTTTACATATTCATTATTTAAAACTAAACTATTTGCATTAATTAAATTAAATTTTTCAATATCACTAAAATTTCCCTTAATACTAAAATAATTTTCTCTTAAATTTTTTTTATTTAATAAACTTTTATCGGTAATTTTAATAAGCTTCTTTTTAGTGTTTATAACGCTTGTTCCTAAAATTAAATATATTAAAAAACCTATTATGGGTAAAAGTGCAAACACCAATAACCAAATCGCAACACGATGCAAATGCTTGTGTTCGCATATTATCATAAAGAAAATCAAAATAAGATTGATTAAATTAATAATTAAAAAAAGAGCAATCATACAAAGATTTTTGCCCTTTTTTTTAATATTATACTAAGCCATAATTTCAATTAAACTTCAACTAAGAAAAGTTTATAACTTTCATCATAGGTTAAATTATCACTTGGAATGTAAGCTTTAATATAAACTTTAATTTCACTGTTATAACTTGATGCATTAACAGTTAAAGCTCCTGTTAATTTGTTAATTGTTATTCCATTAACACTGATGTTATTGCCATCAATGACAGTGCCTACCATCATATCACCATTACAATCAGACAAAGTATATCTCAAAGTGTTAGTAATTTCTTCACCATTTAAAATATATTTGAATGAAGCACCGTTTTTAACGATTAAGTAGTTATTAAGTTTATAATTTCCGTCGCAATGGTAAGCTACTCCATTATAAACACCTTCTAGTTCAACAGTTAAATATATAATTCCTAAATTGTTAGAAGAAATGTAGTCACCAGTAACATTATCATAGAATGTAATATAACCTAATTCAGAAATTTTAATTACATTATTTACAACATAATATTTAACCTTATCTATTGTTTGAATCCTATCAATTTCATAACTATTGTTACCAATTGTTATTGATTTTATTGAAGAAATTTTTAGATTAACGCTGTTGGATGATTTATTGATAACTTTTGTTACATTTTTTTCAAATGTATAAGTTACTTCTTTTGTAGTAATGCCGTCGACATTTATTAATTCAAGTTTTAGTGCCAATGTGCCTAGATAATTATATTTTTCATAGGCCTCGGCATCATTTATATTTGTTATGTTAAATGTTACATTGTTATCATTGTCTATTTTAATTTTAAATTTTTCACTTACTGTTGTTATTAAAACGCCATCATTAAGGCCATAGGTGAAGTCTTCAATGTTTATTCCATCTAGAATAACTTGTTTTACACCCCTTAATTTATAACCTTCGTCTATATCAATCTTATATGCATCGCTAGTTGTTATGAAATCAAATTCTGTGTAATTAACATTATTTAATATATAATTACCTTCTTGTTCAAGCGATGAAAGGTTAATTTTAATTATTTTTGTAAACACTGATTGTGAAGTGTTTCCAAAACTAAATGAATACGAAATTTCTATTTGATTTGCTGTATCTTCTTGAATGTATAATACATTATTTTTAATATAACTTGTTCCAGCATTTATTTTAATTTTTAAATTATCAAATAAATTTACACTAGCATTTGAAACCACACTAGAATCAGTATTTGTTGCCAATAATTTAATAATTTCAGTTAAATCTACATAAGTGCCATTATATAACGAAATCTCTTCTTCAGTGTTGTTAGTTACTTTTAAAACTCTAAAGCGTAAATTTTCAACAGTATCATCTGCAATTTTAATATAAATTTCAAAATAATATGTGTTTTCACTACTCTTTATAGTGAATGTTTTATTAGTATTATTCAATTCTACTAACGCAGAATTCAATTGATAAGCGCCATTATATTCAACAACATACGCCAATGCATAACTTAAAGATGTTGAATCACCAGTGATAGATACAAAATCGTAGATATTGTAAGTGATGTTATCATCCATTACAAATAATGTTGTATATGTGCTGTTATGTTTGATATAGGTTGTTGACCCCAACACAACATTCGATGCAGGATATACAAAGTCTTCATCATATAATTTTGTAATAATATAATTGCAAATTTTCACATAAACCTTCACACTCTGAGCATTTTTTACTAACACAAAATATCCATATTGTTCACTAACTCCTTCTGTTAAGGTTGGAGCAATAATTTCATTGTTGTTAAGAGTGGATTTAGTTACAAGTGATATATCAGTGTCACTTATGCTTGCACCATCAACAAGTGAAGATACATTTAAAGTTTGACCAGAATATATTAATAGATATTTAATGCCATTTTCTGTAATAAAGTTAAGTCCACTATAATTAATGCTTAATGGTGTATTATCTGCGTTAAATTCAACACTTGAAGTAGCAGTGAAAATTGAATTAAACATATATTCAATTTCAATTCTAAATTCATCATTGGTGTGTAATGTGTATGTTCCATCGTTATAAATTTCGCAAAGCAATTTTAAACTACTATCATAAATTTTGAATATTTGTTCCACTGTTCCTACGCCAGCTTGAACAACATAAGTGTATGTTATGATAGTGTCTGAACTTCTAATTGCAGAAATTGTTATTGGATATTCATTATTCGTTGAAACAATTTTGTTAGAACTTAATGAAATATTCACAGCATCAGTGAAAATTGTTGGAGCTGAAACACAAGAAATTGAGAATGATGCAGAAATATAATCATCTATCCCACTTATTTGAGCACCTTTAATTTTTGCTTCACCAGTTGTTGTGCTAAATGTGCTAGAACAATCTAACATACTATTATTTACAACTGTTTGTCCATCCACTGTAAATATAATTTTGTCGTTCAAGTTGATGTTATAAAGACCTTGAGTAAATTCTTCTCCTTTACCATTGCTTTCTGTTTTTGCTATTGCAATGTTATTTATCAAATTATAATAACGATTAGAATCTACAAGTGAAACATTAACCGAGTTATTAATTATGCTTAATTTTACAGGTAGTAATCTAACATTAAATGTATTTTCAACTCCTACTCTGTTTTTATAACTAATACTAATCTTTAAACTTAATTCGTAAGGTATGTTACTGTAAACATATAAATAATTATTAGTTATAACAAACAATGCAGTATTGTTAAATTTAACTGTTATGCTGTTTTCAGTTTCAGAATTCGATATGTCATATGAGAATGCACCAGTTGTCGGATAGTTTTCTCTTGATAAAATTTCAATACCAAATAATAATTTTGAATAGTCATTATTAATTTCTTCACTACTTCCAATAATTGTTACTAAATCTGACAATTTCATTTCTTGAGTGGCATACATATTTTCAAACGTAATAAATTTACCATCAGTTTCTTTGATTATTGGATTTGTGTAATTTACATCAATTTCAAGATTATTAAATGTTAATTCAACAGAAAAACTTAATCCGTTAATTGAAAAGTCGCAAGAAGTTACATCTGTGTTTACAACAACATAATCTCCTTCAGCATCTAAATTATCATTAGATTCAAAATCAATTTTTACATCTTTATATGTTAAATATGATGAATTAATTTGAGAATTTATAAGATTTTTAACGCTTATTGTTTGTCCTTTTTCAAGTTGTAGAGGAGTAAATATTAATTCAACAGCATTAAATGTTAGTGTGCTTAACTTATTTTCGCCGTCGAAGATTGCAACCTTAAATTGCGATGAACTTGAAAGATAAGAATAGCTAAATATATTACTTATTTGATTATATGTCGTTGTTTCATCTTCTATAACTTCAACTCTATAATCTGAAATTAAAGTATAAACAGGTTCATTTGTTGCATCAAATTGCTTAAATTTATATATTTTAGCATATGATGATAAATTAATATTTTCAAAATTTTGACCTGATTTTAAAATGTAATAATTATTATTAGAGTTATTAAAATCATAATTATATTGCGGAATAACTCTAATGTATATTGGCAAATATCCACCACTAGTATTATAAATAGCTTTTAAGACCATTGTGTTTTCAGAATAAATATTGCTTTCAAGTGTCAATTTATTACCATCTATACTATACTGACTTGAATTTAATGTCGTTTCTAAAGGTTCAAATGAAAGTGCCGAACCACTAACAATGTTCGTTAAATTAAATTCTTGTCCACAAACTAAATTTTGATACATTTTTCCATCAATCATACTTGGAGAGAAATAATTGATTGAAATTGTAGCTTGTTCCACATTAATTCCTTGCGTTTTAGAAATTGTGCTATAATTTGCAACAACGCTAAATGAAATTTCTCCGACTAAATTTTCAGTTATCAACAATTTGTAATATGTTGCATATTTAATTAGAGTGAAGAATGTATTACCCGTTCCAAATTCGTAATGGTAGTAATACAAAGTTTCTCCAAGAACTGTTGCTGTTTCTTGTCTGCAACTAAAATAATCATTTGTGTATATATTTCCTGTTGTCGTATAAGTGAAATCACTTAATGCGATTGTTGCGTCTAAAACTGTAACCTCTGGAACGGAAGAAAGGAATGAAACAATCACCTCATCATCTGTTCGAACAGCTGAAATATAAATAGTGTCACCTGTTCCAAATTGATAATTGCTACCAGTTAAATCTTCAAAATTAACTTCAACACTATCTCCTTCAATATAGATAATATATTCGTTACCAAATAACACAAATTTAACAGATAAATAGCCAATTATTTCAAAGCCTGTTTTAACGATGAATATTCCATCTGTTGTAAGCATATAGTTTTCTTCATTCTTTTCTTCAAAGGATATTCTGTTTGCAAAATATTCAACGCTTTCATCATTGAAATCACGTTCATTGATTGTTAAATATTTTGTTAAATCTACTTCTGTATGATTACCTATTTCTAATCTGTTTCCATCGATATTTTCATTAATAAGTGTATGCTCTTCATTGTTATAAATTTGAACGTTAACATTGTTAATGCAAATTTGATAGTAATAATTATAATTGTTACTGCCATATTTTATGTTAATTCTAATGTAATATTTTTGAAGCGTATCACTTTCGCTAATAGTTGTAATATCCATTTGACCTTGAGTGTTTGAAGTGTTTGAATAAACTAATTCATAATAACTATCAACGTATGTATTATTTAGAGAAACTGATTTTTCTTTGTTAATCGTGAACGAATTACTTGTTCCTGAGCCTAAAATATCTTCACTAAATTTAAATAAATTACCACTATCTTTTGAGATTGTGTAACTTGCAGGTGAATATACTGTTTGGTATTCAGCATAAATTGAATCATAGTAGAAAATTATATTAATGTCTGGTTTTAACACAACATACAATGAACCCACATAAGAACCAACAGTATATTCAAATGAACAGAAAATATAATCCGTTATATAACCATTTTCTTGGCTAAATTGAATTGTTCCATTGCTTACATTTAATTTAACAGTTGTTCCGTTAGGTAATTTGATTTCAAAATTACTAATTTCCTCAGAGTTTTGTAATAAATATAGTTGTGAGGCAAAATTTAAAATTCCCGCATTATCATTCACTAAACCTATATAGGCATTAGTAAATTTAATTGTATTAATTTCTAGTTCAGAAGATTCATTATATTTAATTAAAGGAGTAAATGTTGCAACTGTATTATTTATACAATTTTCCGAGTCTGTTTCAACAATAAAGTAATCAACATAGTTATTATCTTTATCTAATGCCGAAAGTTTACTATTATCGGCAGTTAAAGAAATACTTTGGACCTCAACAGTTAATGTTAAGTAATCATTGTTTAAACTTTCAAGAACGTATTCATCACTTGTCAATTTTAAGAAGCCGTGTAATTCAAGTGTAATTCCGTCTAACTTACTTGTTGCAACAAACGTATCTCTATAATCCCCTGTTGATTTTTGAATGCTAGCAACTTCCTCACCATTTTTAACAATAACAAAATTGCCGTTCACATTGTTTTCATAGTAACTATAATTTAATCCATTGTTTATTAAACTATAAACTCTAAAATCAATATCAGGAATTTTTATTCCACTCTTTGAAAAATATGTATTATTAGTCAATTTTGTGCTGTTTTCTCCGGCGTAAACAATTATTGTGTCATCATTATTAATCTTATCTAATGAAATTATGTTAAATATTAAATCAATACCATCTATTTCAGCAATATCTTTATTTAAATTAACTGAAACTTTAATTGGCGATGATGCCTTGAAGATTTTTAATGTTCCTGCACTATAATTCTCATAATTAACTTTATATAGTTGTGCCACTAAAGTTGTTCCAGAATATACATATTCTATTTTTTCATCAGCACTTTTTGTTATAGCAAAAATGTTTTCACTATTGTTTATTTCATAAACCAAATTACTATTGAAATAATAAACTTCTCCACCATTATCAATATATGCTTTAACATATTGAGAAACAAGCGTGTCAGGATAAACTGAAAATTCTCTTTGTGATGACCATTGAATTTGTTTTGATTCAATAGTAAAGTTAATTGATATTTCATTAAATCGAGCAGTTACTTGAGTTGTTGCATAATTAATTTTTGTGTAATCTTGTATTTCTACGCCATCAATTATAAATACAATTTCGTCATTTAAGTCGGCAACGACAATACCTGATGAATTTTTCAATTCAACATAATTTAATAAATCATTTCTGCTTAATTTTTGACCTATATAAGTAACTGTATCACAAGCTTTTTCACTTAAACGATAATATTTTACATTGAAATTAATTGTGTCAATCTTAATTTCTGGTGAACTTTCATTTGTTTTTAAATAAATTTCTAAAATATAATTTTTATCTTGTTCAATGTTAAGAATGAAAGTGTTTAATGATGCAATTTGACTAACGCTTTCGCCCTCAAATCCACCCTTAAATATTAACAAGTTTTTAGTTGTATCGTTAGCTGATAAAGTGAAATAATCCAATAAATTATATTCTTTATTTGCAAGTAGTGTTTGATTTTGTATATATGCAATATCCAATTGTTCTAACTTTAAGCTTCTAGTTAATGTTATTGGAGTATGATTATCATAGCTTATATTAATTTCTAGTAATAAGTTTATGCCCCCATCAACATTACAGTAATTTATAACTTTTAATTTTGTGTAATTCTCTTCAAAAATGATATAATCATTGTTTTCTACACTATCAATTAAAATTCTTGATGTAATATTTAATTTTGCAAGCTCTTCGGCAGAAATAATGTCGAACGTATTTTCATCAAAAATTTCATAAGTTAGTTTAGGATAAATTGTATTCACTACATCATTTTCAAAATTTATTTCAATATTGTAAACTGTGTATGTAAATTCATATTTTTCACCCAAAATTGTGAAATTAACTTGCACGCTTGATGAAACTTGGTTAGGATTTTCTTTAAATATTAAATATTCGCCGTCTTTGATAAAGTATGAATATGAACCATCTACATCAAATGAACAATATTGTGAATAATCAGCAATTTCTTTAACCATATTGTTAATTGTGACTAAATCTTCAATGTAATATGCTCTTCCAATTAATAACTTATCACTCTTTTTATTAATAAATTCATTATCTTCCGTTCCTGTTTGACCCAAATTTACATAAGCAAGAGTGTAGCTAATATAATTTAATGATATAGTTAAAGTTTGATTATCTTTATCAATTTCAACTTCAACGTCTTCAATTGCTTCTTCATTAAGATTGTTCTTATTTGAAACTTTTGCTAGTTTTACAAAATTATTTTTTATTTTTTGAATAGTAGTGCCATCATTCACGCTTAAATTGTTTATGTCACTATTTAATAAATAGATTGTATCATTGCTTGCAACATGATCATCACTGTTAATGATATATTGTTTATTTAATTCTAAGGTTGAAATTTGTAAATTTAGAGCAAATCCAATTGTGCTACTTAATTCATCCCCACCAAACATTGCACTAACTGATGCTTTTAATCCAGTAATTTCATAAATGTTTATGTCTAGTGGCATCTTTAATGAAGCGACAATAATTGTTGTTCCATAACTATTAATTTTTGAACCAGTAGCGTTCACCCCTGTATATAATTCAATGCCGTTGGCTAATAAAATTTCTACAGTTTCTTTATTGAAATTAACATTGCTTATAACAACTCCATCTAAATCAACATTGTTTGATTGAAGTTTGAATAAATCTAGAACATTTACAATTTCACCATTTTGTAAATAATCTGCTTTATTAACAACGTCAACATTTGAAATTATGTTCACTGATATTTGACCCGTTGTTTTGTAGTAGTTTTCTGCATCAATTTGGTAACTTAAAGCAAAAGGAATATAATCAAATGAATTGTTAAATGAATATATATTTGCTGTATACTTATCTGAAAAATATGTATTTGACTCAACATCGGTAATAACTGGATTTCCAGAAGTGGAAGGTATCACTATTTTATCTATAGTTCCTAAATATGCCGTTGTTTCTTCGGTTGAATGTTTATTTTCATATAGAGTAATTTTTGCTTTTAAATCACTTGCACTAACTTCTTCGCCAGCATCAACAACAAGACTTTCGGTTGAAATTGAATATTTAGAAATAATGAAAATGTAATAAGAATATTCTTCAAAAGTAATTGATTTTTTAGAATTTTCTAATGTGAAATCAATAGATAAACTGATTTTAATTTTAGTATCATTTTCAATTGTGCTTAAGTTAACATCTGCTAAATTATTAGTTAAGTCATAGTAATTAGCTTTAAATAATTTACCAACACCTTCATCATTATTAATTTTTAAGTATTCAAAAATTTCAATGCTCTGTCCACTAACGACTTTTTCATAACTTTTTCTATCAATTGTTATTAAATTGTTTATGTTTCTATTTGCTTCAATAGTTAAACTTTCTGGCATAACTATTTTAATAGTAATCGTTTGAGAAGTGATTATTTGTCCTCCACTTACATTAGCATATACACTAAATGTAATGGTATCGCTTAATGTTAAATACAATGGAGTTATTCTTATTTGTCTATAATTAGTTTCTGTATTTATTTTATCAAATTCAACGACACAAGGACCATTTGCTGGAATATTTGTGTTTAGGCTAAGTTCTTGATTTTCTGTTCCACCTTCAACATTAATTCCAACTATTACTGAAGTGTTATTAAACGAGCCATAAAGTTTTTTAGTGGCATCATTTTTTAAATAGAATGCTGAAACAGAATCCCCCGTTTCACTACCGTTCGTTAAAACAAATTCAATAACGTTGTTATTTATTGTGTAGCCATTAGGGTCTGATATCGCAATACTTTTAATTTCGTTTTTGATTACAGTGATTGGCAGTAATATTATAGTTTCATCCAAATATGTAACAATTAAGTTTGTTTTTCCTTCTTGAGTTGCTGTGAATGAAATTTTCGTTGTTTCATTAATTTCTTTATTTAAAGATATAACTCCAGTGTTGGTAGAAGAAATTGTGAAGAAACCTTCGCTTTCTGCTTTTATTAATCCAGCGCTGTTCGTAACATCAAAGGAAATTACTGCGTTTTCACCAACAATCATTTCTAATGATGAAATAGCATTTTCGCCATTGCCATACTTATAATTATCTCGGTTATATTCAATGTTTATTTCATCACTAATTGTAACCTCTTGAGTTATTATTAAAGTTATTTCTGCACTTGTTATTAAAGGTAATGGATATGAACTTTCAGTTGCACCAACAACATTACCTTCTATATCGGTTTTAAATATTGCAGCATAGATTTTAACTGTTCCTTCATTGTTTGCTTTTATGTATGCTACTTTATTATTGTTCTCATCCAATAAATATGGTGTTTTAATTATAGTAGTGTCTTTTGTGTATACTTGCAAAATTTCATTTAATTCGCCCACAGAAGTTGTTTCAATAATTGAAGCACCTCCACTAAGTTCATTTTCACGAGCAAAGAAATGAATTTCTTGATATGTTGCGTTAACTGGTAAAATTTCGCTAATATAGTCATACAAATTTAATGGAATATCACCAACAAACAAATAACTATTCTTTTTAAGTAATTCTTCTTTACTTAATTGATTTTCATCATTTATTTCTGTGGTATTGCCTGAATTAACGCTATATGTTGCCATAATTTTTTGAGTAGTTAAATTGATGTTAGTATTTGAAACAGATAATGTATTAACTTTTATATATGCATAATAAGCATAATCATTATCATTTTTATAATTTTCAACCTTAACGCCAGTGTTTTCAACATCACTTAACGCAGATAAATCAAATGCACTTTTCCCAACTCTAACAATTAAATATAAATCTCTTGATATTGATGTATAATCAATTGGAGTGATTGTCCAATACAATGGATTTGAATTTTTTGAAACTATAAAGTAGTCACCAACTAATGTGTTTGCATCATAAAGACCACTTTCTTCATCGACAACTTTATTTATTATTGATGAACTAATAAAATAAGAATCACCATCTTTAAATCCTTCAAATATTTCAACATCTTTTAGTTTATAATCTTTTATCAATTGAGAAATGTTTGTTTCAGGGAATTCTAATTCTATATCAAAATTAAATTTGTTTTCTCCAACAGCAAAAGAACTGTTTGTGAAGGCTTCATATTCTTCGAAAACATATAAATTGAAAACATTATTAGTTGCTGTTATACCACTTACTTCTGCCGTTTTTGAAGAGTAGATAGCTGTGTTTTTAAAGCACACATAAGATGAATTTTCTAAAATTGAAAAATACTCACTATCCGATAAGCAGTTTTGTCTTAAAGGTAACGTTGCATTACTTTCAAACGTTGTTGGAATGTAAACATTAATTTGAAATTGACCTTCATTGACAACGGTTACTTCACCTGTATATTCATCAACGATAGCTACACTTTCATTTGAAGAATAAAATCTTGCCGTTTTATTGAAATAATTTTCTCCGTATAGACTTTTATATATTGAACTTGTAGGTTTATTTAAAGCATTAGATGGGTAAATATTGCTAATGCCTACTGTAAATTTAGTTCCTGGATAAATATCTCCACTATATTCTGTTAGGGTAATGTCTTTAATTCTGCTGTCAACAAATACATTTGTTTTAGCAGTTAACAAATTTTCATTTGCTTCTGCAATTAGTTCAAACTCTCCACCAATAACATTACCTTCTAAATCTTGGTTTAACTTTAGTGATATACCTTTGCCGACTTCTGCTTCTGAATATGTAACTATATCTTCTCCACCCATCAATGTTACTGCAAGCTTTGTGGCATCTTCAGGGTCTGGAATTAATTTTAAGGAAGTATCTACATATGCATTCCCCTGAATTTCTCCAGCAACAACATATGCAGATTTTTCAAAATACATTTTTTCTAAATCAACAACTTTTTCCTTAAATCCGCCAAAAAGAGCATATGCGCCTACACTAACAGCGACTGTTCCAACGACACCAGCCATTGCTAATCCAACCATTTTAGAAATTTTTGAAAAAGCAGTAACCTTTTTAGCACCTTTCCTCTTATGCTTTTTAATATTTTTTTTACCCATATGACCTCACAAGTATAATAATATTTTATACTAATTTATATAAATTATATAAATAAGGGAAATTTTTGTCAAATAAATGAAATATATAATCTTTTTAAATCAAAAAAATTAATAAAAAAAATTAACAAAAAAATAAAAATATAAAAATGAAATTTGTTTAAATTAGTAATTTATTAAAATTAAATTTAATGTGCTTTTGACAATTTTTGATCAACAAAATGCATAAAAATGTAAATTCACTTTATTATAATTAAATTTTTAACAAAAAACTGTAAAAAATCGCATAGTTAAAACTTTTTGCATATTTTTTACAGTTTTTAAGTATTCTAAATTTTTAATCTTTTTCTTGTTTTATTGTTTTAAAAAAGTTAAAAAACTTAAATTTATCTATATTTTTTGTTATTTTTTTGATTTTTTTTTAAATTTTTTGTATTTTTTTCTAATTTTTTATAGTTATTTTTGTTTGTTGTTTTCTGTTTTTTATCACTAAATTTTTTATTTTTATTTGCTATTTTTCTATCTTTTTTATTATAATCTTGAGCGTTTTTTGTTGTTGTTTTTACATCTTTTTTAATTGGCTTTTTTGCTTCAAAGTCAAACTCGCCAGTTTTGGTTTTTACAAAGATATTTTGATTGGTTCTTTCATCTCTTTTAACTTTTAATTCAACTAAATTATATTTTGAAAAATTCGTCATTAAATAGTCTAATTGTTTTTCACTATTAACCAAAGACAAACTCATTCCTGTTTTTCCAGCACGAGCAGTTCTGCCTAATCGGTGAATGTAGGTTTCAACATCTTGTGGTAAATCATAATTAATTACATATTCAACATTACTAATATCTAATCCTCTGCTTGCAACATCAGTGGCAATTAAAACATCATTGTTATAGCTTTTAAAATTATTAACGACTTTAATCCTTTCTTTTAACTGCAAATCTCCGTGCAAAAATTCACTTTTTATGTTATTGTTTTGTAATTTTTTAAAAATTTCTTCAGCCATCTTTTTCGTATTAACAAAGATAATGGTTTTTTCTTTATATAAGCTTCTTAAAAATTTTAAAAGCGTTTCTAATTTTCCCTTTTTTAAACACAAAATATAACATTGGTTCACGCCACTAACAACTGTATTTTCCTTTGTTGTTTCAATAATTTCTGGTGATTGCAAAAACTCATTGGCAATATCTTTCACACTTTGAGAAAATGTTGCGCTTAACATAAATGTTTGTTTACGCTTTGGTGTTGCCTTAACAATTCTTCGTATATCATCAATAAAGCCCATATCTAACATTTCATCAGCTTCATCTAGAACTAAATATTTTAATTTGTGTAATTTTAAAGTTCTTCTTTCAATATGGTCCAAAAGTCTACCAGTTGTTCCAACTACAATATTTGCAGTTTTCAAATTTAATCTTTGTCTTGTAAAATCACTTCCACCTAATATTTTACAAACTTTTAAGTTAGTAAATTTAACAAATTCACTGATAACATCTTTAATTTGTGTGCAAAGTTCTTTTGTGGGCGCAACAATTAATGCTCCAATGCCATCTGCATCCAAATTATTTAGAATCGACAAAACATAAGCAAGAGTTTTCCCACTGCCCGTTTGACTTTTTGCCAAAATATCTTTTCCTTTTTGTGCTACAGGTATAAATTCTTGCTGTATTTTTGTCGGTTCTGTGTAGCCTTTAAGAGTTAAAGTAGACAACAAATTTTCTTTTAAAGACATCTTTTTAAATTCCATAATTATTTCCTTTATATTTTTGTAAATTTTGTAAAAAATATTGTTATGAGTTATTTTAATTATCACGCCAAAGCTAAAAAATTAATTAAAAATGGCGAATTGGATTATTACACAATTTGTGATGAGTATAATGGCATTAGACCTGCATTAGTTTTATTCTTTAAAACTAATAAACCTATGCCAATAAGAAAAGAAAGATTTGGTGAATATCTTCCCCTATTACAAAACGAAAACTATCGAAAATCTCGATAGTATTCACTTTCTGCTTTTATTGTTGATTCATAACCATGTCCAGAAAAAAGTTTAATGCTTTCATCTAATTTTAATAGTTTTTTAATGCTTTCTTGTATTTTACAAATATCTCCAGAATATAAGTCGCATCTTCCGTATGCGCCACCACTAAAAAGTGTATCTCCACAAAAAAGGTTATTTTCGATTAAATAACAACAAGAACCTGCTGTATGTCCACTTGAAAATATCACTTTTATTTTTAGCCCAATTAATTCAATTTCTTGTTCATCTTCAAGACATTCATCAACGTTGAAAATTATATTTTTAGAAATACCAAATCCTTTTGGAAAATCTTTTAACAATTTTGCTTCAATTTTGCTTGCATAAATTTTTATACCTTGGTTTTGAAAATATTTGCACGCTCCAACATGGTCAAAATGCCCATGAGTTAACAAAATGGCTTTTAAATTTAAAAAATTTTGCTTAAGAAAATTGGTGATTTTTTCTCCATCAAACGCCGGGTCGATAACAATACAATTATCGCCATTTATAACTATATAACAATTCGTTTGCAATGGTCCAAGCACCAATTTTTTTATTTCCATTTTTCACCTAGTTTTTTGAAATATATTCATCATAACTTATTTGTTTATCAAATTCTTTTGATTTATTAATCACAATAATTCTGTTAGCAACAGTGCTTAAAATTTCTTGGTCGGATGTTGTGAATAAAATACAACCTTTAAAGTTTTTCATACCATTATTTAATGCTTGAATACTCTCTAAATCCAAATGATTTGTTGGTTCATCCATTAAAAGAACATTTCCACTTTCAAGCATCATTTTGCTAAACATACATCTAACCTTTTCGCCACCTGATAAAACATTTGCTTGCTTAATTGCTTCTTCTCCTGAAAACAACATTCTACCAAGCCAGCTTCTTAAAAAGGTGATGTCTTTTTCTTTACTAAATTGAGCAAGCCAATCAGTTAACATCAAATCATTTTTAAACAAATCATCGTAGTTTTTAGGTAAGTATGAATATGTTATAGTTTTTCCCCATTTTACCGTTCCAGTGTAATCAGTATCTTTTCCTGCTAGAATATCATATAAGATTGACAAAGTCGTGCTTTGTTCACTAAAGAATGCTATTTTTTCGCCTTTTAAAACAGTGAAACTAACATTTTCAAAAACACCTTTTTTGGTTAATTTTTCAACTTGCAAAACTTCATTACCAATGTCTCTTTCAAACTTAAAATCAATATAAGGATATCTTCTTGAACTTGGTTTTATGTCTTCAATAGTAAGTTTTTCTAATTCCTTTTTCCTTGAGGTTGCTTGTCTACTCTTACTTGCATTAGCACTAAAACGAGCAATGAAATCTTGTAATTCTTTTGCTCTTGCTTCAGCTTTTTTATTTGCTTCTTTTTGTTGTCTTAAAATTAATTGGCTTGATTCATACCAAAAATCATAATTTCCAACAAACATTGTAATCTTTCCATAATCCACGTCGCAAATGTGTGTGCAAACTTTATTTAAAAAGTGTCGGTTATGTGAGACGGTTATAATTGTGTTTGGAAAATCTATTAAATAATCTTCTAACCAATTAATTGTTTTTGCATCAAGGTTATTTGTTGGTTCATCCAAAATTAAAATATCAGGATTGAAAAATAATGCTTGTGCTAATAACACTTTAACCTTAATTTTACTATCAAGTTCGCCCATTAAAGTGTCAAAACAAGAACGCTCTACGCCAATGCTATCTAATAAACTTTCAGCTTCGCCTTCTGCTTCCCAACCATTTAGCTCCAAAAATTCTTGTTCTAATTCTCCTGCTTTAATTCCATCTTCTTCAGTAAAATCAGCCTTGGAATATAAGGCCTCTTTTTCATTCATAATTTCAACAAGTCTTTTATGCCCTAACAAGACAGTTTCTTTAACCGTTTTATCATTAAATGCATTTTGATTTTGGTTTAAAACACTCATTCTTTCATTTTTACCTATTGTAATTTCGCCTTTAGTTGTTTCAATTTCTCCTGCAAGCAATTTTAAAAATGTGCTTTTACCAGCCCCATTTGCACCAATAATTCCATAACAATTTCCATTTGTAAATTTTAAATTAACGTCTTGAAATAATTTTTTATTTCCAACTATTAATGTAACGTCAGTTGCTTGTATCATATAATTCTCCTAACATTTGATTATATCAAAATATTACCATATTAGTCAATAGAAAAACAAATTTCATATCTTAAATAAATTATTTTTACTAAATTTTAAATATTTATATTAAAATATTAAATTATTTTGTTTTTTTCTTAAAAATTGGTAAAATAAATTAAGGAGATAATATGAGTAAAATTGTTTTAATTGGTTGTGGAAACGTTGGAATGAGTTATGCCTATTCTTTGATAAATCAAAAAACTCGCGTAAACGAACTAGCGTTTATAGATATTAACAAAGAAAAAGCTGAAGGTGAAGCACTAGATTTAATGCACGCTGTAAGTTTTGCACCTAATAAAATTAATATTTATGCTGGTGATTATAGCGATTGTAATAACGCTGATATTGTTTGCATTTGTGCAGGAAAAAATCAAGAAAAAAATGAAACAAGAGTAGATTTAATTAAGAAAAATTATCAAGTTTTTAAAACTATTATTAATGAAATTAACAAAACAAAATTTAAAGGTATATATTTAGTTGCAACTAACCCACTAGATGTTATGACAACAATCACACAAAGATTAAGTCATTTTCCTAAAAATAAAGTCATTGGAAGTGGAACGGTTTTAGACACTGCAAGATTAAGATATTTAGTTTCTAAAGAATTAAAAATAAATCCAAAATCAATCCACGGCTTTGTGATTGGTGAACATGGTGACACAGAGTTTATCCCATGGAATAATGTTCAAATTGGGCTTGATTGCGCTTCTAAACTTTTATCGCAAAATCAAATGAGTAGAATTTCTTATGATGTTAAAAACTCGGCATACGACATCATAAACAAAAAAGGCAACACAAGTTATGGTATTGGGATTTGTCTAACAAAAATCACAAATGCAATATTAGAGGATAGTAATAAAATCTTCACTGTTTCAAGTTATAATAATGAATTTGAACTTTATATTGGTCAACCAACAGTTTTGGGAAAAACAGGAGCTAAAAAAGTTTTAAAACTTAATTTAGATAAAGATGATGACTTAAAATTTGAAGAAAGCGTTAATGCTATTCAATGTGTTTTAAACAAAATTAAATTATAAAAAACTTGTCTTAGTTTTTAAGACAAGTTTTTTTATGTTTTTTACAATTTAGTAGATATATTAAACCAATCAAATTCTGGTAACAATAACCAAAGTAAAGCACGCCTTCTTTCTAAGCAAACATCATAGTTTAAGTTTTGAACATTGATATTATTTTTTTTATATTTTTTAATATAAGTTGAAAATGCATAATGATAATATAAATCTAAAGCGTCAATTATTTCATTGATATCGCGCAATTTACATTTTCTTACAAAATCAAAATAATTAACACTCGAAATAAGTGTTTTAACACAATATTCACAATTACACATCGCTGAATCACTAATATCATCAACTAACCCAATTGCCCATAAAAGCGTCCAGTAAATTTCGTATTCCCACAGAACCATTTCTAATTCTTTATCGTTTGCAGTATTATTTACTGCCTTTAATTCAAGTTCATTAAAATCTTCTTCACTTACTCCGTATTTGTCCATAAGTTTTTGATTTATCTCGTCTGAAAAATCATTGATGTTTTGTCGACGAATTACTGCATAAGAAATAGCAAATATTGTTGCTACCATTTTTCGACAAATTTGATTTAATGATTTTAATTTAAAATCATTAATCTCAAGTAGAGGTAAATCTTCTGCATAATCTATCTGCATTTCTTTAAGTTTTTCAATTGTCTTTTTTCTTCGTAGAATATTTTGCTTTTCGTCTTTTGTTTTCATATAATTCCTACTAACTGATTACTTTTATTAAATCTAGAGTTTTGTTTGAATAACCCCACTCATTATCATACCAAGCAACAAGTTTTACAAAACTTTCGTTTAACATTATTCCTGCTTTTTCATCAAAAATTGATGTGTGTTTATCGTGGATAAAATCACTTGATACAACAAAATTAGATGTGTAACCTAAAATACCTTTTAACTCATTTTCGCTCGCTCTTTTAATTTCATTACATATTTCTTCATAGGTTGTGTTGTTTTTTAATTTAACAGTTAGATCAACAACAGAAACATCAAGTGTTGGCACTCTAAAACTCATTCCTGTTAGTCTACCTTTAAGATTTGGTAGAACTTCTCCTACAGCCTTTGCCGCTCCAGTCGAAGAAGGAATTATATTATAACTTGCTGCTCTTCCACCACGCCAATCTTTTTTCGAACTACCATCAACAGTTAATTGGGTTGCTGTTGTTGAATGAATTGTGCTCATTAAACCTTCAATAATACCAAATTTATTATCTATAACTTTAACTAGTGGTGCTAAACAATTTGTTGTGCATGAGGCATTACTAACAACTTTTTCTCCATTATATTTATCTTCGTTAACGCCCATAACAAACATTGGAACACCATTTTTCCCAGGTGCTGTTATAACAACCTTTTTTGCTCCTGAATTAATATGACGTTCTGCATCTAGCAAATTTGTAAACTTACCAGACGCTTCTGCCACAACATTTACATCATATTTATTCCAAGAAATATCTTCTATTTGCATTTCAGTCAAAAATGCTATTTTGTGATTATTTATAACCATCATCCCATCTTCAACAACTGCTAAATGTTTGGCCGGTCCATGAATGCTATCAAAATTATACAAGTAACAAGCGTATTCAACATCTAAAAACGGGTCATTGATTGCAACGACATCAATCATATCGTGCTCTTCTTCTTCAATGCTTGCTCTAAGCATTAATCTTCCAATTCTTCCAAAACCATTAATTCCAACTTTTATTTTTTTCATAACAACTCCTTATATTAAATTTTCTGGATTTAAGCAAAGTAAACTAGGTTCAACAAAGATTCCATTTTTCCTAATTAATTTATCATCAAAATAAATTTCTCCTCCACCATATTCTTCCCTTTGAATTAAAACCAAATCCCAATGCACTGCGCTTTTATTACCATTAAATGCATCGTCATAACTCGCTCCTGGTGTGAAATGTATTGAACCTGTAATTTTTTCGTCAAACAGTATGTCGAGAACTGGATGAAGAATGTATGGATTAACACCAATTGCAAATTCACCAACATATCTAGCACCTTCATCAATGTTAAAAATGCTTTCTAATTCTTTTTGATTATCTGCTTCACATTTTACTATTTTTCCATTTTGAAAATATAACTTAACATTATTAAATTTTATACCATTATACATTGTTGGTGTGTTGTAATGAATATATCCATTAACACTATCTTTTACTGGCGCCGTATAAACCTCGCCATCAGGAATATTCATTTCACCTGCACATTTAATTGCCGGTATTGATTTAATACTAAAAGTTAAATCTGTGTCTGGTGCAACAATTCTTACTTTATCAGTTTTTTCCATTAAATTTTTTAAATTATTCATTGCCAAATTCATTTTAGAATAATCTAAATTACACACTTTAAAGTAAAAATCGCTATATTCTTCAATCCCCATCTCTGCTTGCTGACTAAATCCAAATGTGGGATATTTTAAAATTACCCATTTTGTTTTAGGAACTCTTATATCTGAATGAATGGGTTGAGAGTAAAATTTTGAATACAAATTTTTATTAATAATGCTAACATTTGATAATTCAAAAATATTATTTGTAGCACTAATACCAATATAGGCATCCATATCTTCCATTATCGGATGCATATATTTTTCCATAAGTTTAATATGTTCTTCAGTTGTTCCTTTCATTATATGTGCAGATAATCTACTTTCACCATAATTTACAAACGGATAACCAGCAACATCATAAATTTTATCAACTAATGCTAAAATTAAATCTAAACAAAGTGGACTGCCTTCGATTAAAACTTTTTCTCCCTTTTGAACTCTACAAGAATAAGTTACTAAATTATTGGCAAGTTTTTTAATATCTTCACTATTCATTTTTTACTTCCTTTTTTTATATTCGTCAATAAACATCATAACTGATGAAAATATAAGTAAAACAATTAATAAAATAATTAATAATAAAAGCATTGGACCAAAGTGTTCAATTTTATTAAAAACAATACTAAAATATGTTATAAATGCTAAATTAAGTATGACCAATAAATCAAAAATTAATGCAAAGAAATTAAATTTTGTAAACTTATCTTTTGGTAATTTTGAAGTTGCAGTAACAATTTTGTGATTATAACCTATTATTGCATCACTTGTTCTTAGAATGTTTTTTCTCCCTTTACATTCTCTTAATGTCGCTACAACGTTACTTTTTAAATATTGGAAATCACCATTAATGTTTTTTAAGCCATATCCTTTATATATTTTTGAACATAAGTTAATCATAAAGAATTTTATTCTGTTAAAAAATTTTGTGAACTTATTTTCCTTTACTTTTAAACTTACAATTTCATTGTTTTCAATATTGTTTATAATTAGCATAATGTGTTCGAAAATAATGTTAACATCGCAATCTAAATCTGCCAAAAGCAAGTCGCCATCAACTGTTTTTACAACAATGTTATAAAGATTTTTTTTAGAAGCATTAACAAAAACAGCATCTTTATAGTTGCATTTTTCATTATTTGTATATAAAAGAATATTACAATTTATATGCTTTTCGTTTATTAAATCTTTTATTTCCTTAATTTTATCTTTAACGTTTTCACATTTTGAAATAAAAACAATATTAAAATCTTCCATAAAATAATTATACAACAAACGAATAAAAAAACTAAATAAATTTCATAAATTATAAAAAAACCAGCAATGTGAAGAATTTTTTATTTAGTATTTCTTCTTTTACTGGTTTCTATTATAACATTTATTAAATTATTGTGTTTTTACTGCTTCTTCAATTCTTTGGATTTCACTTTCATTTAATACACCCATAACGAAAGATTTTAAAACATCATAAGAACTAAAAGCATTTGAATATCTTATTGCTTGTTCATGTATGTTTACATAATAAGCTCTCTTTTCTGGGTCTCTAGTTTCTCTGCTACATTTCTCGGATCTTGCTCTTATAAAATCTTGCAAACTTTTTATATCGTGAACAATGCCTCGTTTTTCACCTAATTTCATTAAATGATAGATTTTAAAGCAAGTTAAAATATGTAAGTCAGTAGAATTTAATGTATCATCCATAATTAAACATTCTCCTTTACTTCATTACTTGATTCTAACATTTTTTTGTATGCTTTATAGCTTTCTGTTGTCATAGAAAGTTCAGCACCAAAACCTTGTTTCTTTAATTCTGTATTAACACTATCTACAATCACACCGGCAAATAAGTTTTTAATATCTTGAGATGTGAAATTTTTCTTTTTACTTGCTGTTTCGTTTTTAAAACAATCTTTACATAATTGAGAAACTTGAATTTTTGAAGGTAGAACATCTTCATGTGTATCCATGTAATTTACGACCATTCTTGTTAAATATGTTGCACATTCTTGAATTTTTTCATCAGCAACTTTATTCGCTTTTTTAAGTAATGTATTATTTAATCTAAGGTCATTTTCTTTTTCAATTACATCGACATTTACGGTCTTTCTAAAATTATATTTAACGCCTTGTAATTTTTTTATATTTCTATTAATGTAACTTCTAATTTTCTTTTCGATTTCTTCATCTGAGTCAACATTTAAGTCAATTGAACTTAAAGTTTTTAAACAACTAATTGGATTGTTATTTTTAACAGTTGTCTCATCTTCTTTTTTAGTTGTTTCATTTGATTTATTAATTTCATCAATAGTAGCATCAGCCTCTGCTAAAATTCGTGCATCCATATCTTCTTCTGGTGATAATGGAGAAATTTTTTCTAGATTTTCAGGTGCTTTATTGTTTTCGCCTTGGTCTCCGCTAACTACTTCCTTTTCGCTAGAAACTTCAGATTTTTGTTCGTCGTTTCCTAAGATTTTAGCAATATTATTTGTTGCTTCTTCTTTAGTCTTTTGTTTTTCTGCAGTTGTCATTGAAGAAATCTTCATAACTAAGCGCTCTTTTGCCTCTGTATAGTATTGTTTATATTCTTCAGTTTTTCTTAACTCTTCTAGATACTTATTATCTTTTCTCTCTTTTATTTGTTTAGCAAGTTTTATATCTGCAGATTTTTTAACGACAACTTTGCTTGTTTTTTCTTCTGTTTCAACACTTTCCGTTTTTTCTTTTGTTGTTTCTATTTTTGCTTCAGCGTTTTTTGCCTTAGCTTCAACATTTTGATACTTTTCAAAAACATTCTTTGGAATATTTGTTAATTCCTTATTTTCAATCTTTTCATTGCCAGCAACATAATAAACTCCAAAAATCATATCATTAACGCCTGTTGCCCTTTTAGAATCTTTAAATTCTGTTCCGTTTTCAGAGAAAAGTTTATTAATGCTTTTTGCATTTAAATTATATGCTGCACATATAGCATCAATGTTTTCTTGCAACTTATCTTGAATTAACATTGTTACCCAAAAATCTTTATCTGCATCTTCAACATTAATTTTTAGTTTTTGCAATTTTGCTGTTATTTGTTCTTCTAATTCTTTTTCAACTTGAGCATAAACTGGCGCTTCGAAAAGCATTCTTGATAAAAATAGAGTTGTCATAGATGCAACAGCATCACTAATTATTGGGGAATATTCGTTAAACAATTTTTGTCTTGAATATGTTTCATTTTTAATTTTAACATCTTTAGAAGATGAAGATAAAACAAGATCATCATTATGTGCGCTAAGATATTTTTTTGCATCATTAATGTTTGCTAAAGAAGAACCATTCATTAATTTGGAATATTCATATAAAATGCTTATACAATTATCAACTAAATTACCTCGTTCTCCAATATTTAAAATCTTTTTGGTGCTATCAGGCATTAAAAAGTTATCATCATAGAAGTTAACATTTTGAATTTTTAAGGCATCTAATAATTGCTTTTTTCGTGCTTCAATTTTTTTTGTAGTGCGTATATCAGTTGTTATATTAATTGCTTGTAGTTCACCAACTTTAATATTACCTAAATATTTATTAGGATTTTCTTGTGTGTTGTTATGACTAAGCGATGTTTCACCAATTAAACCAGCAATTCCTAGTTGATGATTTTTTATGTCTTCAAACTTTGTGAATGAAGGTATGTTATATTCCTTTATAACTTTAAGGAAAATTTCTTTTTGTTCTTCGTTTTCTGGTATTTCCTCTCTAACTGTGCTTAAGAAATCTTTAACATATTTCCACGCCTCAACTAATTCTTCTTCGACCTTGATATTGGATTTTTTATCCAATCTTTTGAATTTTTCTGCCAATACCTCTACGCTTTGTGAATTAGTATCTTCTAAAAGTGTTTTTAAAGCTTCAGGTTTTTCTGAAAACAAAAGTTTAATTGCAGTCTCATAACTAATTGAAGAATCTTGAAATAGGCTACCCAATTTATTTATGTGAGAAAGACTAGAAAAAATTGAATATCCTCTTTTATATTTCGGAGTTGTAGTTGTATCATAAATATTTTTATGTTGTCTTTCTTCCTTTTCTAGTAACCTTGTGTACTTAATATCATAATTTTTAGACATTTTTACCTCCTTAAAAACGCAAAAAATATAATTAATAATATTTTGGTATATTATAACATTAAAATTTAATAAATACAATAGCTAATTTAAAATTTTTTAAAATAAATTTATAAAAAAATAAAAACACGCTCATTAAAATGAGCATGCTTTAATATTAGAATTTCTTTTTAGCATAATATTTTTCATCAAACATCATACGAATATCATCTAATGCATCAATATGAACTCTCGTTCTTGAAGTTGGACTCGTAATTAAAAATGCTTCACCACGACTTGCAGTAGCAATTGCGTTCTTTTCATCATCATTAATACCACCAGCATTACGATAAAGGTCAACCAAGTCATTCATATCGTTTGCAGCAAGTCCAAAAATCATTGAATACTGACTCGCATTAATTATGGCAGTGCTTTGTTTAGCAATTTCTGGACTACCAACGAAGTCTTTAATGTTTTGTGTAATAACTATTTGCATACCATCATATTTTCTTATTCTTTTTGCTAATAATTCCATAAAATCTAGTGCTATTGGATATTTAGGATCAATAAAGGTATGTGCTTCATCAATAACAACAATAACTTTTCTTCTGTTTGGGTCGCTTTCACTATAATTTGAAATTTTATTAAATTCCTTATTTCTAATAATTTCATTATTTAAATAACGAATAACCAGCAACATTTGTGCATTTGCTAACACCATATTTCTGTTTGCAAGCAAGCTTCTAAACGCAAAAACAACGAAATTTTCTTTTGTTTCCAGTGTTGTAGGGCCATTCCAAATGTTTGCATTTCTTCCACCAGTTGCAAATTTTTGTATGTAAATATCAATTTTTTTATAAATAGAAAGCAAGTATTCATCTTTTTCTGTTCTTAATTTTTCTTGAACAATATTATTTAAATCATCAAATATTGGGAAATCTTCTGGTTTTAATTTTTCCAAATCAGTGTCTGCGTTTATTCCCTTTTTGTTATACATTTCGATTACTAAACTGTTAACTTTTTCAAACGAGTCACTATCCATTCCTTCAAAAATAACTCTAAAGAATTGTTCTAAAAATTGCAAATGTGCATTATAGTCGTTTTGCATATCTATAGTAGTAGACCTATATTCTCCATTTTCTGTTTGATTTTTGTCATCTTCATCTTCTTTAAGTGAAGGAGTTATATGAAAAGGATTTATTCTTCCTTGTAATCCTGAACCTACGTCAATAACTTGACCTTTTAATTGATTCGTTAAAAAATCATATTCCTTTTCTGGGTCAAGAATAAACACTCTACTATTATCAGCAGCCATATTTGCAAGCAATGTTTTAGCAGCGAAAGATTTACCACCTCCAGATTTGCCTATAATCATCATATTTGAGTTAACCCTTTCGCTATCTCTTCTAAAGAAGTCAACAAATATATTACCATAGCTTTCGTTATAGCCTAAATAAAAACCATCATCATCCATTACGGCTCCACTAATAAATGGAAAAATTGCAGCTAAGGATGTTGTGTTAATTCCACGTTTTCCTTCTTTAATTGTGTCAACTCTTGTTAAACTGCTTGAAATAAACGCATCAACTTGTCTACCGAACATTTCACTGTATCTAAATCCCCATTGTTTTAAAAATGAACGAACTTCTTTTTTACGGCTATCTTCAACCATAATGAAGAAATTACAAGTAAACAAGTTTTCATTACTGTTCTTAATATTTACCAATAAATTTCTTAACGTTTCAAGGTGGGTTTGGTTTTCAATTCTTTTACTTTCTCTTGCCGAATATGAAACTTTTGTTTCCATTTCCATGATTGACTTATCCAAAATCTTTTCAGCTTCAAATCTTTGAATAGGCTTAATTTTCATTGAAACTTTAGCGCCTGCAAGAGAGAAAATTGGAAATCCCCAAGCATTTCCCACTTGCAAAGGATAGTCAGTAATGTTAAATATTCTCATTGGCTTATCATTAATTACTGTATAGTTTGTTTTAAATTGAATTTTCTTTGGTAAACTCCAAGTCAACAAGCCTTCTTGTGTTAGGTTATCAGCTTCACGAATATCTATTTCACTTGTATAATTTGCTTTCAAGAATGTTGCAAGCTCTTTGTTTTGAATTATTTTTGCATGAACTGGAATTGAAGAATTAGTTAACATTGTTGTCATACTTTCACATACATTATCTAGCGCAGATATATTTTTATCAAAAACAACAAGATAAAAGAAATCTCCAATTGTTGAATGACTATCATTAATTGCAGTCATCATGTTAACTCTGGCATTAAAAATTTGATATCTCGCTTCTGCTTCTTCTTTAGTTATTTCACCCTTGTCTGTTTGATTTAAAAGCAATTCAAATTTTCTTTCGTCATTTTCTATGTATCTATCTAAAACAACTGGTTTTTGAACCTTTATCAAATTCATTTCTTGGTCGGGATTTGCTCTTGATAACACATTCGCAAATGTCCTGATTAACATATCTTGCTTAATCTCTTCCAGCATAAAGAATTCGACTGGCTTAATTTCGATAACTTCAGCATAGTATGAGCCATAATCAACGAATTTTTCCTGATAAATTCTTTCATAAGGAATAATTTGTCTGATATCTTTATATCCTTTTTCTTCGTTCAAAGAATATTTTTTGCTATATGCCATAAATTTAAATAGTAAAACTATTGAGTAATACAACCTAACATCATCTGACACATGAATAAAAAGCATAAAAGATAGAGATGCATAACTTATTGCTAATATTATCCTATAAGGAATGTTACTTAACAATAGCATAATCAATCCTGCACCCAAAATCAGCATTAAAATAATATCAAAAACGCTAAAACCATATGCTAATTCAATTTTAATTTTTGTTTTTTTAGGAATATTGTGAATTGCCATACTTTTCTCCAAAAGATTATAATTAATTATATTTTATACTAATTAGCAATTTTTTACAAATAATTTAACAATTTTGTATTATTTTTTTAAACAAAAAGAGTGGGTTCACCCACTCTTTTATGATTATTTCTTCAATGCTGACTTAATTTGTTCTAACATTGTTTCCAATCTCTTAATGTCCTCTTTTTCAACAGCCTCTTTCCTAATCTTTTTAAGATCGTTCATTTGTTGTTTTAAGGCTTTATTATTAGAATCCTTAATGGCAGTTTGAACTGCACGCTCATGTTCTGACAAAGATTTATCCATTTGTGCATGTTGTTTTGCATCAAGTCTGGCACTTTGTTTAGTAAGTGCTTCTTGAGCAGCTTCAATCGCTTGTGGATTTTCTGTCGCACCATTCTTGTTTCTTATTAATGCAGCAGCACTTGAATTGTTTAAAGCTTTAGCATCAGATAAGGCATTATTAGCAATTTGAGCACGAAGCAATTCGGTTTCATCTACAGAATTCTCTTTCATTGCCTTTCTAGCATCAGACAATTGTTTCTTTTGTTCATCCGTTCTGCTACTATTGTCTATTTTACTAATTTCATTAACTATTTTTGCCGCCTCATCATATTTTTCTTTTTTAGCCCATGGATTACTTTCTTCAAATTCTTTTTGAGCAATTTCATATGCATGTTTATCTTCTGGATCAATCTGAGCTTTACCAGTAGCCTTAGCATAACGATTATATTCGGTTACAAAGGAACTTTCTGCATTATTTCTTGCATCTTTATATGCTGCTTCTGTGTCATCTACCATATTTTTATTTCTAAATTGTTGCGTTTGTCGGTATGGACTAAGAGCCTTATCAATACCAGAACCTTCTCTTGCATTTCCTAGCAATGAACCTTTTCCAAGTAAGCCACCATCTCCTAAAATTGCGCCTTTTGCATCTTCGCCCATTTGCTTCCACATAGCGTTAGCTCCAGCATACTTTTGAATATTTCCGTATTGAATTGCTTTTCCAGTTGCTTTTCCAATATCAGTAATTGGTTTAAAACCAGAGCCTGCAGTTTTAAATGCACCACTCCATAATGATTTGCCATTCTTATCTACTGAACTAGAATACAATTCGCCAACACCAAGCGCTTTAGCTATTTCGCCTGATAAATCATTAATAGTAATAAGTCCTACTGCAATAAATAACATTTTTTCAAAGAATCGTTCAAATCCCGTTCCACCAATCAAACTTATACCTTCAAATAGTGGATAAATCGTCAAGAAAATATTATATATTGCGATTGTTACATAAGCACAACACAAATAACTGATAAAAATTTTCTTCCATTCTTCAAATGGTTTTGGATTTAATGGAGCCAATGCAATTATTGGTGGGCATACTACAAATAGTATAACGGTGTAGAATAATCTTTTAACTATCGCAAAGGTGATTTTTAACATCGATGAAATCATGAAATACATGATTATATAGCCAACAAAATAATTTATTCCCCAACTATCAAACATTAATTTAAGTAATGGGTCAGTTGATGAACCACCCGTTCCAGGATAAAATGTGAATACAAAGTCGGTTTGTGTTTGAACACATTTATCTATTTTGTTGTTGACATTATCTATGTAACCATTGAAAGCCCACTTAGCATCAGGTTTATTAAAACGGTAATTTTGGATTATATTCCATTTTATTGTTTGTCCACTATTAAAAGCATTCAAAATTGCTTGTGAATCTATCTCACCCGTGCCAGATTTGACAAACAATTCCATAAAACCTTGGACTGTTTCCCCATTGTATTCGAATGTTCCAAGATTGGCATCTATTAACGCCTGACTTCTCACATCTCCAGTAGAAACGCGAACACAATCTTCAGTCATCAAAGAAGTCATTATCAAAGTTCCCATATTTCTTTCTGCATTTCCACTAGTAACGCCATCGATTGCTCTTAACAAGGCATTACCGACAATAATACCAAAAAATGCAATAACTGGAACGGCTATAAGATTAAACAATGCTTTAAAAGCGGCATTTATAACTTTTGATTTGCTATTGCCATCTTTTTCAAAATTCCACTCTGTTTTCCAAACGCTAACAAACGTTACGATTATTAATAAAACAATTGCTAACGCTAAAAGAGATAAAAACAAGTTTCTGACAACATCACTTCGAACTAAAACTTCTAAAATGTCGTTTGTAATTGTTGTTCCCGAATTAGTGTTGGCATCAATTAACTGTCCATTATAGTAATATGTGTCCAGCCCAACTAACTTTCTAGCAAAAGTTTCGCATATGTTAACAACCCATACTCCCATTCTAACAATCCAGAATAACACTGAGCCAATACCATCTGTGATTCCATACCATATGATTCCAGGAAGATTAGATATTCCTTCCCAAATTTGAGCAAGCCATCCAGCTTCTTCTTCAGCCAGCATTAATCCTGTCATTATGTTCATAAGTAAGCTTCTCCTTATATTATTTTTATCATTATAACAAAAAAAATTAAAAAAGTATATACTTTTTAAAAAAATTATATAATTTTTATTAGTGAATTTTCTACCAAATCACAAGAAGTTAAAAAATATTTAATATTTTTCTTTGTCGTTTTGAATTTGTAACCATTGCGATTGCCATGCAGATGACCATACGCAACACAATTAACACCAAACTTCTCTAGCAAGTTAGTCATTTCATTATCTTCTTCCAAAACGTTAAAAGGTGGATAATGCATAAGACAAATAACAATATCTCCTTCACTTCTTAAATTTTGCATAGCATTTAATGACAATTTCAACCTTTCGACTTCGCGATGAAAAATTCTTTTGTTTTCTTCAGTATTTTGTTTACCTTCTGGTATTAACCATCCTCTTGTTCCACAAAAAATAAAATTTTCAATTTTTACGGCATCATTTTGAATTGCATAAAAATTTTTAGGTAAAATATTTCTTAATGCAGTAATACTCTGCCACCAAAAATCGTGATTACCTTTTAATAAAATTTTCTTTCCTTTCAAACTATCTAGAAGTTTTATATCTTCCTGTGCATCTTCTAATCGCATTGCCCAACTTAAATCGCCACAAAGCAAAACAACATCGTCGTCTTTGATTTTTTTATTCCAATCTTCGACAATTTTTTCAAAAGAATTTTCCCAAACTGGGCCAAAAATATCCATTGGCTTATTGCTATTTATGCTTAAATGCAAGTCACTAATACTATAAACATTCATAAACTTTCCCTTATATTAAAATCGTGAAAACAAGGTTGTAAATTCCACTAATTAAATCTAAATTTCCACTTTTAACATTATAATCTATATCCTTGCACAAAATCAAGATTTCTTTCAACTTTTTAGCAGAAATTTTTTCAACTTGAAGCATATATTTTTTTATTGCATATTCCTTAACATCAAGTAATTGTGATAGTTCTGCTGTGGAGGTTTTTGTTACTTTTACATAAAACAATTTCCTAATATGGTTATAAATTAAATTTAAAATCATCGATACATTTTTTTTGTTTTTAATAATATCTTCACAAATATATAACGCCCTATCACCATTTTTGTCGATTAAAGCATTTGTTAATTCAAAAATTTGGTATTCATCACTAACATTAACACATTCTTCTATATCTTTTGTTGTAATGACTTTCTCGTTAAATTTCATATTGATTAATTTATTAATTTCTAAATCAATTTTGCTCATATATCCATCACAAACATCAATCAATTTATTAAGTGCCGTTTTATCAATTTCAATGCCAAATTTTTTTGTTTCTTTCAAAATAAAACTTGTTAAAATTTCCACATCAAGTCGACTGCAATCAACAAGTGTTACATTATCTTTTTTCTCTAAAGATTTATATGAAGAATTTTCGCATTCATCAATAATTAAAACTGTTGTTTCAAGAGGATTTATTAAATATTCATCAATAACTTTTTTAACATCATCATTTTTCTTCACTTCACTTTCTTTAATTATTACTACTCTCTTTTTTGCCATAAAAGGAAGTGTCGTTAAAGATTTTTGCAAGCTAACTGCATCTAGGTTTTCATTTGTAAAAATTGATAAATTTAAATCTGCAAAATCTTCAATGCTTTTTGCAATAATATTATTTTTACAAGAAGACTTTAAGAATAAATCTTCTTTATCATTACCATTAGATAAAATATAACAAAAATCAATTTTCTCTAATAAACTCTTCTTTAAATCTTTAAATTTCATAATTTATTTTTTCCCCCATAATTATTTTACTAGATATTTTTGACATATTGAAAACATTATTTTGTTTTATATTAGAATTTTTACAGATTATGTTATCAAAATTATTAAATAAAGACAAACGTTTTGAAGTTATGTAGTTTGTGATTATATATTGCGATGACAAACTTGAATGGTTAGAATTCAAAGTTACAATATCTTTGGAGTCTTTTAAAAACATAACTGAAAATAAAATTTCATCTAAAACACTGATTTTCACACCTGTTAAATCATCAAAAAATTCAATGGTAAAATTTGCAACTTCTGCAACATTTTCAACCTTCACCAAACTTGTATTGTTTAAATTTTTATATAAATATTTTTCTTCATTACTTGTTAAATCATTTTTGACAAATAATTTATTAATGTGATAATTATTACATAGTTTCGTAACTGTGCCTTGCATTCTTTCATTATAATCGGTTAAAATCAAATAATCCAAATTAATTATTCTTAATGATAATAAATTTTCTTTTAAGTTAATATAATCGCTTTCACTTCCCTCACCAACATCAACTAAAACCTTTTTGTTATAACTATTAGTTATTATGGTAGAATTATCAATACCCATAGAAATTATATAGTTTTCATTAAAATTTTGAGGGTAAAATTGTGATAAATACGATGAACTTATGACAATTGTTAATATAAACACATATACAAATTTTAATTTAACTTTAACATTTACCAGTTGACTACAAAGAATAATTATCAAGTAAAACGCAAAACTACAAATAAGAGGAGCAATATTCGTGTTGAATATTAGTGTTTTTACTGCCCCGAAACTTTTTGTTAAATATATTATTAACGAAAATCCTAGTTCTATAATTTTAAGCAAAAAGCCTAATGGAAAAATTAAGTTAATAAGCACAAAAATTATTAATGCTGAAAATACAATTCCAAACAAAGGCACGATTATAACGTTTGCTAAAACAGAAATAAAACTCATCTTCTCAAAGTTGTGAAAGATTATTGGAAATGTTGCAATTTGTGCTGACAGAGTTATTATAAACGCTTGTGAAAATTTATTGTAAAAATTAATTTTTTTAAACATTTTTGCAAAAATAGGAGACAACAATATTATTCCAAAGCAACTGGCAAAACTCAATTGAAATCCAACATCAAAAATCATATAAGGTTTAAAAATCATTATTACTAGTCCTGCAAAACTTAAAGATGATAAACCATCATATCTTTTTCCAAAGGTGTTTGCCGAACAAAGAACAATTGCCATTATAGTTGCACGAACAACACTTGTTGCAATACTGCATAAATAGCAATAGAAAATCAATATTGATGATAAAATTATTAAGATATATTTTTCTTTGATTTTAAATAATCTTAAAACAAAATATATTAATGCAATTAAAAAACCAGTATGTAGCCCAGACACACAAAGAAGATGGGCGACTCCAGAAATTGAAAATACATCACTAATTTCATTATCAATTAACGTTTTATCGCCAAATATGCTAGCATACGCAATTGAAGCCGTATTATAATTCATATTTTCAAAAAGAATATTTTTAACATTTTCTCTAAATTTTTCGTTTAAATGTAGATTACCCTTAACACTTCTAAATTGTTCTTCATCTACAAAACTTACAAACTTTATTTTATTTTTATATGCATAAGTGCTGATTTTTTCATCTTTAAATAGGTCTTGACTTATCAAAGTGCCATAAAAACTAACAAAGTCACCAATTTCACACGATATAGAATCATCACTATAAACAACAACAGAAATTCTACCATTTAAATTTATAACTCTATTTCCATCATCAATTTTGCATTCATCTAAAATTAAATATGCATATTCATTATTCTCATTAACCGAAATTACTCTTGCTGTTATGTTGGCATTTTCAATATCATCATATTTTGTAAAATTAACATAATTTAAACATGAAATCAAACTTAATAATATAAAACCGATAAAGAAACAAATAATAAATTTATTTACAAAAGTGCTCTTTTTTTCTTTATCATAAAACCAGCAAAAAATTAAATATCCTAATGCTAATAAGGATATTATTGTAACTATTAAATAGCACCAAAAATTGTTTTTTATAATTTGCAGTGAAAAAATAACGCCAAAAATTGCGCCTATAAAAATAAACAAAAATGCTCTAAAATTAATCAATTTTTGCATTTATACAATTATAGCAAAATTTTACATTTTTTTCAAATGTTTTATATATAATCAATATTTTTAACGCTTTTAGAATAAAATTTAAAAATGTATTGCCAAAAATATTTTTTTGTTCTATAATATTGCTGTTCGCTCTCATCGTCTAGTGGTTAGGACACTGGCCTCTCACGCCGGCAACACGAGTTCGAATCTCGTTGGGAGTACCAAAACAATAGTGGTCTTGATGCTAAAATTAAAAAGCGTTAGGACTTTTTTATCTTTATAAAAATTTTAAATTGTTTAATTTTTTATTATTATATAAGGAACATTATGGTATGTTAATAATAAATTTTAAATTTAACCAAAGTTTTAAATAAAATTAATTTAAAATTTTTACAATTAGATAATTTGTTAATATCCATTGTTTATCAACAATATGAGAAACAAGTTATTAAAAATAGGCATTATTCTTGACAAGTATTTTTAAATTCTGTTAGAATTTTGTGTAAGGAGAATATTAATCACGTAAATACAAACTCTAACAAAATCAATTATATTTTATAATTCTCTGTAAATAAATTGTTAAATAAATTTAAAATATTAATTTTACAGCTATTATATTTTGATATAAATATTTACGGATTTAATTTAAAAACAGAAAAGTAGTTTTATGAAAAATTTTAGTTTTAAAGATTTATTGATTGAATTAATTGGACTTGGCTTATTCTTATTAGGCATCATTTTTACTGCGCTATGCGGAAAAGGTAATGTTTATTTATGGTTTGGCTTTTTGCTTATAATTTGTGGTGCTGGAGTAATTATTTATGGAATCTTATATCACAAAAGCAATAAAAATGATAATGAAAAAAAATAAATATAGTTGCATTTATGTTGTTTATATAAATTCAATTTTGCCAACAATTATGATTTTTAAGTATATTTATAAATTTAATTTTTAATTCATCTGAATAAACAAAGCATGCCTTATTTTTTCAAAAATTTTTAAGGCGTGTTTTTTATAAAAAAAATAGTTCATTGTTGAACTATTTGTTGTGGTTGGGATAAATGGACTTGAACCATCGACCCCCGCCTTACATTACGCTTCGCTCCATACGCACTTCGTTGGCGAGCAGAGCCACGCTCTGATGCAACTTTCTGTTGCTATTTTGCTATCGCAAAATTTAAGGCGTGTTTTTTATAAAAAAAATAGTTCATTGTTGAACTATTTGTTGTGG
>JBJFDL010000008.1:89424-199854 GCA_051889995.1 Christensenellales bacterium
TTGGGATAAATGGACTTGAACCATCGACCCCCGCCTTATCAGAGCGGTGCTCTAACCAACTGAGCTATATCCCATTAGTTTTGGTGGAGATAAGCGGATTCGAACCGCTGACCCCCTGCTTGCAAGGCAGGTGCTCTAGCCAACTGAGCTATACCCCCATACTTGACTTTAATAGTATATTTAATAATAATTGATTTGTCAAGCATTATTTTTATTTTTTTTAAATTTTTTTGAGTTAGGTCTTATTTTATTCAAATATGACACATTCTTCTTTATTCTTTTCAAGATTTAATATAACATTTTTTAAATCTTTTAATTCTTTAATGTGCTCTTTCCATATTTTTTTATTTTCACTATCTGTTTCATTGGGATTAATACAAACTGTATAACAACCCGTGTTGCAAACCCACTCATCGTTTTGCCCATTACCAACAAAAACAATATTTTTCGATGAAATATTAAATCGTTCTTTCAAAATATTAACGAACTTCGCTTTGCCTTCAAAATCATAATCTGAAATTGAAAAATCAATAAATTTTCCTTCATTATTAAATTTTGCACGTGTTGATACAACCATTGGAACAAAATCATTACAATCATCTAATACAAATCTAATTATATTTGTAATTCCACCACTAAGTATCACAATGTAATAATCCTTTTCTCTTAAAAATTGTGCTAAATCTTTAAATTGCCTATTAAGATGTATTTTTGATGCAACATTTCTCATTGTTTGCTTTGTCATATTTTTTTCAATAAACGCATCACGAGTTTTATCAAACCAGTCTTTTCTTGTTATTTCTTGTTTTACCACATGACTAATAAATAAATTGCGATATAGTGAATTTATGCTTGTGTCATAGCCCACTTCTTGCCACAGCATTTTCCAAATATTTTGGTCTTCGTCTGTAATTGTTCCATCAAAATCAAAAATGACTAATTTATTCATGTCTAAATTATATCACTATTAATCTTTTTGTCAAGATTAAAAATTTAATTTTGTGGGTCTTCTATTTACAATTGGACATAAGTTTTAATTTTTAATTTTATATTGACATTTGAATAAATTTTCAGTATAATATCAACAAATAAGAGGGAGAATGCTATGAAAAAATTTAATTTTGATATAGATAAAATAGAAGAAGATCCTGAAAGTGTTTTTATTCGTGCTGAAATAAAGAAATTTAAAGAATTAGGACTTACTACTAACGTAGATGATACAATTGCGTTTCAAGAAGAGCAACAAATACTTGAAAAATTAAATAAGTTAGAAGACAAAAATAAAGACAAAGAATATGCTATCACTGAAACAAATAATGCCGAAAATGATGAATTGGTTATGTAATTAAAAAAAGAGTAAATTAATGATAATGAGTGATTAATCTGCTCTTTTTTATTGTCAATTTTCAAGTATTTCTTTTTCTTGTTTTGTAATGAACATTATGAAATCACATTTCGAATAAAACGCACGAATATGTAGTAATCGAAACAATTCCTTTCGCAATTTGTTATCATTTACATCTATTGCTTTAGTTTTTTCTAATAATTCATTTGTCCTTATTTCATATAAATTATCTCTTAAAATTTTAGACATTTCTTCTAATTTAATAATAGTTTTATTTTGAGTTTGATTGTTTAGCGCTTTTAAGATGTAAAAATAATAGAACAAATTATTTTTTAAGAATTCCACTTCACTCATAATTTTTCTATTATCTTTTTTAAAAATTTCAACAATATGATATTTTCTAAATTCGCGAACCTTTAATGGCTTACTTTTTAATTTATCTATTATGTTGATAGTTTTAATTAATTCCTTATGAATTATTTTGTCTCTTTTATTCTCTAGCTTAATATGATTCTTGTTTTCGCAATACACACATTGATAATTAATCTTAATGATTTTTGCAATAAATAATTGTCTGCTAATATTTTCTTTTGTTAATATGAACATATATTTCCTTTCAAGACAATATTTTATCAAATATCTCATTAAAAATCAATATTCTTTCAATATTTATAAATCAAATATTTATTTTTATGGTAACTGCTCTGTTTAACATTTGTTTAAAATTCATTATTCAACACTTCTCTTTAATATCTTAAACTAATAAAATATAAAAGTTAATGAATTATGTTTGTTTTTAAATTTATGTTATTTATTACACAACAAGTAAATTATAAAACAAAAAAACGAATCAAAAGATTCGTTTTTAAATTTGGAGCGGAAGACGAGATTCGAACTCGCGACATTTGCCTTGGCAAGGCAACGCTCTACCACTGAGCCACTCCCGCATACTTGACTCATTTAGTATATAATATTAAAAACAATTTGTCAACAATTTTTATAAAAAATTTCAATTTAATTTTTGTTATAGGTAAAACATATAACTAGTTTACAAATTTTAGTAAATAAGGTTTAATTAAAAGAATTTTTTGTTTCAAAATTTTTAATTTGGAAATATTTAAATGGGAGGGATAATTAATGAATCCATTAGAATATAAAACAAAAGATATTAATGACTATTTTATTTCACTAAAAAATATATACCCAAAAGCGTATAACAAAAAAACAACTAATCCTTACACTAAAACGAGAATAATTCTTATGAACGGAACAGAATATGAAGCAGTTTGGTTTATGCATCAGTTTGCTCGACATACTGATAATGCAGAGATTAAGCGTGCTCTTAGTATTGTGAGAAGCCAAGAACAACAGCAACAAAAGCGAATTGCTTGTTTAAAACCTATTAATGAAAGTATTTTGGAAACAACAATTGCCTACGAACAGTTAGCAATTGATTTAACTGCTGTTTTAGCACAAAACGAAACAAACAAAAATTCTATTGATGCTTTAAACTTTGCTTTATTGGAAGACTTTGACCATTTGTATAGATTTAGCAATTTGATGATGCTTGATGTTAAAAACGCCGATCCAAAATTCTTAGTCGGTTCTTTTACAGAAATTATGCCTGGTAGACCAACAATTTCAGAACATCGCTACCCAATGGACAATGTTAAAAAACCTATGGTCGCCAAAAAGAGCGACTTATATTCTAAGCTTGTAGCACATATTATAACGGCTGCTGAACAACAAACAATGAACTATTATATGAATATCAGTCAATGGTACAAAAATAATTTAGGTCGCAAACTTTATGGAGAAATTGCGTTAGTTGAAGAAGAACACGTAACACAATATGAAAGTCTTGCTGACCCAACTGTTTCATGGCTTCAACAATGGGTGATGCATGAGTATACTGAGGCATATTTATATTACAGTTGCTATTGCGAAGAAAAAGATGAATATATTAAATCAATTTGGTTTGAACACTTTGAAATGGAATGCGCACACCTAAAACTTGTCGTTTCATTACTTGAGAAATTTGAAAACACTTCTTATACCGTTGTGTTTGGTGATGGCGAATTCCCTACCCTTTTAAAACTTGGAACCAACAAAGAATATGTTCGTGAAGTTCTAGAAAACACAGTTTTACTCACTGGAAATAAAGAAAGTTATATTGAAGTTATGAAATTAAAACCAAATGCCGACTTCTTTGCTTATCAAGACATTTTTATAGAAGATGAAAAAAATGTTGCAAGTCATATCGTCGTTGATAAGGCAATAAGCACTTTTGGGCAAGACTATCGTTACACCGACAAAGCTGGTCCAGTTAAAGAATTAAATAATCGCAAAAAGGACAACACAACGCTTGGAAGAAAAATTAAATAAATTAAAGGGCACGACTTTGTTGCCCTTTTTTAAGCAAAAAATAAGAACATTATTAATTTTATTTAAAAGATTTTTCCTTAAGTTTAAAACTAAAACAACACTATTGATTTTTTAACGCTATTTAATAAAAAAATACATATTTAATTTAAATAATTCGACATTTTAATTAAGTCAAAAATTGATTTTTAAATACAAATAAATATTTTTATTTTTTTCTTTAAGATTTTTTAAATTATGTGATATAATAGAGATAATAAATAAAAATTTAAAATAGGAGAAATTTATGAATAAAAAAATTTTGAGCATTATGACTATATTTTGTTTACTATTTTCATGTGTAATCTTATTTTCTGCATGCGGCAAAAACACTGAAGAAACTGAATTTGCTGTATATTATATAGGCGAACTGAACGATTATAACATAGAAGCAGTAGATTTTTGTAGCTATTTTGACGAGTCGGGAACAACAAACGACCTTGAAACCTATGTTTATACTAGTGAAATCGATTCGGGAAAAACAGGTGTAGAAAAACAATATGCCACCGGAGAAATGTATATTGCTGTAACACTTAAAGATAAAACAAACATTGCAACTCTTAAAATGCAAATAAATGGCGCCGATGTTAATTTAGAAGAAAAAACCGTTGATAGCATAACAAGATACATTTATAAATTTGACAGCATGCCTTCAAATGCAAAAATTACATTTAGTGGAAAAGCAGAATATATAACTTCAACTTTCCAAATTGAATTTATGGATATCGCAGACACTTATTCTAGTTATGAAGGCTACACAAGTGCAAGATTTATTCTTAGTTTAGGTGATGAATATTTAATTGGTAACGCAAACAATGGTGTTGATTATCAAACTTTTAAAAATTCTTATAACAATATAAATAAAAGTTGGTTACTTAGTGAGAATCTTTGTTTGGATGTTTATTTTACAAATACTAACTACTTTCTTAGCAACAGTAATTTTATATTCGCCGAAAAAATACAAGATGATGATTCTTTCCATTACCCAATCGATGCAATAAGAAAAACAAACGATGGCGTTGTAAGTATGATGTTTAGTGGATTTAAAGAAGGTGTTAAATTTACAATCAATCCTAATTGTTTAGCTGAAATCTCAACAAATTTAGACTTCACAATGGGTTATCAATATCTTGGCGTAAATATTAATGATGTAAAATATATAATAAATTCCACTGAAAGTAATTCACTAACCTATTCTCAAATAAAAGATGTAAATGAAATAAAAGTAAAAATTGAGTTAGATGAATTTTCTAAAACTTTGATTAATTCTGATAAAACTCATTTAATTTTGAATAGTCTAGAACTTACAAATGAAATCGTGGTAGATGGAAATTATGCAATCTTTTCGCTAAAAAAACCTTGGGAATACTATAACGAATTATGGGACAGTAATGTTGATTTATTAACATACTACCTAGAAGTTGCAGCAGATTATTGCGAAAATACACAAAATTTTTATTCGTTAGATGAAATATTTGCAGATAATGCCAATATCACTAAAATTGATTTTTCTGGAGTTAACACATTAGACGAAAGCACTAGTCCATATAGTGGCTATACAAATTTTGACCCAGAATCAACTAGCGCATTATATGTAGGAATATGCAATATAGGTAACAATTACTTCAATTGTTTTAGAAATGGAAATAGTTTTTCAATTACTTGCAAGATAGCTTGTTTTACCAACAATAGTAATGATTATACAAAAAAGGTTGTATTAACAATTAATGAAAATACACAAATCGAATTAAATTATGTTGACGAAATATTAAGTTGTGCTAGTGATAATATAGTAGTAACTACAAATAAAACAAACAATGAAATTGTAACAATCACTTTCAATAATTATGATGTAAATAGTATACAATTCACAATGATAGATTAAAATTAAAATAAGAATTATTTAATTCAATTGTAAAAATTAAAACACATCAAAAAATTTAAATTAATTAAACTAAAAAATTAACAAAGTGAATAAATATTAAATAAAAAAACTAAATCGAATTCGATTTAGTTTTTATTTGGTGCCGGGGACCGGACTTGAACCGGTACGAGATTGCTCTCGAGGGATTTTAAGTCCCTTGCGTCTGCCTATTCCGCCACCTCGGCATATCTTTTGTAAATTTTGGAGGCACCACCCAGATTCGAACTGGGGCATAAAGGTTTTGCAGACCTTGGCCTTACCGCTTGGCTATGGTGCCAAACATAGTCAACGCAACAATATTAACATTTTTTTTAATTATTGTCAACTGTTTTTAGAAAAATTTTCAGGGTTTTTATAACTATTTATATTATAAAAATTTAATTATCGTTAATTTTTCTTTTTAAATGATATATTCTTTGATTATATTAAATTAAAAAAACACAACAAAACTGTTGTGATTTTTGGTGGGGACAATAGGACTCGAACCTATGACCGCCTGCTTGTAAGGCAGATGCTCTACCAACTGAGCTATACCCCCATTTTGGTGCGGACAAAGGGACTTGAACCCCCACTCTCTCGAACTAGATCCTAAGTCTAGCGCGTCTGCCAATTCCGCCATGTCCGCTAGTGGTGACCCATCCGAGATTCGAACTCGGGACAACCGGATTAAAAGTCAGGTGCTCTACCAGCTGAGCTAATGAGTCATATCTGGAATTGGTTTGGGTTACTAAATAACCAATGTCACGCATTTATTAAATATCATTGACTTTGATAGTATATAATGAAATAAAAAAAATGTCAATGCTTTTTTACAAATTTTTAAATTTTTTTTTATTGACAAAACAATCTTATCATGTTATTATTTCTCATATGAAAAGTTTGACATTCAAAAATATAAATAAAACAATGAAGAATTTGTTGAATAACATTCAAAAAGATTATGCAAAAAATTATTCAAAACTATTGAGAGAATATAATAATATATTAAATTATGATGATAAAGAATTTGCTTTGGAATCTCTTTATTTTTTAAACACTCAATTTGTCGACTTAATTTTAATTGATTTACAATCTAAATTAAAAAGCACAAATAAGCTTTTTAATATAATTGTGCAAAGTAATACTTTATTATTCACTAAACAAGAACAAAAAATTATAGTGAATTATGCAAATGCAATTTCAGACAACTTGAATTTTAATACCAATGCTTTTTTAAATTTTTCAACGGTTATTAATAATAAGTTAGTTGGAATAATAAAAAATGAATTACCAGAAAACAAAAAGATTATTGCTAGTCACTTTAATTATGAAGATGCTAATCCCATTTTTATTCAACCTATTAAATTTTTGTTAAAAAAACTTGAAGAAAATCAAGTTACTCTTTCTTCATCACTACACTTTTTAAAGCTTCGTTTATCACTTTCTTGCTTCAAGGATTTAGATTATGAAGTTATTACAGATAATGAATTAGACGAACTAAAAGAACAAAATGAAACTTTAGGAAACATTGTCAACTTTGTTAAATATGATAAAGAATCTTCCGTCAAATACAATTTTGAAAATGGCAAAATGATAGATGGCGTATTTCCAGAATTTAATCAAGAAACTCTTTAATAAAATTTTAAAATTTTACTTGACAAACAGCACAAATTCTAGTAATATATACGTGTCGTGGTGGGATTAGCTCAGTTGGTTAGAGCGCTGGTTTGTGGCACCAGAGGTCATCGGTTCGAATCCGATATTTCACCCCATTTAAGAGAATTTAATATTCTCTTTTTTTATTACAAAAAACCATTAAACAATTCAAGTTTAATGGTTTTGTTGTATGCTAATTTATAAAAGCATCGATATCGTGAAGATATTCATTATTTAAATCTCTATAATAATATTTTAAAATTTTATTGGTTTGTTTGTCATAGCAAACAATAATATCATCACTAAAATTATCAAATTAAACAGCACCTTTAAAATCTCTATAATCATTAAAAAACACAATAATATATTTTTCGTCTTCAGTTATGTAATCATCTGTATATTCATCAATAGTCATGTCTCCAGTTATATGGAAATAAGGCGTTTTAACAAATTCTTCCATTGATGTGTAAATTTGTGGATGGTAATGAGATTTCAACCATTTGATTAAATTATCTATAGTATTAAAATTCTCGCCAAATTCCTTAATTAATTCTTGTTTTAATTCTTGTTTTGTTTTCATAACATTCCTTTTAATAATATAAGTAAGAAGCTAAATAATGTGTAGTAATATATATATATATATATATCATATTATAAAATCATAATATTGTATCAAACTCAAAACAGACTTCATTCTCTTTTAATCTTTCAATAGGAAATGATTTAAAATTCAAAATTATTTCCTTTTTGATGGTCTTTTTCAAGATATAAAGAATTTTTCTATTTATACGACCCTGCCTAAAATTTTCAATTTTTTCTCCATATTTATTTTTTTATATAATCATTTTATATTTACAGCAAGACAATTAATATGTTTAATTCTTTTGCAAATATATTTATTATGATTTTGTCAATTTCTTTTTATAGAACTATTATGCTATATTGTTTTTAAATTTAAAGTAATATTATTATCAATTGCGTCTAAATATTTATTCACAAGACAAATTAAGTTAAGTGTCAATTTTTTGGCATCTTCTTTCAAAATATTGGCGAGTATTTTTCTATATTTCTTCTTTTGTAATTATATTTACATGCATAATATGAATTAACTGCCAAATAGTTTAAACAATGGTCTGAGTTTATATATTTTTTATTTGTAACATCAAAAATAATATCTAAATATCCATCTTCTTTTAGTTTGTTTAACAAATTGCCAATTTCTGTTGACTCATCCTTATATTTCTTGTTGTTTTGATGATAATACCAGTTGATTTGCTTGCTAATTAATTTAAAATATTCATGAAATTTTCTATATATATAGTCATTATTCAATGAATCATAAAATTTAACCTCTTTTCGACAAATATTAATATCTGTAGAATTTGAGTGAAAATCTCTAGCTTTTTCATTTTTTATGGGGGCAGAACAAAATACAAGATTATTTGCATTTATTTTTAAATATTCCATAATTTCCAAACATTTATGAATATTGTATAAGCAATTAAAAGCATAATCTGCAGCATCACTTAATATCCACGGTTCTGTAGCTAAAAACAATTTTTCAAAAAATTCTTGTTCTTTATGTCCAGTGCAAACTTATTTAATAATTGCATTATTTTTTGTCAATATATTTTTTTTGATTCCAAAATCATCAGCTAAATGTAGCTTGATGGAATTTTCTTTATATTCTTCTATTAATTTATCTAATTTCATTTAATGTGTTTACTCCTAATAACCTTAGTATTTTAAGCCCGAACTCAAATTGTTCTGCAAACGTTAGAGTCGAAAGGTAATTACGGACAGTTTGATCTTTTTGTTAATCCATCAATATGCCAACCAGCATACGAAAAATTTTGCTTATTTTTTAATAGCAGTATAGAATAAGTAGATTCATTATTAAAAATTTTTGAAATATCGCATATCAAGCCCACTTCGTTATCGCAATAAATATAATCAAAACCAAAATTTATAGTATTTCGCATAATTTGTTTAAATATTTCTTCTATTTTATTAATATCATACATTTGAAGATTTTTTAATGGAATAGAGAATATTAAACCAATACTATTGTCTGGGATAATTTCAATATTGCAGATTACATCTAAAGTTATATTACTATTTAAATTAAATTTAAAGGACAATATGGAATATTGGTTATTTAATAAAATATTAAGCACTTTATTTATGTTGCTATTATCGCATACTAATTCATTCCATTGTTCCAAGTCGGAATCAATGGGATATTTTAAAATAGCATTGCAAACTTTGTTTGTAAATGAGTTAAAAAGTTTGCTTGCTGAATCATAAAATTTTGTGTTACTATCACTATATTCGCTCACCATTCCCAGCGTTATAAAATTTCCCATTTTAAACTCCTATTTGATTCTTATACCATTTTGTATATGAAATAAAATTTGTTCTGCCGTAAACTTCCAACCGCCAATATAATTTCCAGACATATCGACATATGCTCCTAATCCTGAGGTTTGATTTATATAAACATAAACTTGCTCGCCTCTATAAGTGGATTTAAAAATATCAGATACATTATTAATATGATTTTGAATTGCGTTTTGATAAGCTGATGCGTTTGCCTTATTCCAGTTTCCTTCTATACCAAAATCCGAAGCATGTTTCCATTCATGTTGCAACTTGCTAGTATCGTATTTCGTTTGAGGTAGTTTAGAAGTGGAGTTATTAGTTTTATTTGAATTAATATTATTAGAATCTGTGTTGTTTGCTTCTTGTCTTAATGCTGAACCAATGTTATAACCGGTATAAGTTGCGACAAGTCCGACCGCTGCACCAATTCCGGCAGAAATTCCCGTGGCAGCCCAATCAACTTTTCCGGTTGCCTTATAAGTTTGAACAGCAGTTTTTGTTCCATCTATAACGGCTCCTGCTACCGTTCCAGCAATCAATACTGGAAGTGCAGCACCGCCTGTTAATCCTCCAATAACTCCAATTGCTAATGGCACAATAACATCAGCATTTTCATGCACAAAATTAGCAACTTGAATAACCACTTTTTTAGTGGCATTAGCAACTTTCTTGCAAATGTTTTTAAGCCATCCACAGTTTGCAATCATTCCAGCATCTTGTAATTCGCTTAGTAGGATATATTCCCCATCGCAATCGAAAACCGCATCAAAATTTCCGTTTTCATCAACGAATGGTGAACCTATCAATGTATCGACTATTGGCTCACCATCATCTCCTGTCAATAATGCCGTTAGGATAACAACATTTGCGTCCTGGTCGTAAGCATAGCTATATTTAACTTGTAGTTTTAATGATTCACCTGTTTCGGCGCCTGCAACTAAGTCTAACTCACAATAGTTAGCTAAGTCAAATGTTTTTATACCTTCAAATGTAGTAATGCTTCCATCCGTGATAATACTGGGATTTTCAAATTCATCAAAAATGCTTTGATAATCAATTTCATTTTGTTTAACTTCAATTGTTCTAACGGCACTTATCGTTTGAGACATTTGTCTAGAATTAATAAAACTAGTCAAGCAGTATGCAAGTCCACAAACAATAGCCAAAAGCAATGAAACAAATATAAAATTCTTCTTTTTAATTTTTGACATATTTTCCTCCTTTATCAAAAATATTAATTAAAAACAATATTAATTGTTTTCATTATATTCCATTACTGTATTGATTGGAATACAGTAAGAAATACCATAAATGATATTGTTGCTTTGATCTTTTAATCTAAATGTTGTGATGCCTACTAACTTTCCATTTTCATCAATCAATGCACCTCCGCTATTTCCATCTGAAATAGTTAAATTGCATTGAATAACATTTCGTGTTATTTCGTTATATGTAACATTAATATGAGGTATAGCAATATATCCAGTGGTTAAAGATATTCCGTAATTGCTCATATTACCAATAGCATAAACTTTATCACCATAATCAAGTTTTGTATCATTGCCAATTTTTATAGACTTCAAACTTCTATCACACATTAATTTAAGAATAGCAATATCTAAATCTAAATCATATTTCACGATAACAACTTCTCTAAAATCTTGCTCATCAATAAGTCGAATAGATACTGTTTCAAAAGGATAAGTTTGGCCTAGATTTTTAAATGTGATAACATGAGCATTTGTAACGATTGTTCCATCTTTTGCAATAATTACACCAGAACCATAACTTGTGCCCACATCTTCAGTTTCAGCCATTATTTCTACAACAGAATTTTTTGCAATATTAAAAATGCCACCAGCCTTTTCGGGCTTAGTGGCAAAAAAATAAATGTTAAATCCAAGACTTACCATACTAACAATTATTGTAAATGAAAACAAAATAGTAAAAATAAGTTTCTTTTTCATAATTAATTCTAATTATAGCACAAAAATTTGAGATGTCAATATAAATTTAAAAAATAATTTAGTACTCGCAGACTCTAAACAATTAATTCCAAAAGTCAGCTTGGTTAAATGTGAAACTATGTTATTTTGAAAAGCAAAATTGTATTTTAACGAAATTCATTATATAGCAATTCCTTGTAGAAGTATAATTTCAAAAACAGCAAATTAAGTTCTGTTGATAAAATCATCAAAAAACTCAGTTGATACCCGCATTTTTACGGGTGGTTCAACTGAGTCGTCCTACTTGGTTGGGGTGGCAAGATTTGAACTTACGCGTGTGGGAGTCAAAGTCCCATGCCTTACCGCTTGGCTACACCCCATTAATTTTAAAAAATGGTGCGTCCGGAGAGATTCGAACCCCCGACCCTCGCCTTAGAAGGGCGATGCTCTATCCAGCTGAGCTACGGACGCAAAACAATTATATTATACACAAATAATTAGTATTGTCAAGTGTTTACTAAAAAAAATACAATTTTTTTATCATAACTTTATTTTATAATATAAAACTTTCAAATATGTTTTTATATACAAATTTAATATTAGAAATTATCATTTTTCTATTAGGAGCGAAAATTTATCAAACAAAAATGCCGTTTTTTTTAGAAAACGACATTTTAATTAAGTTTGGAGCGAGTGATGGGAATCGAACCCACGCAGCCAGCTTGGAAGGCTGGAATTCTACCATTGAACTACACTCGCACAACTGACTTTTATATATTAACATAAAAATCAGTCAAAGTCAAGAAAAAAATTAAATAATATTGTCTTTTTTTATTATTAATTAAATTTATCAGATAATTTTTCGCCACCTAAAATATGAAAGTGTAAGTGTTGCACTGTTTGGCCAGCATTTTCTCTTTGGTTTACAACAATTCTATATCCATCTTCTAGTCCTAAAATTTTTTCTAAATCTTTCATACTTTCGAAAATTTTAGAAATAATTTTAATTCTTTTCTCGTCTATTTCTCTTATATATGCAAAATGCTCTTTAGGAATTATCAAATAATGCTTTTGTGCCATATGTGATATATCATTAATAACAAAAAAATCTTCATTTTCATAAAGTATGTCGCTTTTTATTTCACCTTTTTTAATTTTACAAAAAATACAATCCATTAATTCACCTCCGCATTTAATATAACATAAACACTTTCATCTTCTTTTAGATAAAATTTAATTTTTGCTACGCCTTGTTTTGTTCCTTTTAATATATATTTAGAATACTCTTTTTGAACCAGAATATCACAGCTATTTTCAACAATTTCATACATCATAGTATATTCATTGTTGTTTTCATTATTTAATATGTCATAAGTTAAAAATGAACTTGCATTAACAGACAAAGTTTTATAATATTCATCGCCAATTTTAATTGTATTATTCAATGCAATCGTGCAGTAATTATTTTTAACACATACTTCAAAACCATTTTCTACATGACGATTCTTATGAGAAAATTGAACAGTTATGGTTGTTGTGCCTTCGTTTAAAGGATAAATTTTACCTGTTTGATAATTATAACTACAAATTGAGTCGTTTGAATAACTAACATTTGGTGTAACATTAAATTCGACATCGCTAATAATTTTATTTTCTATAAATGCGGTATCAACACCCATAACAACGCTTTCTTTTTCAAAGCTAAAAACTGATGGAATAATCTGCTTGTCAATAATATTCGCTGTTATAAATTTCTCAATATATCCACCTTTGCCATCAGTTATTTTAAAATAAATTTTAGTTTGACCAGATGCATTTGCCGTTAAAGTTTTTTCGTTTGTAACACTAGCTAAAGCATTATTTTGTGACAAACACAAAACTTCTAATGATTTTTTAGATTTAACAGTATAATAATTACTTAAATCTACACTATCACCGACTTCTAGTGTAATACTTTCAACGTTAACACTTAATTCATTTTTATTATCGCTTGGTAATGCCACTATATAAATCACTAAAAAAACTAATATAACGCTTACTGCAAAGACTGAAGATATTATAATCTTAATCTTATTACTCATATAATAATTTTACATAATTTACCAAAATTTGTAAATTAATTTCACTATTTTTATATTTTTTACATATTAATACAAAAAAGGAGTTTTTATGTTTAAAATTTTTGTCCAAACCTTTAATTCTTATACAAATTTTATTCAAAATCATTTACCAAACTATGTCGCGAAAATATCAGGTAATGGTAATGCCATAACAGGTAGCACAAGTTTTTATCAAACCAATAAAGGTATTCTTGTTATGACTGAATTACAAAATGTTAATGATAGTTTTAATTTTTTAGGATTAAAACTTAAAGATACCACTTGTTCTGCTAGTAATGAAAATGCAGAAAATACTACTCCAAATGAAAACCCTATAAATGAAAAAGTAGTGGAATTACCACCACTACTTGTTAGTAATAACACGGCTTTTAGTTTAATTCTAGCAGATAATTTCACTTTGAATGAATTACCAAAATTTTCAGTGTTCGTTTCTTCCACACCACATTCTACTGATACTCTTGCGTGTGGTAAAATTGTGAGGTATTAATTACATTGCCATATATAACACACTATTACTATTAACACTATCGTTTTCATTTGTGTTATATAAAATATTGTTTAATGTTGTTCCAATAGAATTAAAAAAAATTGAAATACCATTTGTTTGCAAATTATTCTTATCACTACTGTGCAATATAATTCCCGCACTATGATACATATAGTTTAAGTTATTAAAATCACCTTTAACTTTTTCGTTTAAAAACTTCAATTCTTCATTTCTTAATCCTATTTTACTAATAGAATTTTTATATAATGAAACGCCACAATTAGCCTCTTTATTAAACGCAAGCTTAATTCCAAATAAATTATCTTGATTGTTGTTTTCGTTTAAATTCACCACTGAATTTCCTATGTTTTGAATAATGTTTTTGCTTATAGTGGTATTTTGTGCAGATTTAGTAACTTCAACTCCACCAACAAACAACTCATCAAATTTTGATGCTGTTATTAAGGCATTTTCTAATTCTTCGCATTTTACACCATATGAAAAACCTTTAAAATTGCAAGCAATAATTTTTAGTCCCTGCGATTTTTGTGAATTAATACAACCTAATTTATAATTATAATTATCATTAACAAATTTTACGACTGAATCATTAACAATACTTTCGTTTTCAAAACCAACCCCAACAATCACAACATTGTTGGCTAAGTTATTATAAATAATTTCGCCACTACTTTGATATCCACCAATAATACAAAACGAATTGATTATTGTTTTATCCATTCCCTCTCCACCGATTACAATATTAGAATTATTAATTTCAATAGGCGACTTTAACTCGTAACTACCTTTTTTGATTAACAAAATATCATCATCTTCTAAATTGGATATTTGTGCAACGAGTTCATCATTATTGCTTGCCACTTTATTTGCAACATAAATATTAAAGGATGTTGTCCATTTTCCATAACTTATTACAACTTCTTTTATGCCACTAGTTGAAGAATCAAATCCAGAAAAATTAACATTTTTATTATTTATCGATAGTAATGCACTATCTGTTTTAATGTTTTTTAGTTGTAATCCTGATATATCTAGTTCTTCATTTATGTTGTAAACAAGTTTATCTGGCATTTTATAGATGTAAAGACTTACCATTTCGTGTGTGCAACCAGAAAATAATGCTAATATAAAAAACATTACTAATATTAAAGAAAATTTTTTCATAAATAAAATATTAACCAAAATTTATATTTTTAAAACAAAAAAAGTCCTTACGGACTTAATTTGTTATTAATCGTTAAAGTTAATTAATTTTTCACCAAAAAGATAGGCAAAAATGGCTAATTTAATTGGAATAAAACTTAAAGCCATATTAATAAAATAAGTGAATTCTATATTTGTAATTGTTTTAATTGATATTCCTTGCATAAAAAATACATCAATGGCCATAATTATACTTAAGATTGCCAAAATATATAATATTAATCCAGAAATATACTTCATGCCACGATTATATGTGCAAATTAAATCATATATTATTGTTAGCACTAATGCACCCGTCCATACATAATATATTATCTTAATATATAATGGCATGGCACTATAAATAACCCTAAATACAAATGTTGTGCAAAACAAAATTGTTATACCAATTAATGAATAATATGCCATATTAAGCAAAAGTCTTTTTTGATTATTTTCCATACCCTTCCCCCTTTCTTTTAGTTTGTATAGAAAGTGATAAAATATACTAAATAAAAATTAATTTTTTTTAAAAAAATTAAAAAAAGTAGTTGACAACTTAATACAATAATGATAGAATATAAGCGTTTATGATATTCCTCAGTAGCTCAGCGGTGGAGCACTCGGCTGTTAACCGATAGGCCGTAGGTTCGAATCCTACCTGGGGAGCCAAGCTAACCGAACTTAACAATGAGTTATAGTTCGGTTTTTTAATGTTTTCTATTTTAAGTAAATTTTTTTATTAAAATAAAAAATGCCTTATGATATAAGACATTTTTATCGATTATTATTTAGATAAGATATCTTCTTCTCTACCCTTTAAACCATTCAAATGAAGATTGTTTTTCATTAATAGGTCAACTGAATTACTATTCTTTGCATTTGTTAATTGTTTAATAATTTGTTTCGTTGTGATTCGCGCATCGTGTCTTTCTTTTACTAAAGCTATAATTCCGTTCACAACATTACAAGCTTTATGAGCAAATTCTGATAAATTATTATTAATAGCTTGAGGTATTGTTGAATATCCCCTTTCAATATTACTAATTAAGATTTCATTTTTGGATTTATAATCATTATCTTTAACTTTTAAATATTTTTGTGCAATTTGTTCGTCCTTATTTTGTTTTTCAAGAATTTTCTTTCCAACTTCTGTTTTTTCTAATTCTTTAATATTTTTCTTATAACATTCTTCGTAATCAATTTTGCCTACGGTTTTTTGCTTAATATATAGTAAACGGATTTTCCTAGAAATAATGTTTTGGTAATCAGCTTCATTATATTCTTTTTTTGAGCCTTCATCCGAATTGTTGGCAATTATATTAAAAGCTGTATAAACATTAGTTCTAAATGCATCATTATCTGGTAAAAACACTTTGTTTAAAACAGTTGTTTGTGTATTTTCAAATAATCCGTGCCCTTTATAAATTGGTTCAAGCAATTCCAAAATGGCAGTTTTATATCCTTTTTGGTCAGTATTTGTTACCTTAACCACAAAATTTATTACACTAAATGCATTAATGGGGAAAAGAGTTCGAACAAAAAGTAAATTTTCATAATTACTTTCTATGACTTTGGGGGCTTTTACTAATTCTTCAACCATTTCATTTTCAATTTCATATTCACCAAATTCATTGTAACTTCCAAGCAACAAATTATCAACAACATCTAAATATTGTTGTTTTCTGTATTTATCTATTTCAAATTTATCGGTTAAAATACCACCATCTATATCTCTTCTAATATATCTGTCACCCATTTTATTTAAATCTGCCAATTTTATATACATAAATTAACCCCTATTAAGATATTATATCATATTTATTAATTTATATCAAACATCTTATTAAGTAATTTAATAATTGACATAAAAAAACACATAGAAAACTATGTGTTTTTAATTTATTACTATTTAATAATTTTAGTAACAACACCTGAACCAACTGTTCTACCACCTTCACGAATAGCGAATCTTAATCCTTCTTCGATAGCGATATCAGTGATTAATGAAATATCCATAGTGATGTTATCACCTGGCATTACCATTTCAACGCCTGCTGGTAATTTAATTGTTCCAGTAACGTCTGTTGTTCTGAAATAGAATTGAGGTCTATATCCATCAAAGAATGGAGTATGACGGCCACCTTCTTCTTTCTTCAATACATACACTTGTGCAGTGAATTCTGTATGTGGATGAATTGTGCCTGGTTTTGCAATAACTTGTCCTCTTTCGATATCTTTTCTTTCAATACCACGTAGTAAGCAACCAATGTTATCACCAGCTTCTGCTTGGTCTAGTAGTTTTCTAAACATTTCAACACCAGTAACAACTGTTTGTTTTTTAGCACCCATACCAACGATTTCAACAGTATCACCAACTTTAACGATACCTCTTTCTACTCTACCAGTAGCAACTGTTCCACGACCAGTGATTGTGAATACGTCTTCAACTGGCATTAGGAATGGTTGGTCAACGTCTCTTTTTGGATCAGGAATATAGCTGTCAACAGCATCCATTAATTCAAAAATACATTTACATTCTGGAGCAGTAGTAACATCAGCACCTGCTAGAACAGCGTCTAATGCTTTTTGAGCTGAACCTCTAATAATTGGAGTATCATCTCCTGGGAAGTCATATTTAGTTAATAATTCTCTAACTTCCATTTCTACTAAATCTAATAATTCTGCATCATCAACCATATCACATTTGTTTAGGAAAACAACAATGTATGGAACGCCAACTTGACGAGCTAGTAGGATGTGTTCTCTTGTTTGAGGCATTGGGCCGTCAGCAGCAGAAACAACTAGGATTGCTCCATCCATTTGAGCAGCACCTGTAATCATATTTTTTACATAGTCTGCGTGTCCTGGACAGTCAACGTGTGCATAGTGTCTTCTTTCTGTTTCATATTCTACGTGAGCTGTGTTGATAGTGATACCTCTAGCTTTTTCTTCTGGAGCTTTATCAATATCGTTATAATTCATACCTTCTGCTTTACCAATTTTAGATAAAGTCATACAAATTGCAGCTGTTAATGTTGTTTTACCATGGTCAACGTGACCGATAGTACCAATGTTGCAATGTGGTTTTGTTCTTTCAAACTTTGCTTTTGCCATTTTTAAAATTTTCCTCCTAATATTAATGAAATTTAATTTTTACTATTTCACTTGCTTTAATTTTAGCATATTCGCGAAAATAAAGCAAATAAAAATAACAACATAAATAAAAATTTTTAAAGATTTTTGCGGAAAAGACGATATATTCGCCCTTTCTCGCAAAATTAATCTTCTTCGTTTCTCTTAGCTCTTTCGCCAATAATTTTTTCAGCAATTGATTTAGGAACTTCTGAATAGTTGTTGAATACCATTGTGAATGTTCCTCTTCCTTGTGTTGCACTTCTTAAATCTGTAACATAACCGAACATTTCAGCAAGTGGCACTAATGCGTTAACTTTTTGAATTCCATATTCAGCTTCAGTTCCTTGAAGTATACCACGACGGCTTGTCAAACCACCAATAACATCTCCTAGATAATCATCTGGTGTTTCAACTTCAACTTTCATAATTGGTTCTAGAATTACTGGATTAGCTTTTTTAGCACCTTCTTTAAATGCCATACTACCAGCAATTTTGAACGCCATTTCACTACTATCGACATCATGATAAGAACCATCAAAAACAGTAACTTTAAAGTCTACAACTGGGTAGCCTGCTAAAACACCATTTTGTGCTGCTTCTTGAATACCTTTATCAATAGCAGGAATATATTCTTTTGGAATAACACCACCAACGATTTCATCAACAAATTGATAACCACCATCAGTTGGTTCAAGTCTAATCCAGCAGTGACCATATTGACCTTTACCACCACTTTGACGAATATATTTTCCTTCAGCTTCAACTGGCATTCTAATTGTTTCTTTATAAGCAACTTGTGGTCTACCAATATTCGCTTCAACACCAAATTCTCTTCTTAATCTATCAACAATGATGTCTAGGTGTAATTCACCAACACCTGCAATAATTGTTTGTCCAGAATCTTTATCTGTCCAAGTTTTGAATGTTGGGTCTTCTTTTGCAAGTTTTATTAATGCAAGAACCATTTTTTCTTGGTCAGCTTTTGTTTTTGGTTCCAAACTTTGTTCAATAACTGGATCTGGGAAATCCATACCGGATAACATAATTGGATGGTCTTCATCACATAGTGTATCGGCAGTAATAGTATCTTTTAAGCCTACTAGGGCAGCGATATCACCAGCAAAGATTTCATCAATTTCTTGTCTGTTGTTGGCATGCATTCTAACAATACGACCAATTCTTTCTTTTCTTTGTGTTCTAGGATTGTAAACATATGAACCTGATTTTAATGTTCCTGAATATACACGGAAGAATGTTAGGTTTCCTACGAATTTATCATCCATAATTTTGAAAGCAAGACCTGCAAATGGTGCGTTATCACTTGTTTCTCTTATTTCTTCTTTGTTTGTTTCTGGATTTGTTCCAGTAATGTGGTCAATATCAATTGGGCTTGGCAAATAATCTACAATGGCATCTAATAGTGGTTGAACACCCTTATTTCTTAATGCTGTTCCGCAAAGAACTGGATTGATTTTTAGTCCAATTGTTGCCTTTCTAATTGCTGATTTTAATTCATCAACAGTTATTTCTTCACCAGCAAAATATTTTTCAAGCAAATCATCATCAGTTTCAACAACTTGTTCTAACATTTTTGCTCTATATTCTTCTGCTTGTGCTTTAAACTCTTCTGGAATATCAACAACTTCAAAAATTTTACCATCATCTTGATGATATAAAGTTGCTTTCATTTCTACTAAGTCAATTAATCCTCTGTAATTTGCTTCTTGTCCAATAGGAATTTGAATCATTACAGGATTACCTTTTAATCTTGTTTTTACTGTTTCAGCAGCATGGAAGAAGTCTGCAGCATCTCTATCCATTTTGTTAACAAAAACTATTCTTGGAACGTTGTAAGCATTTGCTTGACGCCAAACAGTTTCACTTTGAGGTTGCGCTCCTTCTCTTGCGCTTAATACAAGGATTGCACCATCTAATACTTTTAAACTTCTTTGAACTTCAACTGTGAAGTCAACGTGTCCTGGAGTATCAATAATGTTTATTCTTTTACCTTTCCAAGCACAAGTTGTGCAGGCACTAGTGATTGTGATACCACGTTCTTGTTCTTGTTCCATCCAGTCCATTGTCGCAGCACCTTCATGAACTTCACCAATCTTGTGATTAATACCAGTGTAGTAAAGAATTCTTTCACTTGTTGTTGTTTTACCAGCATCAATGTGAGCCATAATACCGATATTTCTTGTATTTTCTAGCGTAAATTCTCTTGGCATAATTTTCTCCTTATTTTAATATCTATAGTGAGCAAATGCTTTATTTGCTTCAGCCATTCTATGCATTTCTTCTTTCTTTTTAACTGCACCACCTGTTTGATTACAAGCATCTACAATTTCACCAGCAAGACGATTTTGCATTTCTCTTTCACTTCTTTTTCTAGCGTTGATTACTAACCATCTAATACCTAAAGTTTGTCTTCTTTCTGGACGAACTTCAATTGGAACTTGATAGTTTGTGCCACCAACTCTTCTTGCTTTACATTCAACAACTGGCATAATGTTTTCTAATGCTTTAGATAGGCAATTAGCACCTTCTAAACCAAGTTTTTCATTAGCGATGTCAAATGAATTATAAACTATTTCTTGTGCAAGGCTCTTTTTACCATCTAACATAACTTGGTTAATAAGTTTTGCTACAACAATACTGTTGAATTTTGGATCTGGTAAAATTTCTCTTTTAACAGCTTGATTTCTTCTTGGCATAATTTATCTTCTCCTTTTTTAGATTTTTAATGTAAGTTCATTATTTAGGTTTTTTAGCACCATATTTACTTCTGCTTTGATTTCTTTTAGCTACACCAGCAGTATCTAATGCACCACGAATAATGTGGTAACGAACACCTGGTAAGTCTTTTACTCTTCCACCACGAATTAAAACAACACTGTGTTCTTGTAGGTTATGACCTATTCCTGGAATATATGCTGTTCCTTCTTCGCCGTTAGAAACTTTAACCTTAGCAATTTTACGCAATGCAGAGTTTGGTTTTTTAGGCGTAGTTGTTGTTACAGACAAACATACACCTCTTTTTTGAGGGCATTCATCAAGAATTGGTGATTTGCTTTTCTTTTCAACTTGTTTTCTGCCGTGCCTAATAAGTTGGTTAATTGTTGGCATCTTCTTTCCTCCTTTAAAATTTGAACTTACCTTAACAACCCTTAAAGGTAAATTTTCATTTTAGTCAATGTTAATAAGTTACACACACATTACCTTATTAACAAACCAATAACCATAAAAAAATTTTACGGTTAAGTAACGGAGATATTTTATCAAAAATGAATAATTTTGTCAACAGTAATTATTATTTTTTATAACTTTTTTTATTTTTATTTCCGTTTAAAAATAATGTTTAAATTACACAATAATTTGGATAAAACAATTATAAAATAAAAAAGAACCTTTAAGGTTCTTAATCATCAAATATATCATCAACAAATCCCGTTTTTTCTTTTTCATCAAACTCGGCATCAACGAGCAAAACTATTTCATCGCGATGTTCGTTTTTAACGTCAATATAACTTGTAGGTTTATCCATTTCTCCATAAACCATTAAACTGCATCTTAAATATGCTTTTAAAAAATCTTTGGCACTTTTAAAAGCATCTTCCACAGAGTTACCTTCAGTAAAGACATCTAAGTCATTAAAGGCTACTGAATAATTTTTTGTTTCGTTATCTTGATATAATATCGCGGGATAAATGTATTGTTGCATTATTCTTCTCCTAATTAAATACATTTTATCATAATTTTAAAATAAAAGTAAACTTTATTTAACAATTTATTAAAATATTTTAATTATTCGCTAGTGCAATCATTAACATCTGAATAATTTTTTGTTAATTCTTCAAATAATTCTAGTGCAACAAGTGATTGTTTTTTGTCAATAACTTCTGTTTCACAAAGTTTTTGAATGTTACTAGTATAGTTTCCTTTAATAATTTCTTTTTCTTTACTAGGGAAAGTAGTGTAAATGTCACATAGATAAGATGAAATTCTATTTATAAAATTAACGCCATTAATATCGTGTTTTGTGTCTAGAAATTTATAAAGCATAATGTATTTTGATTGACTAAACACTTTATCCTCAAAAGATTTTATACTTTTTTTAACGCTATTATCTGTGCTTTGACTGTCAAGTTTTGTTTGATAAATTGGTCTTAATTTGTTTTGTCTGTCATCAACAAAAGATAATATTGTTTGAAAATCAGACTCTTGTTTTAATGTGTAACGACCAATTAATGATAAATAAATTAATTCTTCTAGTTTTTTATTAGTTACTGCCATATTTTCTCCTTTTTTACATCCTTAATATAACACATTATTTTATTTTTGTAAATACCTTTTTAAAAAATATTTTAATCTTTCTTAAAATTTATTATTTAAAAAATCGCCATATAAATGGCGATTCTTAATTATTCTACATCTGAAATTTTTTCTTTAGAAATTTCTTCAGTATTTTCTTCAATATTTTGAGTATTAAATTTAGGATAAACATCTAAATGATTATAGTTACCTGTTCCAGCTGGAATTAATTTACCTATAATAACATTTTCTTTTAATCCACGAAGAGTATCTACTTTACCTTTAATAGATGCTTCAGTTAATACCATTGGTGTTTCTTGGAACGATGCAGCACTTAAGAAACTTTCACTATTTAACGCTGCTTTAGTAATTCCTAATAATACTCTTTTAGCACTTGCAGGAACTCCACCCTTTTTCAAAATCTCATCGTTAGCATCTTCATAAGCAAAGATATCTACATATGAACTTGGTAAGAAATCAGTATCTCCTTGGTCTTCAATTAAAACTTTCTTTAACATTTGACGAATTATGATTTCCAAGTGTTTTGTATTAATATTAACGCTATTTTTAGAATATGAATATAAAATTTGATTAATTAAATACTCTTGAACAGCTTTAACACCTTGCGTTCTTAAAATATCATTTGGATAAATTGAACCAGCACTTAATGGTGTTCCTGGAACAACACTATCACCAGTTTTAACTTTTAGAACGCTACCATAAGGTAATAAATAAGAAACATCACCATCGTTAGTATGAACTACAACTTCGTCTAATTTATCAACTTTATTAACCGTAATCTTGCCAGCAACTTCACAAAGTGTTGCCATACCTTTTGGACGTTTGGTTTCAAATAATTCTTCAACACGTGGAAGACCTGTTGTAATATCGACTGCAGTTGCAACACCACCAGTATGGAAGTTTTTCATTGTTAATTGTGTTCCTGGTTCACCTACTGATTGCGCAGCAATAATACCAACCGCTTCACCAACTCCAATTAATTTATTACTGCTCATATCTTTACCGTAACATTTAGCACAAACACCATCTTTGCAACGGCAAGTTAATAATGTTCTAATTTCAACAGACTTAATGCCACAGTTTTCAATTCTTTCTGCTTGTTCTTTTGAAATCATTTCATTAGATTTAACAATAACTTCATTTGTGTTAGGGTCGATAACATCATTAACAGCAACACGACCAATAATTCTGTCTTTTAATTTGCAAACTAATGTATCATCTACAGTAATTGCTGAAACTGACATACCTTTAATTTTTTCACCATTTGAAGCAAAACAATCTTCTTGATTTACTATAACACTTTGTGACACGTCAACAAGTTTTCTTGTTAAATAACCAGCATCAGCAGTTTTCAACGCTGTATCTGCAAGTCCTTTACGTCCACCACGAGAACTCATAAAGTATTCGAAAGGTTTTAATCCTAAACGATAGTTAGATTTTACTGGAATTTCTATTTTAGCACCACCAACTGCTGCTAGAATTCCACGCATACCACAAACTTGTTTTAATTGGTCTGGATTCATTCTGGCTTTTGATGTTGCAATAATGTTTACTGGGTTAAATTCGCCTAGATTTTGTCTTACAGCAAGAGAAACATCTCCTGTTGCCTTTTCCCATAAGGAAATGTTTTTATTAACTTTCTCATTTAAAGTGATTAAACCACGATTATAAAGTTTTTCATTTTGTTCAACTAGTTTTTCAGTATCGGAAATAATTATTTGTCTTTCTTCTGGAATATTCATATCAAATAAGTTCATTGTTATTCCTGAAAGAGTTGAATATTTATAACCTAACGCTTTAATTTTATCCAAGAATTTTGCTGTTGGAGTTGTTCCATATTTTTCATAAACTCTAGCAACAATATCACCTAATTCATCTTTACCAACTGTAAAGTTCTTTTTAGTTATTGTTCCATCACTATTTTTAACTATTTTTTCGTTAATTTCATAGTCTAAGAATGTTTCTTTGCTTGTTCTATCAACATATCCTAAATCTTGTGGAACTACTTCATTAAATAAAATTTTACCAATTGAAGTTTTAATGTTCTTTTGAACTCTTTCACCATCAAATATGCCTGTTCTTCTAACATATATTGGAGACCTTAACTCTATTTCACCCATTGTGTATGCAAGCATTGCTTCATCTTCACTAGAGAATTTTCTTTCAGCACCTTTTGCAGAAGGATTTAACATAGTTAAATAATAAGAACCTAAAACAATATCTTGTTGAGGAGTAACGATAGGTTTTCCATCACTTGGTTTAACAATATTATTTGATGCCAACATTAAGAATCTGGCTTCTGCACACGCTTCTGCACTTAGTGGAACGTGAACTGCCATTTGGTCACCATCGAAGTCAGCATTGAATCCTGTACATACTAATGGATGCAATTTTATTGCGTTTCCATCAACTAAAACAGGTTCAAATGCTTGTATTGACAATTTATGAAGTGTTGGAGCACGGTTAAGCAAAACAGGATGGTCTTTAATAACTTCATCTAAAACATCCCAAACTACTGGTTTTTCTCTATCAACCATTCTCTTTGCACTCTTAATATTGTAAGTTTGGTTCATCTCTACCAATCTTTTCATAATGAAAGGTTTAAACAATTCAAGAGCCATTTGTTTTGGTAATCCACATTGATAAATTTTTAATTCTGGACCAATTACAATAACAGCACGACCTGAATAGTCAACACGTTTACCTAATAGGTTTAAACGGAAACGTCCTTGTTTACCTTTCAAACTATGAGAAACTGATTTCAATTCACGGTTTTTACTTCCACCAACAACTGGTTTTCCTCTTTTACCATTATCGAATAAAGCGTCAACTGCTTCTTGTAGCATTCTCTTTTCATTTCTAACGATAACATCTGGTGCACCAATTTCTAACAATTTTTTAAGTCTTATATTTCTGTTGATAACTCTACGATACAAATCGTTTAAGTCATTAGTCGCAAATCTTCCACCATCTAATTGAACCATAGGTCTTAAATCAGGTGGTATAACAGGGATACAATCTAATATCATCCATTCTGGACGATTTCCACTAGTTAAGAAACTTTGCATTATTTCGTATCTCTTAATTATTTTTAATCTCTTTTGTCCTTTACTAGCATTCATTTCTGCTTTTAAAATACGACATTCTTCTTCAAGATTAATTTCTTTTAATAATTCTTTAATTGCTTCGGCACCCATTCCAGCTTTAAAGGAATTTGGGCCATATTTTTCTATAGCATCACGATATTCTCTATCTGTAATAACTTGTTTCTTTTCAAATTCAGTTTTTCCTGGGTCTATAACAATAAAATTAACATAGTATAAAACTGCTTCTAGGTTTTTACTGCTAATATCCAAACATTGACCTATTTTGGAAGGATTGATTTTAAAGAACCAAATATGTGATACTGGAGCTGCAAGTTCAATGTGTCCCATTCTTTCACGACGAACACTACTTGTTGTAACTTCTACACCACATTTATCACAAATTACACCTTTGTAACGAATTCTTTTATATTTACCGCAATGACATTCATAATCTTTTTGTGGTCCAAAAATTCTTTCACAAAACAAACCATCTCTCTCAGGTTTTTGAGTTCTATAGTTTAAAGTTTCGCTTTTTGTAACTTCACCATAAGACCATTCTCTTATTTTTTCTGGTGAAGCTAGACCAATTTTCATCGCATAAAAATTGCTTAATTCAAACATTTATTTTACCTCTTAATTAATTTTTTTGTAATGTAGAAATTTATTCATCATCTCCAAAATCATCAAACAAACTATCTTCATCAAACACATCTTCTTCTGTAACTGCTTGATTTTCTTCAATATTAGATAAATTGAATACATCTTCATCAATATCAATTTCTTTCAATTCTTCTTCAACATTCTTTTGAATTGCATTTGTTGCTTCAGTGGTTGAAATTTCGTTGACATTAATTTCTTTATTGTTTTCAGTCAAGATTTTAACATCTAGACCGATGCTTTGAAGTTCTTTTACTAAAACTTTAAAGCCTTCTGGAATTCCAGGTTCTGGAATAGGTTCACCTTTAACAATACTTTCGTATGCTTTTTGTCTTCCTAAATAGTCATCGGATTTAACCGTTAACATTTCTTGAAGCAAATGACTTGCACCGTATGCTTCAAGTGCCCAAACTTCCATTTCACCAAATCTTTGACCACCGAACATTGCTTTACCACCTAATGGTTGACGAGTAATCATTGTATATGAACCAATACTTCTTGCGTGAACTTTTGTTTCACTCATATGTTCTAGTTTAATCATATACATTGTTCCAACAGTAACCCTATTTTCGAATGGTTCGCCTGTTCTGCCATCATATAATTGGAATTTACCATCTTCAGGTAATTTGTTTTCAACAAGCATTTCTTGAATATCTTTTTCAGTTGCGCCGTTGAAGTTTGGAGTTGCCACTTTCCAACCTAATGTTTTAGCAATCAAACCTAAATGCACTTCCAAAATTTGTCCTATATTCATACGAGAAGGAACGCCCAATGGATTTAATACAATATCAACTGGTTCTCCGTTTGCCATATATGGCATATCGGCTTCTGGAAGAACTCTTGATACTACACCCTTGTTACCATGACGACCTGCCATTTTATCGCCGACAGAAATCTTTCTCTTTTTAGCTATAAATACTTTTACTAAGGTATTAACACCTGGGTCAAGTTCATCTTTATTTTTTCTACTAAACACTTGAACATCTACAACTATACCACCACTACCATGTGGAACTTTTAAGCTGTTATCTCTAACTTCCCTAGCTTTTTCACCAAAGATAGCACGTAATAATCTTTCTTCTGGTGTAAGTTCTGTCTCTCCTTTTGGAGTCACTTTACCAACAAGATAATCACCACTTCTAACTTCGCTACCAATTCTTACAATACCATTTTCATCAAGATTTCTTAACATTTCTTCAGAAACATTAGGAATATCTCTAGTAATTTCTTCATCACCAAGTTTTGTGCTTCTAGCTGCACATTCTTCTTCTTTTAAAGTGATTGATGTGAATGTGTCTTCTTTAACTAATTTCTCACTAATTAAAATAGCGTCTTCGTAGTTATATCCTTCCCAGTTCATAAATGCGATTGTAACATTCTTTCCTAAGGCAAGTTCACCATTATTTGTGCTGAATCCATCAGCTAAAACATCACCCTTTTTAACGACTTCGCCTTTTTTAACAATAGGTTTTTGGTTAAAGCAAGTTTCTTTGTTTGTTTTTCTAAACTTTTTCAAAGTATAAACTTTGTTTTCACCACTGTTTTGTTTAACAATTATTTCATTACCATCAACATAACTAACAACGCCATCTTCTTGGTTGATAACCATAGCGCCACTATCAACTGCAATTCTATGTTCGATACCTGTTCCGATAATTGGTGAATCAGCGCGAAGTAGTGGAACGGCTTGTCTTTGCATGTTTGAACCCGTTAAAGCACGAACTGTATCATCATTTTCAAGGAATGGTATTAAACTTGTAATTGCTGAAATAAATTGTCTAGGAGAAATATCCATGTAGTCTACTTGTTTTGGACTTAGTTCATATAGAATACCTTTTCTTCTACACAAAATTTTATCATTTGTCAATCTGCCTTCTTCATCTGTTGGCTCAACTGCTTGACAAATATAATATTTCTCTTCTTCACCAGCCATCATATAAGTAATTTCGTTACTTACTTTACCTGTTTCGTGGTCAACTTTTCTATATCCAGTTTCAATAAATCCATATTCATTAACTTTAGCATAAGCTGCTAAACCATTAATCAAACCAATACCATTACCTTCTGGAGTTTCAATAGCACAAATTCTTCCATAGTGTGAGTAGTGAACGTCACGCACTTCTGCGCCAGCACGTTCTTTTTTAATACCACCAGGTCCTACAGCTGAAATTCTTCTTTTATTTGTTAATGTTGTAACAGGGTTAAAGTCTTCTGCAAATTGACATAGTTGGCTTGAAGATAAGAAATCTTTTAAGAATTTATTAACAAATCTTGCAGAAACAAGAGTGTTAGGTGTCATTTCGCTTAAGTCGTGAGATTGCATACTTTCACGAACAGAGTCTTTTAGTTTGTTAACACCTTTTCTAAATTCGTTGCACATCAATTCGCCAACCGTTGCAATTCTTCTATTTTCTAAATGGTCGATATTATCAACTCTTCCTAATCCAGAAGATAAGTCAATAATATAACTAATTGTTCCTAACAAATCTTCAATTGTTAAATGTGTAGTTATTAATTCTTTAGCATTTTGTTTAATAGCTAACATTCTTTTTTCTTTAGTTTTGTTTTCTTCTAAAATTCTCTTTAATAATGGGTAGTAAACTAATTCATTAATTCCCAAATCTTCTTCTATGCATGGAAAAACATTTGATAGTTTAACTCTACCATTACCAATAATTTTATGAGGTCTTCCCTCGTGTAAGATATAAACTTCGTTAATACCACTATCTTGAATTTTGTAAGCAACTTCTTTTTCAATAACTTCGCCTTTTTTAACTAGTGTTTCGCCATTAACTTGAATATCATAAGCACTAACAAAACCAGCAATTCTTGATGCTAAACTTAATTTGATGTTATATTTATATCTTCCAACTCTGCTGAAGTTATAATATAAATTACTAAAGAATGTGTCATGCAAATATTGTCTTGTTGCTTCAGCACTAGGAACTTCACTTGGACGAGTTTTCTTGGCAATTTCAATTAAACTTTCTTCTTCTGTTTCTTGAGGCTCTTTTTCTAAAGTGTTTACTAAAAATGGATGATTGTCAAAAATTTTTAAGATTTCTTCTTTTGTTAATCCACATGCTTTTAAAAACACTCCCGCACTAACTTTAGATGAAGCATTAATAATAAATCTTAATGTTTCTTGTGGAGTTAAATCTATAGAAAGTCTAGTTCCTCTTGGACTAAACAAATTAGCAACTATTAATTGTTTACCAGTTTTATCATATTCACTTGAAAAATAAACTGATGGTGATTTAACAATTTGACTGATTACAACTTTTTCAACGCCGTTAGCAATAAAATAACCTTCATCACTCATAATTGGAATATCGCCTAAATATACTTCTTGGTCGATAACTTCACCACTTTCCTTTAAAACTAATCTTGCTTTAACTTTTAAAGGTTGTGTATAGCTTAAACGACTTTTTCTACAATCATCTTCAGAATGTTTTGTATTTGGTTCAAGTTTATGCTCTAAAAAATAAAGTTCTGCTTTGTCCGAATAGTCAACAATTGGAGATACTTCTTCTAAAACCTCCTTTATCCCTTCATCTAGGAATCTTTTATAAGGTTCTTTTTGAATTTGCAACAAATAAGGTAATTCTGCATTTTCATCAACCTTGGCAAAACTATATCTTTCTGCTCTGCCGTAATTAACTTTTTTTACTTTTGGTTTGTCTTGCATTAATTAATTTTCTCCTTAAATATTAAGTTGTTTAGCATATTTTATCGCCAAAAACATTCATTCTTTTTGAAGCACGACAAAAAATCGCTACTCTTAGCTCCTACAACTATAACACACATTTGTAAATAAGTCAAGAATAAAAACAAAAAAAATATTAACTTTTTTAATTTTTATTAATTTAAAAAGATTTTTATTTAATTCCTTTTTTACAATTATATAATTAGAATATATAATAACATACTATATATAGAGATATAATAATAAATAAAAAAATACAAAGAATTTTGGTTATACATTTAAAACAAATAAAAAAGACACTTATATGCTGAGGTGAACAGCCTAAAGTTGTTTAACTTTGAGGATGTATTTAAACTAAAGTGCCTTTTTTATATCTATTTTGAATTACTAATTATTTTTATGCCTTAACGCTCCAATAATCCCAAATACAATTGAAAGTAACAGCAAACTTGATATTAGTATAAAATTGACGTTATTATTTATATATGGTTGAACCCACTTTCCCAAATTAGGAATAATAGTTGTTGGTTTTTCTATACCCCAAACATTAAATAATAGCACATTTAATATGTATTGTGTAGGCAACCAAATGATGGCAAATAATAATAGTGTAGAACTTGCTTTAAACCAACTATTCATTTTTGAATATTGAATTATCACAATTATGCATATTGCTATTGCAAAGCAATAAAAGCATATCGGCAAAGCAAAGTTTGTAACCCATTTTAAATTTGAAAAATTGTTTGCTATAACAAAATCTTCGATAATATATAACATTGCTATTATAAACAATAAGTTTATTAATGAACATAAAAGAAATTTGTGGTTTTTGATAAGTTTAGGAACATTGTATACCTTAATATAGATTGGCAAAAAGACCATAATAAAACCAACAATCACAGGAAATGTTACAACCCAAAACCAATTTCCAAATGTATAAACACAGCAAATACCCAATAATAAAATTAGACATAGTAATGGTGTAATTGACAATATCAACAACTTAAACTTTTTAATATATTGTGGAAGCGTTGTAAAACTTGCACATAGTAATAAACTAGAGAACACAATCCAAAACCAACTCAAAGTGTGATTAATTGCTAAATTACAAATAAAACAAGTTAAAAGTGCTATGCCATAGGCAATTATAAAAAACAAATTCCAACCATAAGTTAAACGCTTCCATTTCTTTGCTTGTTTGTCTTTTTCCCTTTGTTCGGTGTCAATGCTGGCAGTTATTAACTCGTGCTCACTAACTCCCAATATTTTAGATAAAGTAGGAATAACAGTTATATCTGGATTTGCACGATTTTGTTCCCATTTTGAAATGGTCGATTCACTAACATATAAAATCTTTGCTAAATCTTTTTGCGTTAGTCCCCTTCCTTTTCTTTTAGTGGCAAGAAATTCTCCAAAAGTAAATTCCATAAAATATCTCCTTTTTGTTTTGATAAAAGAATAGTAGCACAAAAACTTAAAAATTGTTAGTGTTTTTATGTAAATTACAGGTGGAATATTATTCCGGTGATATTTTAATTTAATTAATAAACTATTTTAGAATAATTAATAAAGTATGATAGTTTTACGTATCTTTTAATTTATTTTGTTTTATGTTTCTGTGCTGTTTGGCGAAGAAAAGAGTGTATCAATTTTGATACACCCTAATCTTAATTGTTTCAATATTTTATTTTGATTAATTGTTACTATGCATTTTTATTATTGTTGACCTTTATACTTAATTGTTCTTTCTGCTAACGAATAAATTGTGTCATATTCACTTTCTGTTTCGTATACTGTTGCGCTTGCATCACAATATCCAGCAATATATCCAACATGATTTACACAATCATCAGATGTTTTGTTTAAAACAATTAATGTATAAATCTTATCACTTTCACTACCGTTGTCACCTTTAGCCCCTTGATTAATTAATAAATTTTTAGTTCTCTTATTAACGCATCTATTAACTATTGCTGTATTAGCGTTGGCACCAACAATGTAACCTGCGAAAATGTCTACCTTTTGATTATCATTAATCACTTCTTCACTAGGGTTTTCAACATCAAACACTGCGATATACATTATTGCATTATTTGTTGAAGCAACAATTGCATCACCTTGTCCCATATTGGCTCCAGCAATGCCTCCAATATAAGAAGTTGCATTTGCTAATCCACTTTGACTTGAGGTTGGAGCAACAATATATTGTAAAATAGCAACAATGCCACCATAAACATTACAATTTCCAATATATCCATTATTAACACCTGCAATAATACCAGTATATTGAATGTTTGAACCATAATTAATTATGAAATTTGCAACAACATTTAAATCGGTTACTCTTGCATTTTTACCTATCGTTCCAAACAAACCAAAAGTTGATTGATTGTAATATTCGTTTTTATTTGTGTAAGTTAAACCATTAATATAATATCCATTACCTTTAAATATGCCATTAAATGAACTTGTATTTGTCCCTATTGAAACAAATTCTTTTCCAGTAAACTCTATATTATCAATTAAACTAACAGTAACTTCTCTGTTTCCAGCATTAACCAAATTTGCTAATTGCTTAACGCCATAAGTTGAACTTACTAAATATGGATTTTCACTAGTTCCTTCGCCAACCAAGCCTTTCGAATTAATATTATTAATATTTTTAAATTCAACAACACTGCTTGTTCCAAATGTAAAGATACTACTACTCCATTTAGCAAACATAGAAAGTCCAACATTACCATCATAACTAGTTGCACATTTTTCTTCTGGTAAAATATCATCACTACCCATATTTTTAGTAATACTAAAACCATCATTTTGAGTTTCGCTTGGGAAGTCTATAATATTTTCACAGTTTAAAGCACCAAAATCTTGTAAGTTGTAAACGTCTTCGCCATCTGTATATGTAAAAGAACGATAATAATTGTTAACACAAATATAACTATTTTTAGTCGCAAATGAAATTGTGTTTTCTTCCGTTTGAGAAGTGTTGTGAGCGGCACCAATAATTGCGCCTATAAATTTTGTAGATGATTTCAAATATTCATAACATCTACTTAAAGATGTAATTTGATTGTTAACAACGCAATTTGCAATGTAAACTATGTTGTTTGATTTAATATAATCATCAAAGATAGCGTCATTAGACATATAGTCTGTGTTATTTATATTTGTAATGATTGTATTTAGCTTACTATTATAGTCATTAATATTTGCAAGCATTTCTCTTCTCGCCGAAATTCCTATAATTCCACCAACAACTGAATTGGCGAATACTTCGTTATCAGTATAGACACTGCTGATAGAACCACCAACACAAATACCAACTACACCACCGGCAACATTAGTATTAGCATTTTCGCTAACAACATCAAGTCTTGCAATACTATTAACAATACTTCCATTATTATTAAATCCTACAATTCCACCAATAAAGTGAGTCTTGTTTTTAAATAATACTAGTTCGTCATCACTTGCTTTAATTGTTTCAACTCTTGAAATATAACCACGGTTTTCGCCAACGACTAATCCTCCTGCATAAGTGGCGTTAACATAGCCATTTGCATTAGCGTATACTTTAACGTCATCAATTCCACTATCTTCACCAATCACACCAAATGCTAAACCAACAAACTCACCAATCGCTTTCACTCCAGAATAAACTTTAACATTTCTTACTCTTTCATTACCATCTTCTGTTTGGTTAACATCTAATGCGCCGATGATGCTTCCACTATAGGAAACATAAGAATTATAATTGTTTCGTGCATTCTTTGAAGAATAAATATATCTTCCATTAAAATCTAATTTCGAATAGTTGGCATTTACCGATACATTGCTTTCAATGTTAACAATGTTAGAGTTTCCTTTAGCTTCGCCAATCACACCACCAACAAGATTTTTACCTTGAACAATAACGCCACTTGCATCAACCTTAATATTATATATATTGGCATCTTCAACGTATCCCGCAAGGGTTCCAACTCTCATAATGTTGTTGGCATAAACTTCACTAGGAGAAATTGTTAAATTCTTAACTACTGGAGTCAATGTTGAAGATGAACTTTTCTTAATTACAGAGAATAATCCAAAACTATCATAATCACTAATATATCCGGAATTTGCTGAAATTCTTAAATTTGATATTTCAAGGCCATTACCATCTAAAACTCCACTAAACACAGTGTTTGTTGTTGGTAAATTACTATATTCATCAAAGTCAATGTTGTTAATAATTCTGTAATAATAATTATTTACACTCGCCCTTGTTGTAAAGTAAGAGATAAATTCTTCTTCGTTAGAAATTATTATAGGATTTTTTTGATGACCCATATAATATGTTTCGTTATTACTTTGCATGTTATAAGTGTAATTATAATTAACTGTTCCATCTGATGAAACAACCATACTTGCAAGTTGTCTTGATGAGATAGCGATGTTATTTGCTTCACAAAGAGTTGGAAGCGACATTTTATTTTCATAGCACCATACACTATTTTCATCACTAAATATAAAGTTTGTTAGATAAAAACTATCTTCGAACTCTTCAAGCGTTAAAGAAGTGATATACGCGTCGTTAATTACACTTTGGTCATTTTTTCCATTGTTTAAATAATAACAATTTTCGAATAAAGTTGTATCTACTTTAGGTCCATTAATAAATTGTGCTATAAATGGAGCATGCGCATCATTGTTTTTTGCTTCGTTTATTGTTGCACTATAACATCTTATAATTTTACCAGAGTTGCTGTAAACAAAACCACCAGAATGTCCTTGACTTGTTAGTGTTAAGTTTGCATAACAATCTTCAATTACACCGCTGTTGTTATACACAAAACCACCCATTGAAATTGGAGCAATTAAACAGTAGTCATCATTCTTACCCATATGGATGCCTGCAACAACATTATTTTCTTCGCCTTCAACAAAACTATATAAAATTTCCCCACTGTTATCGTAAACAAATCCTCCAACAGCACTTGTTGCTTCATCTTCACCAAAATTTGTAATTTTAACTTGTTTTGCATAAGAACTACTAATTGTTCCCGTGTTTATTCCTGCAAATGAAGCCACAAAACCTTTGTTAAAACGAAGTTTAATTAAGCTACGAGAGTTTGTAATAATACCTGCATTTTGTCCAACCAAACCTCCAGCATAAACATTTTGACCATCAAAGATAATATTTAATTCGCTAACTTCATAGCCATATTTAAATTCTTTGATTTCACAATTATAAATTAATCCTCTATTAACTCCAGCTAAAACGCCAAAACTTAAAGCAGTAATATTAGTAAATGATAATGAAGAATATCCATTTGTGTAAAGATAAATGTTATTCACATTATTTTCTTTTAAGTTTAAAGCTACATTTAAGTTTTTAATCAACGTAGTTTCGCTGATTTCATTAAACAGGCCAAAATTATACGTCGTATTTTCTGCTGACAAATCAATATTTAAACTTTCAATTGTTATTGTATAAGCATTTCCATCTAAACTGTTAATTGTTGCATTTTTTGGTGTGTAATTAATTAATGTTAAATCATTCATCAAAATATAATTTCCGCCATCATTCATAGACTCAAATTCTGTTTGTGTATAAATTGGCATTGGATTATTAACATCTGTTAGCAAAAAGAAGTCTACACCAAAATTTTTAGCAAATCTTTGACTATATTTATTATCACTATTAATAAATATCTTTGTGTCAGAAGTTGAATCTTCTATAAAGTATCCAACTTTACCCAACGAATAACTAATTGTGAATCTATTGGCAAATTTAGATGATTTAATTTCTTTATTACTATTTAAGCCAATAAATCCGTTTAGATTTACCGAATTAATATATTGGTCATAAGTTGAATTAACACTTATTAATTCATTATTAAAATACCAAACATTATCTTTAGAAATTTCTTCTTCGATTGCGCTAATAGCGTTTAACACTTCTGCGCTACCACCGTTTGTTGTGTTTAAAATAACTTTTAAAGGATAAGTTGCGCCATAAGGCATTGTTAAATAGCCATCTTCTACATATTGAATTTCATAACCATTAACTACAAATTCAACTATATTAAGTTTTAATAGAATAGACCTATATCTTTCAGTCTTGCCATTAACAGTTTTATCAACATAAAATTCAATCTCTACAATTTCACCAACATTTAATGTTCCATCTAGCATAAAATCATATTTAACAACTTCACTACCCAAATTGGTTCTATTATTTAAAGTGATTTGAGCAACAGAACTTGAATTAGTGCCATCAGCATTATAAGTTTTAATGTTAAACTTATAAGGGTATTCATTTAACTTGCTTATTGTTAATGAAATAATTTGATTTTGAACGCCTTTTGCATAAACTCCTTCAAGTTTTCCTTCTTTGTTCAAAATAGCATTGTTATAACTAATTTCCAAATTAGAAGTTAATTGACTTGTTAAGGTCTTTTCGAAATAATATGAATAATCTGAAATGTTTAATCTTAAAACAAACTTGCTTCCTTCTTTTATAGGACTATCTGTTAATAATTTAACATATAAATAACCTTCATCAATATTTTCTTCATCAATATTTAATTCAATACCTTTATTAATTAATTTAATATTATTTAAATTTTCATAGCCCTGTGCTGTTTTTCTCACTTGTGCAAAGTTTAAATTTAAATTGTCGCTATTTGTGTAAGTTAAAGTTAAAGTTCTTCCTTCGATATTTTCAATAGGATAAATATTAATTTTTAAAATACCAAGTTTTCCAATTTTAATATACTCGCTTTCTAATTCATTTGTGTTAATAATTGAATTACCGTTAGCGTCTTTAATAACTTCGCCGTCAGCAAAATATGTCAAGTCAGCATTGATTAATCCAAATTCTTGAACATAAATTGGAATAATTTTAATATATTTTTGATATTCTTCTTCGTTTCCTTTAATCATATCTAGTGAAACAAAACTATCAAAGAAATATATTTTAAAATATATAGTTTGATTTACACAATCATTTAATTTTTCTTTATTTATAAATATTTTATAATTATAATTAATTCTATCACTTTCAACATCTTTATCTAATGTTAATTTTAAATATTCTTGAGTGCTATCACCATTTAATATCTGTTCAACCTTTACATTCGTTGTTGAAATTAAATCTGTTTCTACAACAAATTGTAAATCCAATCCTGCATTCATTACTATATTGGCATTTTCGATGTTTGAATAAACATTTTTTAGTCCTGCTTTAACAATTACATTAATTTGTGCATTATGTGGTAATTCATAGTAATTACCATTAATTTTTACAAATAATTTTGCATTAATTGTAACTGTTCCCATACTTGTAGGTTTGATAATTTGAGAATATAGTGTGCTGAAATATTTAGTTGTTAATCCTGTCGCATCAAATGAATTTACTAAAAGTATATTATTATCACTTAAAATTGAATATTGGATGTAAACGTCATCTTGTTTAATGCTTTCATATAAATATAAGTTTTTACTAATATCAATTTCTGCATAGATATAGTTAGTAATCTTTTCTTGACAAAGGCTATCAGCATAAAAACTAAAATCATCAATACAAGAAATAATTTTAATATTTAAAATTGCATATGCGTTCTTATTTAATAGACTTGAAATTCTAATTTGAGCTATTCCTTCTGCTAACACTCTAAAATTACCATAATCATCAACAATTAAAATATCTTGATTTAAACTTTCAATTTTATACAATGATAATTTTTGCTCATCATCAACACTAGTTTCATAATTCCCAACTATAGAGAAAATATAGTTGTGTAAATAATAGTTATATTTTGCTTCATCAGTATTCGTGTCGTAAAGATAAATAATGATATTTTCACCATCAACTTTAATGAACTTATTATATGAATATAAATTATCTTCAAATAATGTTGATGAATTTATTTGAACGCTTAAACTTATTGGAGCATATATTCCTACGCCAGCAACACTACCTGTTGTTGTAAATTGATTTCCTAAATTATAAATACTTACATTTGCAAAATTTGAACCCAATTTACATTCTGGAATTAAATTTGAAAATGAATATGTTACATCATTTGAACACAATCCACCAAAATCACTTTCTAAACATAAAATATCTGCATAACCACTTTCTAATGTTACATAAGATTTTACAAAGTTTTTCTCTATTTTTCCATTTTCACAAAGACTTGTAAAACTATCAATTGCACTTTCACCTTCAAGTTTATTAGACTTACCTATTAAACCAGCGACGAATGTTTTGCCTACTATTTTTGTTTTTAATGTTACATTATCTACAATTACAAAAATATCGTCATCTAATAACATAATTGAGTTATTTAAAATTTTATCTTCGCTTAAATTTAATCCAATTAATCCACCTACGCAAGAATGTCCGTATATTATTGATGATGTAAATAGTTTTTCAATTTCACCTGAACAGTTTATTCCAACACAACCACCTACATTATCAAAGTTTGGTGCAATTACTTTGCCGTATGAAGAAAGTTGACTTATTTTTCCTTCATTTCTACCAACTAATTCACCAACTGAAGATGTTGTGTTTATGTTGTCTGGGTTATTATTAATTACTAAACTTATATTAACATTTGAATTGATAATATCTTTATTAAAGATTTGTATATCTTGCTTATTTGTTGTTATATCAAATTCACCTGAAAGGCTACCTTTATTATATCCAACCAACCCACCGGCGTTAATTTCAAGTTTAATATCCACGCTTGTATCTAACGATTTAGCACCATCAACAATAGTTAAATTTCCTTTTGCAAAAGAATTTGAAATATTTCCGTCATTTTCTCCTGAGATGAATCCAATATTATTTTTTACATAATAAGTTGTAAGGCTTGAATTTGTAATTACCACATTACAATTTTTTATTTCTTTTTTATTTATAGATGAAACACCACCAAAGAAGTTAAAGACTTTTTCGCTATCATTTAATCTTGGTGTTTTATATTCACTAAACACACTTGTAATGTTTGTGTATTGAATTGATAAGTTTTTAATTGTTCCGTTATTAATTGCTACAAAACCAACGTAAGAATAAACTTCACCGTCTGAATTTTCAACATTAAAATTCTTTTGTTCTTGAAGATTAAAATATAATCCGGTAATTGAATAAGATTTTGTCACTGAACCAATTCTAAACTCACCATTAATTTCACCTGTAAATTCTATAACTTTATATGTTACACTTTGATTACTATTTTGGACTCTATAAATTCCTATTGGCAAAACGCTTTCATTTTGCATATTAATATCGCTAGTTAATATGTATTTTTTCGTAAATCTTGAAATATATAATTCTTCTTCATCACTATTATTTTTAACAACAACATCAGGTGACATTAATTTTAATAGGTCATCCTTGCTGTCCATTTGATATGGCACTAAAACGCCATCAGCAACAAAGATATGAATTTTCTTAACTGCACTATCGTTGTAGTCTGCTTCGTTTATGTAGCATGCAAGTGGTATTAAAATTAAATCACACTCGCCAGCATTTATTGGTGATACTAAACCATTTTCAAAACTAATAGGGTCGGCATCTACTGTTTTATTAATTAAAAGATAATCATATTTTAAATTATAACTATTATAAGGATAAATTATTGGATTAATACTTACTGGTTCATCATAGTTTAAGTTAAAATACAAATATTCTTCTGTTTCGACTTGTTCTACATTATCAACCAAAACTTTAGTTGGGGCTATCGTTTTTGTTATTCTAACAGTAACTTTTTGCGTATAAACAATATTATATTCTTGAATAGTAAATGTTATAGTTCCAACTGTATTTTCAATATGAGATAAGTTTTCTGCTGTGAAAGTATAGTTATAAGAAGTGTTGTTTTTTGTTACTTTATCTGTTTTAGTTAACTCTGTTACAAAATTAGTTTGAACAAGAATATTATTATATGAAACTTTCGTTGCATTACTAGGATTTAATGTTACTTTAATTTTTGCTGTGCTTAATTTTTGGTCATAATAACCTAAATCATTTTGTGTGTATAGATTAACATAACTATCACTTTGGACTTCACCATCTAATGTAGTATATGTTGCCAAAACATTAATGCTTTCTAATGGAATATACACACTAACCTTGAAAGTTTGTTCTAGTTCTTTATCATTAAAGCCAACAACTTTAACAGTTACACTAACCTCTTCGCTCGTTTCTTTAAGACCAAAAATGAAATTATCATTATTATCAATTGTAAAACAATCAGTCGTGTAAGTGTATGTAATGGTTTTTATTGCCGAATTATCAATAATATTTCCATTAATATCATAAGCACTAAATAAGAAGTTTGCAGACTTATTAATTTTTAATGCAAATGAAGATAAAATTATACTTTTTCCATCTAATGCACTTAAGTCATTGTTTTTATCTGAATCTGTTAAATCAAATTCATAATTAGAATAAATTATTTCTCCTAAATTATTCTTTGAATTAATTGTGTCTATATTAATTGTAAAGCCGTTTATTTCGGTGTAAACTACAATATCAATTTCTTTTGATAATCCATTATCAAAATTTAAAGTAACAACCGTAGTCCCCTTTTCAACAGCGACTAAAGTTAACGTTCTTTCAGTTTCTTTCGTTAAATTTAAAGATTTTAAGTTCACAACTTTTTCATCTTCAATATGAACAGTAAATTTGGGAACATAAGAAGATGTTTTTGTTTTAACTTTTAAAGTTAATTCATTTAATTCACCAAAATCATTTAATTTAGAAATTGTATATTGCGTGCTATCTGTTACGCCTGATAAAATTTGTATATCATTAATACTTACGCTTTGAACAATCCTAATATTTAAAGTAACCCTTACTTTACTTTTTTCTGCACAACCACATGCTTCTAAAATAATTTGATAATTTTCTTCTGTGTTTGCACTCAAATTTCTATCCTTGCAAGATAGAACTAATTTTGTTCCACTGTTTATCGGTGTTCCAGCGAACACATCTAAGCCATTTTCAAACTTAACATTAATGCTTGATGTGTATAAAGTATTATCTTCAGAAATTTTATATTGTGTGTTATAGCTTGCATTTGAACCTACTGTAACCTCTAAATTATAAGAAGAACCATCATCATATAAAATAATTTCTTCTGGATTTCTTGTTCCATTTACGCTAATAAAAGTTGGATAAGTTAAAACGTGGATGTTTATTCTAATTTCTTTTGTTACATATGATTGTTGAATTTTATTTCTTGCCCAAATAATTAAAACGTTTTCTCCACTTCTAAAATTTTGTGTTATTGTTAAATTGTTAAAATTATCCTTTTCAATGCTAACAATATCTTCTGTAGGATTTTCAAGTCTCCATAAAATTTCATAAGATTCGTCAATTTCATAAGAATTATCAGATGTTTCACCGCCCTCTGTTGTGATAATATATTTATCACCATTTAAAGCTTTGATTGAAATTGTTTTAACACTTAAATCATCTATACTTAAATTTGAAGCAAAAGTTAATTCGCTAACACTTGCTTGTCCTGACAATGCAACAAGATTATCTATTGGTCTAATCAAATCAAATTCGATGTTTTTAACAATATAATTTAAATTTTCTTCCGTTTCTTCTGTGGCATTGTATTTATCTTTATGGTATGCTTGTAATGATATTTTATTAACTTCAACACCATTTAATGTTACTCTATCGTCTACTGTAATTTCATTATCATTTAATGATATGCCTTCATAATTATATTGCAACTCAAATGCAATGTTTTTATTTGTTGTAGTTGATGGTGAACAATAAACAACACTTGTATCAATTTGTGTAGTTTTACCTAAAAGTAAATAATTTTCACTATCATTATTCGCTGTTATTTTTTCAATATCTTGATTAATATTTACAAGTAAATTTGCTTTTGTCTTCTTATCTTTGGTTTCAAATGTAAGTAAAACGTTTTTAGGATAAAGTGCAGTAATTTTAAATTTATAACCTTTTTCATTTTTGCCTAAATCTTCGATTTTTACGATTCCATTTTCTTTTGCATAACAATCTATACCACTGCTAAAGATTGTATTTTCAATGTTACTAGAAATATAAATAATTTGACTCGTTTCACAATTGTAGATATCAATATCTTCTTCTGTTTCATCATCAATTATTTTTTCATCACCATTTTCTTCAGTATTTTCTTCATCTGGTGTTTCCTCATCGTCTTGAATCTCATCTTCAGTATTTAAATTATTAACAGGAAGAGATAAGAAGATTTGTGAAATTTCTTTATCTTTTTCGTTCAATATATTAATTTCTAAAGGTGTTTTTTGACACCCAAAAATTAGCCCCGTCGAGCAAAGTAAAATTATCATTATTAAAGATAAAATTTTTCGTATTTTCATAATTTTCTCCTTAAAACTTCCGTTCTAATAATTTTGCAAGTAAGCAAGTGAATTGCCTACTCGCTAATTGTTTGATTTACAACAACATTTATTTCCATACTATTATAAATCATTGTGTAAGTGTTGCCACTTACAATTTCCGTGCTTGCATTTTTCCAGCTAAAGCCAGTTGGTAATACAATATCACTTAAAATTGTTGCATTTGTATAAGTAATTGATGTAATTTCTATTGTTCTACGAATTTCAAATGTATTACTTTCACTTTTGGTAATTGTAATATTTCCATACATTTTATAACCAACACCACTATAAATTTCTATATTATTAGCACTTGTTGCTGTTGATGTGTAGTTATTAGAGCCATTCCAATTATATTCATAAGTAAATTTTATTGAATTACTACCATTAGAATAAACACTTCCTTTTAGATTTTCCAACCTATATATTTCCTTATTATCACTATCCATAACTGATGCAATAATTCTAGGATTTGTTCCATAATATAGATTATCAAACACTTCTGTAGATTCACCATTGCCACTTACATAAGTTACAACGCTTGATGAATATGTAATCTCTGAAATAATATCAGTTGGTAATTCAACAGTTATTGAAGAATTAGTGTTAGACGTATAATCTGTAATATTGTCGCCATAGTATTCAATAAAATCAATTGCTTTACCATTAAATTTAACTTCTCTATACTTATTATCATCTTTATCAGTTATTTCTTCACTAATTACATAACAATAAGTAGTTTTATAAATACCTAAATTATTAGCATCATAAACCCAAGCATTAGTGATTTTAGGAATAAATTTAGTATAAACTCTTAATGAGTTAACTTGTGTATCTTCCTCATTATCATAATTTTCATTGGATTCACACTCTACAACTTCATATTCATAATTTCCGTCCGTATCTTGACTCCATTTTCTTATTTCATAATATTCATAAGATGAAGGCGCTGTTGGTTTATTTTCACTAAACTCTGAATGAATACCAACACTATCTTCATAAACCAATTGATATATCCTACCAGCTTCATAATCTGTGGCTGTAATTTCTATTTCTGCATCGCCATCAAGTAAAACACTTGTAAAGTATATGCTTGGAACATAAACACCAAATAATGTTCCTGCAGTCAATATTCCTTGTGGTTCTTCTGAATTTGAAGTAGCATTAAAGTTTGCACAAAGAACATTATCCACACTCTTAACGCCATAGCCACTTATTGCTCCAACAAATTTTTGCGTTGCACTGTCTGCATTAATTGAACAATCAATTATTGTAATATTTTTAGTAGTATTAAGTTTGTTTAACTCATCAGCACTAATAGAATTTAAATTGTCGAATACTTCCATACCACAAATCAAACCAATTTGTAATAATGGATAAGTAGTTGGTGTATTATTAAATTTTGTTTCGTCAACATCACAAGAATGAATAATGTTTGCTTCAAGACCATTTAACACAATATCAGACACAATACCACAATTTGCCCCAGCAATTAAACCGAAATTGCATGTATACATCAATTCTTGTTCATCTTGTTCTGTAACACTTTCTTGTATCTCAGTTTTTGTTATTTTGTCTTCAATTGTTATATTCACATTGTTTGATTCATTTGATTGTATTGTAACAGAACTTATTATTCCCTCATTACTTCCAACAAACAGGCCATAGTTGGTAACAATTGTTGAAGTTACTGATTTTTCAGTATCATCTTCGCTTGAAATATTATCATATAAACCTTGTTGATTAGTAATTTTAATATTGTTATTAACAAGCAATTCAACGCCACTAATTGTTCCTTTATTGGTTGATTGAACAACAAAACCATAATTTGATGTTCGTAAACCAATTCTTGTTATTTTGGTTGCATCTATTTTTAAGTTTTTAATAACACCTAATGCATCCATTCCATAGAATAAACTTGCTTTTGCTGTAATTGTTTTACCATTACCATCAAATGTGCCTCTAAAAATGTTTGTTTCTTCGATTTCGATTTCAACTTTTGTTTCACTTTCTGTTATAAAATTTGGTGCATATTGATAAATCTTTTTAATTTCATCTTCTTCTGTTAAGCTATCAGAATCTTTAATTATACCATCACTGTTTTCGTATAGGTAATAATCATAGTGATCAAGAGAAATTATATTACAATCAGTAATATCTATATCAGCAGCTAATTGAATTGTTTTACCTGCAAAATCTACACCTTGGTGTAAGATTGAATTATAATAATATGTTCTAAACGCATCACTAAACACTTCAACTTGTTCTGGGTATTTAATAACATAATCTACACCACTCTTTTTGTCTTCTTTATATTTAGTTTCTGCTTCTGCCAATAGTGCATAATACTCAACATCAGTATAATTTTCTCCAATTTTTTCCTTAACATAGCCTTTAGCATATGCCTCAATTAATCTTCTTTCGAAACTTTCATAAGCATATGTTGTTGGGTCAACAATTAATTTATCAAACTGACCGAATTCATTGGCTTCACTTGTTGCGTTTACATAAACAGAGCTATCGACATTTAAAGCAAGAGATAAAATACTGATACAGCTATCGCTTGCAATAATTTTAAATCCATTTGAAATCACTGTAGCACCAATATAACCATCCATTCCGCTATCCCAAATTTTCTTAGTCATATCAATGTTTCGCATTAATTTTGCTGTTCCACCATTTTTGATTACATAAGCAAGTTGATTTGCATTATTGATTAGATATGTGCCATTTTCTTCAGAAGGTTTGCTCATTGTTACGCTCATTTTTAAGAAATTAGTTAACATTGGAACTTTATTCTTATTTAATGAACTAAAATCTGACATAATTGAATAAATATCTTTTGATGAAACATTATTAGTAAATGCATCAAAGTATACACTATCTAAACTATTTCTTTCAAAATAACTCAATTTTTTTGGTGCATTTGATATGTATGAAACGCTTAATGAATTATCTGCACATTTAACTTTTTGTGTAAAGGATGTTGCTTCCTCGGCTGCGGCGGCCTCACCATAAACGATAGCGGCAGCTCCTAATGCTGCAACACCTACTGCAATAGCTGCCCAGCCAACAGGTCCCATTGCTGAAAGAACCGCATTAACAGAAGTCGCTGCAGCCATCTGAGCTATAGCTGCACTCATTATAGAAATTGCAATTGCCGTCGACCCACCAGCTACAACAACACCTGCAAGTAGTGCTCCAATTTTATCCCAGTAATTAAAGTTATAATAGTTTGCTTGATATTCACCTAATTCGCGGTTACCATAAAAGTCTGATTTTTTAGCGTTAGCAGTATGAACGTATAATCCTTCTTTACCTAATGAATATGACATTTTCACGCCTTTATTTCTAGATTCAATGTCACCAACATAATGTTTAGCCGCTGATGATACCTTGATACGGCTTATAGGGATATCAAAAATGTAATCGGCTGAAAAAGATGAACCATTTCTTAAATCTGCGTAAATTAATCCCAAGAACACGGCTGAAGAAATAGTTGCGCCGGCTTTATTTTTACCAACCATTCCACCAGTATTAACTTCAATGTTTTGTCTCTCATCTGAATTTTCTTTTGGTAAAACAAGAATTGTATAACTAATTGCAAAGTTTCCAAGATTAATTGCTTCAACGTTATTAATGGATCCTTCGTTATAACCTGCAATTAAACCAATATACATTTTTGTTTCTTCGGCGAAAGCACTACCTCTAACTCCAATGTTAATAAAGCTTTGTTTTCCCGTTTGACCAATTAAGATATTTTCTATTGTTCCCTTGTTGTATGCACAAACAATTGAAATATAAGATGTTTGGCTTACACCAGTTCCTGTTATGTTCAAATAAGGATTTTCAAAATAGATGTTTTTTATTGTTCCAGAACTCTTTTGAATAAATCCAGTATAGTTTATTGAAATATAACTTCTGTAAACAAGATGTAAGTTGCTTATTGTATGATAATTACCTTCAAAGACTTTTGTAAATTCTGAATCTCTTCCACACCAAGCATAACCACTCATGTCGATATCATCAAGTAAGATTACATCTTTATCTTTTTCAGTATCACCACAAATATAATGTCCCCAATACCAAAGTTCGAATGCAGTTGAAATTTCATAAGCTCCTTCCGCATTAGTTTTTAATATAGTTCCAACTTTATCACTTTCAATTAAAGCATTTTTTGGTAAAATAATTGTTCCTTTAGGATTATCAATAGAATCTTGGAGATCAGTTTCCAAATCATTGCTTCCAATTAAGAAATCATAATTTAATTTAACACCATTATTGGATGTAAAATTATAATTGTAATAAACAATTCCATTGAACCAACCTTGTCCATTTCTTAATTCAACTGTTGACTGATTCATATTTGTATAATTAAATATATAATTTGTTGTATTGTTTGAATCGCCATTATTAAGTCCAGATAGTTTTGCAATACTTGTAACATCACCAACAGTAAATCCATTTCCTAAACTATAACTATAATAAACATTTGTTCCATTTGTTAAAGTATATATATCGTTACTTGATGAAACGCTACCGTTATTATAAGAGAAATAAACATTACTATTTGCACCCAAACCTATTGAAAGATTTTCATAACTAGTGTTTTGATAATATGAAACTATCATTCCATTATTAACACAATAGAAAATGTTAGTTTTAACACCAAGTCCAGCAACATAATTTCCTTTTGTTCTGTTTGAATAGTTAACACCTTTAATTAAACCATTGTTTGCAGAGAAAGTAATATATGTCTTATTTATAGTCGAAGTTGTTGTTTCTGCATAAACCAAACCAGCAACATTAATGTAATAATTATTATCACTATGTTGTTTTACAAATATATCGCCATTATTAGTAGATAAATTAACTACGCTGTTTTTAGCGGCGCTAATAAATCCACCAACATAAACATTTGCCATTTTAGCATTTACTGTTATTGTTGCATTATTTATAGAATTGTAAACACTTGTTAATTCTGCTTTTCCTACTAATCCACCAACGTAAACTGCACTGCAAGAACTTTCAGTGTTAACTTCTAGTCGGCCAGCACCAATTGTAACTTCACCAAAATAACAATTAGTAGTTTCATTTGCAATCATACCAACGTAACTTTGGCTAGAAACATTATAACTTACATATGCATTTAATATTTTAACGTTATATAACATGCAATCTGTCATTGTATCAGCAAATATATTTGTTGATTGTTTAATGTTTTCCAAATCTATTGTTGCGTTAATTATTTTAACATTTTCGTATAATGAATAATGTGGTAATTTAATAGTGTTACCTGCGCACATAATTGTTACGTTAGATAAACTTTCTTCCTCAGCACTTTTTGTAAACGTTATATCACGATCGATAATATATATTCTATTACTTTCAAGATTAATTTCAGAAACATCACTCTCTATCCCTTTATATTGTGGAAGATTAAACAATTTAGTTGACGTAATTGTTGCATTGTGTGTATCATTTCCTTCTACGAATTGACATTCTTGATTATTTTTTATTTTATTTAGTGATGTTACACGCGTATTAGTATCAAAATTTGATTCGCAGTTATAATAAGCTATTCGTGCTGAATCTTTATAATAATGAATATAAGCACCTTTATAAATTACAAAACTTAATGTAGATGTTTCAGTGATATTTATGTCTTCGTATGCACCAATAGTTCCATACATATTTAATTCAACAACAGTTGAACAATTTATATCTCCAAAAGAAGAGCAATAATTAACATCTGTTTTTTCAATATAACCACATAAACCACCAATGTTTGCCTTATAGCCATAAGTATTTTCTAATTTTTTGCTATCTATTTTAGTTGTTACATCGGCTTTTGCAATATTGACTGCAACATTGCTTACACAATTTGTTAGTGAAGAAGGATTTTCACTACTTTCACTAGAAGATTTTATAGAGCCAACTAGCCCACCAATATTTATTTCCTTATTTCCATTAAATATTAATGTTGTTGTTTTTTCATCTGTTATTTCACCTTCAACAAAGCAACTATTAAGTTTTATAATTCCATTTGTTGTTGCAACTAAAGTTCCAATATTTATATTTTCATCCGCCAAAACTACATCAACACAAATATTGATTAAAGCAAGGTTTTCAATTTCTATAGATTTAGTATCTGAAACAAATAGAGCAATATCATAACAGTTTGCAGTGTATGATTCAACTTCACCGGCTTTAGTTTTTTCGTAGTTTGTTATCAATAATCCATCAATAACATATCCACTTTTTAAAATTAAGTTTTGTTTTAAATTTATAGGCTTTTGTTCAGTTAATCGTTTATAAACATCAAATGCTTGTTTCTTTTCAATCGAATTAATATCTGCATAGAAAGAATTTTCTTGTTCAATCAAAATATCTTCAGTATTTTCAGTATTTCCTTCGTCGTTTAATTTAGAAATTATATAGTTAAAGTTTCCTAAATTATTAAATAAGTAATAGTTTTCATCTGTCTTTGTGTTAAGTTTAGATACATCAACAAATAATGATGGATAAATATAACCATAATTTGTTCCAATGTCTGATTCCTTCCAAACATTACTTAAATTATTTAATATATCAATTTTTTCATCATTAATTTGATTAGTATTAACATATTGAACACAATCAATAGTTTGACTATCAATCTTAATTGTAGAAACATCATTAATATTATAATTACCATTTGCATTGTAATCAACGTAATTGTTTCTATAAACTATTGTTCCTTGACCAGCGACATAAGATGAGTAAGTAGTTATATTCACATTATCCATCATAGGTAAAACTATAGCAGACACTGTGTTGGCGATAACAGCATTATTTTCACTTACAAATCCAGAAATATTTTTAAATACTGAATTTTTTGTTGAAATGTGATAACTTTCGCCCATAACTTGCATATTACCACTTGAAATAGAGTTTAATATTGCACCATTATTTTTAGCAACAAAACCCGAAATTTTGCAAGTGTTTAACATTGTTGCATCATTTAAATAAGATATGATAACATTTACTTTACTTGCAACAACATTAATATATGAATTATTAATTAAACAAATTGGAGCAAGCATTTTAGTTACATCATTTAATTCACTACTATCACTATATATATTACCAGTAACTATAACATTATATATAGCACCATTATTTTGTTCGGCTACAATTGCAGTAGTTTTAGTATAGTCTTTATTGTTAATTTCTTTCTTATTTTCAGCATCTGCAGTAAGAACTATATTTAAACTAGATAAAATTGCTTTGTCGTTAATAGTTGTTGCTAATGTCTTTGTAATAGTTAATGTTTCTTCGTTACCAACAATAATACCTTTTAATTCATTGATAGTGTTTGAAATTTCAATATCGTTTTTAACAAAGTAATATTTATCTTCGCTTCCCAATGATTCAGTGTTAGTAGAAGTAATAACAATAGGATTATAAACACTACCTTCATTAAATGGTAAATCTGTTCCATCCCCATTATATTCTTCATCTATGTTAGTGATAGATGTGTATAAAGCACTAAAGCTATTTTCTCCAGTTTTTTGTTTTAGCATATCTATAAATTTAGCATAAGAAATTTGGCTTCCATAATCATTTTTTCTTGATGGAGTTAATGATAATTCTTTAATGTAATAAACACTATTATAATCACCTTTTTCATTACTTCCAATAATAGAACCGAAGTTGTCTATGTTTGCTGTATGCGCAAGAATACTTCCAATAAACATTGAATCAGTAGCCTTGCCTTTATATGCATAACCAATTAATCCACCAACTCTCAAATTATTATTTATGTTATTTGAAGAATATCTAATTGTTATAATAGATTTTACAACGACGTTGCTAATTTCAGCACCTAATGTAGCACCTTCATTTTTTACTGAACCATTGCTTCCAATTAATCCACCAACAGAAGAAATTCCTGTGCTTGCCGTTCTTAGCATTACGCTAATTGCTGAATTAATATTGGTTAATTTTCCGTTTTGGGTTCTACCAATCACACCACCAATATAATTTGAATCATTAGATATATAGTCACCTGTGTCCACACTCAATGAGTTTGACTTATGTAAAATGATATTTGTTAAATTTCCCTTTAAATCTAAATCTCCAATCGCACCACCAACATAATTATTTGTAGACCTATAAACATTTAAATCAATATCTGAAATTATAATGTTTTCAATCTTTTGTGCACTAATTTTACCACTCAAAATTCCAGCATAAACATTATTGCCACCGTGAATTGAAATTTCTTTTAATGAATTTTCACTTTCATTACCAATTTTATTATTTGTAATGTTTATTGAATCAATTCTTCCATATAAACCACCAGCGTAAACAACACCTGCAGTTTGAGTTGACTTAATTGATATACCATCAACAGAATTGTTATCAAAAGTTATTGTGTTAACTGTATTTTTTTGTGCATAGCCAACTATACCACCGATGTATTGTGTTGTATCTTTATCAGCAATAACATTTTCTCTTGATAAAATTAAATTTTTTATTAAGCAATTTTTAATAACTGAATTAGCACTGTAACCTATCAAACCTCCCACGCAGTTAAAGTTGGTTAGTATGCTCTTATCATATTCAACCGTAACATTGTCAAATGTAGCATCACTTGCATATCCTGCAACAGTTCCCAAATATAAATTTGGATTTGTTGAATTAACAATTTGAATTCCGTTCGCCAAGTCTTTGTTAACTTGCCAGCCGATTGTTTGTCCATTTTGAACAAAACTATATGAACTACCAACAACAAATGTTACGTTTGTTATTGTAGAGTAAGATGCATCAATAATAAATCCTACGCTATTTCCAATTCTATCTGATGTGGTGTTAATATTTAAGTTATAAATTTTATAATAAACACCTTTTGTTGCTTGTTCTTCAACTGCTCTTTCTTCACTGCTTAATGTTCCAGTGAATGTAGAAATTGGGCTCCATGGTTTAGTTAAATAAATATCGCTAGTTAAAGTATAATTACCACCCGCTAACATATTTCTTAAGCCTTCTTCATCACTGATGTTAATTAAGGTTCCATTTTTATTGTATGTTAATTCTGGGAATGTATCTTTATCCTTTCTTTCCCAAGCGCTTTCTTCCTTATCCAAATATGTAGCAAATGTGCTAGAATGTTTGTTTAAATAGTAATCATAAGTAAAGTGATTTAAGTTTTCGCTTTGTAATGATATACCAAATGCTGTAGTCAGAACATTACTTTCGCCAAAACTTATACTTTCGCCAGAATTGATTTCAGTTTTATTTGATGTGTTATATCCCACCATGCTTGCTAAATTAAAATCTGTGGTATCATCATTTTTAATTAAAGAAACAATATGGCTTAAACTTCCATTCGAACCAAAATCAATTATTCTTCCAATAAATCCAGCGTATCCTGCTGTTTGTGTTATTATGCCAACAGAATTTATTTCTTCTTCTTGAGCATAAATGTAACCATTATAGTAAACATAATCAACTTTAGAATTAGTAAATAAACCAATTGCACCACCAACGTATTTAGCATTGCTTGAATATATATTTACTTTAGCATAAGAATTTGTTAATATGCCATCTGCAAGAATTCCAACCAAGCCACCAACCAAAAGTGCCTTGTTATCAACACTATCAAATAGGAATGATGAACTATAAGTTTTATTTTTATCAATTTCTCTTTGCAATTCTTTTTCGTATGCTACTGTTGAGTATGTTAAATACCCATTACACATACCCGCAATTCCACCCACTGCATAATCTGCAATTAAGTGTTGACCTGCATTTTCAGCAAGAATAAATCTTGCATCGAATATTGTTGCTCCACCACCAACATAGCCAAATAATCCACCAACTACGTCGGCATAAATTGTTAAATCACCATAAACATTAACAAATTGAAGATTAATATTTTGTAAGCTTTCTTTATTTGTTCTATCAATTTTAACATTTAAGTAATTATTTTTACCATTAGATAATTGACTGCCACAATCTCTTGTGCTTGTAGTATAAATATCTACAACACCAAATAATCCACCTGCAAAACTTACGTTATTGTTTAATTTATCTTCAACAATATCATAAGCATACTGATATATCTTTTTAGTATCTTGATATTTATAGTCATAGTTTATAGTTTTATTGTCGTAAGTGGCAACAACAGATAAACTGCTTGTTAATCCTTGTGCATAACTACCACCAGAAATTCTTCCAGCAATTCCACCAACAAGATTATTACCGCTTATAATAACATTATCATTACTATAAACGTTAATGTTATATAATTTAGAATTTATAACTTCACCACTTAACGCTCCAACGCTTCTAGTTAAAGTTGCAGAAATACTTTGAATTTCTAAATTAACATTTTTAACCACAGAACAATTGTCTTCATCCAATTTATTGTTGTAAATTTGCTTGCTTGAATTATATGTATATTCAACACCAATTTGTTTGAACAATCCAAATGAAGAATAATCAGAATTAAGATTTTTTGCAGAAATAATAATGTTTTGAATTTCCATACCATTACCATTTAAGTTTCCAGCAAAAATTATATCTTGTAGTTTTTGAACTTCATCAGAAGTGTTAATTGTTCCATCGTTGTCAACAATTGTTGATAAGTCTATATCTCTTGCAATTAAAATACTATTATAATTAACATTTGTTTTATAAATAGCACCATTATAAGAATATGTATATAAATTCAAACTGTTTGTAAAGGCTTTCAAAAATTCTTGAGTGTTTGTTACAATTATTGGGTTGTTAATATCTCTTATTGTATTATTATTGATATATATATATTCATATTTAAGTTGAGCATTATCTGAATCTACTTCAGTTATAAGTTTTCTTTCATTCGTAATAACAATGTTAGCATCATAAAGAGTTGGCATTTGTCCAGAGAAATTCCAAATAGAACTTTGCGTTCCATCTGCAATAAATCCTTCAAAACTTTCTTTGTTTTGGAAAGCTGTTAGTCCAACTGCTGGTTCAGTATATTCATCTTCACCACCAGAAACATCTGTTTCATTATAATAATAACAATATTTAATACCGTTGTTATTTAAAACAATATTTTCTTCATTATTACCAGTGAATGGTCTAAAACTTGAAGAGGTATTATTTCCATTTTGGCTTGCAGAATATGATGTTTCAATATAACCTGTTGAATTGTCATAAACAAATCCTGCACTTCTTTTATTTGTTGTAACTTTAATGTTAGAGTAGCAATCTTTAATATTACCACTATTAACATTTACAAAACCACCAATATAATCTTCAGCAAAGATTCCCCCATCAATAATAGCACTACTCTTTGATGGACGATTTTCGACATTGCCTTCAATATAACTAGTTACAATTTGTGCATCACTTGTATTTTCTGCAACAAATCCGCCAGTAATTTTGGTTTTAGAATTATTATATATTGTAGTGTTAACGATATAAGAAGATGCAATTTTACCATTGTTAATTCCAACAAAACCACCCATTTCGCCAACAGCATAAACATCAATAAAGTTATTTGTTGCAGTATCACCCACATGACTGTTAGTTATATAGCCTGAGTTAACACCAACTAATGTTCCAAATATAACATTTGATGTTTCGTTGTTAAATAAATAAATTGATAATGTTTTGTATAGATTTGTATTTCCTGTAACGTATCTGTAATTATCGTTTATTACCTTACAGTTTGTTATTACACCTCTGTTTGTTCCAGCAATAACGCCAAAATTTAAACTTGATAAACTTTGAGCATCAATATATGTTCCATAAAGCCAAGCTGTTGATGTTTGGAAAGAATTTGCAATCAAGTTTACCGTAACATTTTTAATTACAGTATTTTCATCAACTTCATTAAATAGTCCTAATGACGTAACTCCAGTGTTTTCAACATTAAATCCAGAAATATTGATTATTTTATTATTTCCGTCAAAGCTTGAAATCTTTGTGCTTACTCCACTAAACGAAGCATCTAATGTAATATCATTTAATAAGATATAATCTTCTCCTTCTTCCATGTTTAAGAATTCGCTTGCTGTTTTGACTGGAATAGGATTATCACTTGTTGAATATGTTTTAACATTCAATACAAATTTTGTTAAATATTCAATGTTAGAAGCATTATTAACAATAGGAAGACCTGTTGTGTAAGACAAGTTAACTTTAATTACTAAATTTGTAGTTGAAATTTTCTTACCAATTATAATATAGTATCCATCTTCATTAATGCTAACATTAAAGTTTGTATATGATGTATTATCTTTTAGGTTATTATAAATTGAATTACCACTTGAATTTGTTGTTACCAAGTTCCAAGTTGTGTTAGATTTAGATATTTGTTGAGTTAATAAATTAATTTTTGTATTTATACCTGCAGCAATTATTTTCTTTGTTTCATATTCAGCATCTTCTATATCCAACTCTAAATATTTAGATATATTTAATTTTGCTTTTAAAACTGTAATATTACCCAAATTATTATTTAAAATTCCGTCTTCAAAACCTTCACAAGATATATCATTAACAACAAAATCTACAACAGTAATAGTTATTGAATTACTCTTTGCTTGAACAGGTTGTCCGTTAACTATTTGTGTAAACACAGGCGTGATTGTAAATTGAGTGTTGCTTTCAGTTTTAATGTCAGTAGAAATTATCAATTGACCATTTTCATTAAACACTAATTCATTTAATGAATAAGCATCGTTTGTTGTTTCTATTATAAAATTATCTTTAGTTAAAATTTCATCTGTATCAAAATTAATTTTTGTAACATCTAAAATTAATTCGCCACCACGTGCCAAATAGAAATAATCTTTATCATTACTATTCGTTAATAGAATGCCCTTTAATGCTTTTGCATTTAAATCTATTGTTGTAACTATTGACTCACCATAACTGAACTTACAAGTAACTGTAACTTTAAATGTTGTGTTTTGTGTAACATTTGTAGGCAACAAAGTCGAAACATATAAGTTGCCATCAAACTCATCACTATTTAGGTTAGTTTGATTAGGATATAATTTAATTCCATTAGCCACATTGCCTAAATTAGGAACTGCAACCAAGTTATTGCTACTATTATAAGCAAGTTGCGTAAACATAATTTTGTTATTATTCACCACACTACTTACTACTGTCACTTCTGTTACATTAGCATAACTAGGATATAAGTTAATGTTTAAAACACCCAAATTACCAACAGTAATATCATTTGATGGAGTTGTTTCCTTTTTGATGATACTATTATAGCTATCGTAATAAATTGATGTGCTTGAATAATGGTTTAATTCAACATCAATAAGTTTTGTAGATTTTAATTCAGCTTGAACTAAAATATACACACCTTCATAATCGTTGTAATAGAATTTTACATTATATAATTCATTTTCTTGAACGTTAACAATTTTACTAGTTACTATAATTCTATATTGATTTTCTCCACTAACTTCATCAAATTTAACAAAATTAATTGCAACTTCAATATTGTTGTCAGCACTTGAATCATTTACATTACTAATAACAGCTTTTAATGCATTTTTTGTTAAATCTTCACTTGCTTTTACGTAAACATTAAAAGTAATATTTTGGTTTTCTGTTAATTCAACTTTATTAATGTCGCTATAAATTGCTTGTGCACCATCTAAAACTTTTATTGTGCCGTTAATTGCTGTATAAGAATAATCGACAAAATTATATTCACTGCCTGCAATATAGGTTCTGTAAAGTGGATAAATTGTATAATTAGCAATTCCCACTTCTTTTCCAGTAAATACTCTTATTGAGTCGAAAGAATATACTACATTATCTAAAATGCTTGAATTGTTATAGAAAACTTTAAAGTTGTTTGTTTCTCCAACAATTTCTGCTGGAACAATTTCAATATATGCTCCTGCATTTCCTTCAATATCAAGGTCGAATACTCTGCTACTATCTTTTAAAATGCTAAAATCTTTATCAACTTCACTATATAAAGCAAATTTTTCAGCTCTGTTTAAAATTGAAAAATATAAGTCAACTTTAACATCATTGTTTGTTTTGCTTCTAATTGTTAACGTTACATTACCAACACCTTTAACTTTAATAACGCCGTTTTCAACAGTTACAATGTTGTTATCACTGCTAATGTATTCAATTAAGTTAATGCTTGCATCTTGTGGAACAAGGTGAACGTTAATTAGATTATTTAAATTATATTCCAATCCATTTTGATAGTAAATAACTGCATACACTAAAGAATCATCAATATTAGAAACTAAAACTTCTTCATTTTCAGTAGACCATAAATTTGTTTCAAGATATTGGTTTTTAACATTAAAGTTTGCTGTGATATTTGTTGGTAAAACAGTTAATAATGCCGTTGTAGTATTTTTACTGTTTGTATAAACAATATAAGGAAGACCTTCATTTTTTAAAATTGAATATTTAAAATAATCGCCGTCTTTGAATTTATCATTACTAATTGTTTCAGTAAAGTTGTTTGCCAAATAACAATCAACCGTTGTAACAAGATTATTATCTAATGTTTGAACATATTTAGCACAAGTTGTTGTGTAAACTTGATTAAATTCACAATTAGTCATTGAGTTTAGTAATGCACTAACACCAGTTGAATAAGAGTATGCATCACTAATTTTAGCATTAATAACTTCACTAGCTAATGCGCCAGCATTTATTCCATTAATTTTAATAATGCTGTAAACAGCAGTTAAATCAGAGTTGTTAACTTTTCCTGCAACACCACCAACATTAACGCCTTTTAAATCAGCATAATCATTTGTGTATAAGTTTAATCCAACAATGTAAGATAATGTAACCTCACCATCTATAATTGAACCAACAATTCCACCAACGGTATTACCACAAATATTTGCCAAATAACCTTCACTAGATTGACTAATTAATTCAACAATAGCAAGTTTAATCTTTGTTTTATCGCTTAACCCAACAACGCCACCAACGATTGAATAACTTTCATTTGAAATAATTCTTCCAGTAAAGTATAAGTTTGAGATAAGATTATCAGAATTTGTGTGAGCAACAACGCCACCAACAAATTTTGCGTTTGTAATAATTGTTGAAGAAACAGCAAGATAATCTAGCGCACCTTCATTCATACCAACAACGCCACCAACATAACTTTCATAATTTTCACATTCCAAATGCAATTTTAAAGAAGCGTTGTAGTTAATGTTTACATTCTCTTCATATTTGTAACTACCACTAATTGTGCCAAAGTTTTTTGCTACTAATCCACCAAAAACAACTTTTTCGTTTGCACTAATTATTGCATTACCACTAACGCTACTGTTTGAAATTATGCCTTCGTTTTTAGCGAACATCAAACCAATTGAACAATCATTTAATGCTGATATTTCTAAACCATTAAAGATTAAATCAACATTACAAATATTTCCTTTGTTTGTTTTTGCAATTACTCCATAGTCTCCTGAAACACTAGAACTTAATGCATTACCCGAAAGATAAATATCAAGATTTTTTAAAGAATAGTTAATTTCTTCTCCTTTAAAAATGCTTCCGTTTCCGTTATATATCATTTTGTAAGTTGAATTGTTTGAAATATCACAATATTCACTATAAGCGAATTTGCCATCAATTCCACCAGAAATTATATTCTCGCTTAATGGAGCATTTAAGTAATAGTCGCTTTTTAGCGTATAATATTTATTATTTTCTATATTTCTTCCAGAAGTTAAAATATATGGATAGAAACTAGAACCATCAGCAACAACAACATATATATCTTTTGTTACTGAATATTCCCCGTTTTCTACATACTGACTTGCTTTTGCAATTAATGTTACTTTAGCAATACCACTTGAATGAACAGTAATAAAACCATCTTCTCCAACACTTATAATGCTGTCTGTTGTTTTATATATAATGCTAGGGTTAGTAACATCATCGTTAGTGTTGCTAACTACTCTTGCGCTAATTTGACCATAATCACTAGTATTTTCTAAATATACATAGTTGTTTTCATTCAAAATTTCAATATCGCTTGGTAAAATTGCTTGTTTAACAACGACTTTTAAAGAAGTCAAGTAATAGTTGCTTGCGGCATCTAAATCACTAATTTTAATAGTGAAACTAAAAGTGTATTTTCCATCTATAAAATTGTGGTCTTTACTGCCTAAATGGAAGGCTATTGCTTTAAATGGATTAATCTCATCTGTGTTTTCGCTTCCAGGCGTTTCATCACTTTCATTTTCAATGTAATAATAGTCACCATTAATTTCATCACCTTCAGTTAGATTACTTGGCATGAAATATTCAACTTTAATAGATGACAAATCTCCCTGTTTAACAATCTCAACATATTTAGAAACATCTAAAATATTTAATTCTTTAATTAAACTATCAACATCAAGTGCTTGACCATCAATAACTGTAGCAGTATCATTAATCAAATTTACATCTTCGATAGGGTAATATGTATAAATATCAAATATTCTTGTGATTTCAATGTAAGGAGCTTGACCTATCATATCATCATCATAATTAACTAGGCCATTTACATATTCATTTTTAGCAAAAATTTTAACTGTTATTTTAATAGTATTAACGCCATTATTTGGTAATGTTTTAACTCCAACAAGAGTGAATGTTAAATCATCTTTACTATTAACACTAACATTTACTGCATCACTAGTTTGTGTTCCATTCATTGCAACAATTTCAGCGTCATAAATTGTCGCATTATTTGGATTTTTTACTTTAATATTTGCCGTGTTTTTACCAACAACAACACCTAAGTAATTTTTGTTATCTGTTGTCTTTTTAATATTGTGAGATGATATGTCTAATTCAAAGTTGTCTAAATTTTCATCAGTTCTGTAAATAAAGATTTTCTTTGTTGCACTCTTCACCCCATTTTCTGCAGTTAAATAAAATTCAACATAACCAGTCTTGTCTTTACTTTTTAAAACATATTGCGTGATATTTTCAAATACTCCACTCTCATTTTCTCTTAAAAAGTTTTTCTTTTCAATATCAACTAAATCTGCACCTTGATTAAATTCTATACTAATAACTTCATTTAAAGTAGAATAATTTTTAACTTCTTCCGTAGAATTAATTAAATATTCAACCTCTAGCGTATTCCTATTAACTTCAAGATAAAATCTTTCCTTGTCATTACCAAACAATCCATCAAATTTAATGGTGTTAACACCTAATAATGGTCTTAAGTTGATAACAGCTGAAACAGATTTTCTATATTCAAAATATTGAGAATGCTCACCTTCTTCTAAAAGTAAATCATTAATTAACTCTTCGCATTCTTCTTTGTTAGAAGCCAAAACTGAACTATAGAATATAAGTTTCGCTTCGTCTAAGGTTGTCCCCTTTTTAGCTTTTACGAAAATTGAACTTTCATTTTCAAACTTATAATTTCGTAATTGTTCTGCCGTCGCAAATGTTTCGTTTAAATATCTAAATTCAAACTCATTAAAATCCTCATCGCTAATATAAACTTTGTAAGTTTTATCAAATGCTCCTGCATTTGCCAACACAATTTTAAATTCTTGACCATTAACACTGTTTTCATAATAATCAAAAATGTTATAAACCGAACTTGGATTTTCATTTACAACTAAAGAGATGGGATACTCCTTAACGGTGATTGGAATTTCAAACACCTTGCTGTATTCATTAATTTTTTTATATTTTACAACGACAACTAATATATCAGAACCAGGATTAATTGAGTAAATTCTAAAATTAGAAACATATTCAGTGTTATTGTCTGTTTCACTATCAATTAAAGCATTGCTTAAAATTACACTATCCATTTTACACTCTGCAACCGAGTTAAGTCCTGAATTAGCATTAAATTTAACTGCAAACATCACTTCTTTTTGATTTGAAATGTTAGAAGCTAAAACTATGCCATCATTTAAAAGAGATTCAAGTGTAAATATATCTTCGTTATTTATCAAAGATTCATCGCCTGTATAGTTATAAGTGAACACATTGTTCTCTGGATCATATTTATCATCATCTTCAAAAGCATAAGAGAAAGTTAAATCTTTGCTTTCTATGGCCTTATAAACAGGAATAGTAAAACTTTTTGAAATTGTCGTTTTCCCAGTTGTTGTAACAACTAAATTTAAACTAGTTAATGCTTTAACATTAGTTCCTTCACCAGCAATGTAATTTTCAACCTTAATTCCGCCTTCACTAGTTATTTCAATTCCGTAGCTTTCTATGAAGTTTTGTATATCAACTCCTTCATAAGCGCTTTCATCTAAAGAATATTTTACATCTTTTTCGGATGTGTTTTTAGGTTCAAAAACAATTAAGTCAGTTGTGTTTATGTAATAGTAATTATTGTCAGCAACCACATAAGGCGAATAATCCGTATTTATGCTTATTGCTTTTAGTGGTATATTAATCTTTACAATTAAGTCGCAACTTTTTTTGCCTTCTAAAGTTGTGAAAGTGATTATTGTTGTTGTATCACTAGAAGAAATATTGTCAAGTGCAGTGATTTTAAAACGAGCCAAATCATCTTTTGTTTCTATGTATTCAACAGTAACCATATTTTGCTTACTAACGGCATAAGTTAAGTGCTTGCAATTATCATTAGGCGCATTAATGAATTTGACATAAACATCTTTCGAATTATATGTTTCCCCTTCGATAACATTTGAACTTGTAGTTAACGTTATTGAAGCATCTCCATTAATTTCAATGCTAAATTTACTATAGTTAGTTTTACAACTACAAACAAGCAACATAGATGTCATTATAATCAAACTAAAAACAATCGATGTTAATATTCTTTTGGCTTTCATAATCTTCTCCTTTGTTAGTTTGTGCTAAGTACACAAATTTATGACAGTAATATATATTATATATATTATAATTTTAAATAAAATAAAAAGTCAAATGTTTTTATTGAAAATAACTTTAATTTTATTGGGATTTTTCTAGACTTTTAAAGAGAAATTTAGTAAAATAAATCTATGTTACAAAAATTATTATCAAAAATGCGAAAGTGCGTAGAAACATATCATTTAATTGAAGACGGCGACAAAATTGCAGTCGGTTTATCAGGTGGAAAAGATAGTCTTGTTCTTTTAACATTACTAGCTAAATATCAAAAATTTTCACCTGAAAAATTTGAACTAGTTGCAATCACAATCGACTTATTTAATGGAGAAAGTGACCTAACAAAAATACAAAAATATTGCGATGAACTAGGTGTTGAATTAAGCATTGTTAACAGCCAAATTTATGAAATTGTTTTTAAAGAAAGAAAGGAAAAAAATCCTTGTAGCTTATGTGCAAAATTAAGACGTGGAATTTTAAACACAAAAGCTAAAGAATTAGGTTGCAATAAAGTTGCCTTAGGACACACCCGAGATGACTTACTTGAAACTTTCTTTTTAAGTATGTTTTATGAAGGTAGACTTTCAACCTTTGCACCAATCACTTACTTATCAAATATTGGATTAACGGTAATTCGACCAATGATTTTAATTGAAGAAAGAGAAACAATTAATGAATCAAAAAATATGCCAGTATTCTTCAATTGTTGCCCAGCAAATCATAAAACTCAAAGAGAATTTATTAAAAACTTTTTAAAGGATTTAAAATCTCAAGTTCCAATCAGCATAGACAGAACTTTTAGAGCAATAATAAGCCCTGAAAGTTATAACTTATATGACAAATACAAAAGAAAAGATGAATAAATTTTTAATATGAAATTTGAATAATTTTATTAAATTGAACAATATCAAAAGATATTATTAATGTGTTTCTAAAATTAATTTTTATTTTTAAAAAACATATTCAATTTAAAAAAATATAGTTTAAAAACTTGATAAAAATAAAATATTGGAAATGAATTTTAAATAAAAAATAATAAAACTACGCAAAAAAATCGACAAAATTGTCGATTTTTTGTTATTTATATTAACTTTTTTTTGCATACAGAATTTAAAATATTATTTTTTATGGTAATTTAAATATTTCAATTTTGTTGCCATTCCACCACGGATATGCTTCTCCTTAAAATTGTTTTGCAAGTAACAATGTAGTTTGTTATATAAATTTTGGTCTATATTTTTCAATCGTTTTGTTAAATAATAATGCAATGTGCTTTTAGGTATTTGAAACACCTTACCAGCGCTTCTAATGGTTTCTTTTTTATCTAAAATATATGTTGCCATATTTATAATTTCTTTACTCTCCATTTTATACTCTCCTTGTGGTATAAAATATGATAAAAAAAGTTAAAATATGACAAAATGTAACAATATAGCATTAAAATGATAGTTATAAGAATAAAATTTAAAAATTAAAAGCTAAATTATTTTTTTGCATAAAAAAACGCTCTTATAAAGAGCATCTTTTTTTTATTTACTTTTTATGAGAATCTATAAAAGTTACAATATCGCCAACTGTTTTTAATTTTGCACAAGCCTCATCTGGTAGTGTCATACTAAATTCTTCTTCTAGTGCCATTAACATTTCAACAACGTCTAATGAATCGGCACCTAAATCTTCTATAATGGCAGACTCTAAAGTAACTTTGTCTTCAGTTTTTCCAAGTTGATTGCAAATAATTTCCCTTACTTTTTCAAAAGTCATAAAATATCCTCCTAATCATTTACGAGCATATTTTATCACATTTTTAATAAAATGTAAAGCGATTTTAGCAATTAATCTTTAAGACCAATTTCGATGTAATTTAATGGGTCAATTTTTTCACCATCTTGCAATAATTCAAAATGAACATGCGAACCATCATCTGCTTCTAATCCCAAACTGCTCGCAACACTACCTATAACTTGTCCTGTTAGAACGCTATCGCCAATTTCAACCTGAGTTTCACTATTTAAGCCACAATACACACTAACTAAGCCATTAGTATGAGTAATTTCAATTGTTGTGCCTTCTAAATAGTTTGAGTAGATATCGCTTACTACTCCATCATAACAAGCCAAAACCGAATCTCCACTCGTTGCTAACAAATCGAGTGCTTTGTGAATTTCCCAACAATTTAAAGTTTTGTTATATTGTAAATTTTCTGCGTCAAACCCTTTATAAATTGTTGCATTGCTTATTGGCATAACAAATTTTATTGTTGTCGTTGTGCTCGCCTCTTCAACTGGGACTTTCTTTCCACTAGATAGTGACAAACCAATAATCAAAGCAAGCAATGATAATAGTAAAGCCACTCCCCCTAAGAACAAATTGCGATATTTTTTGAATGTATTAACTAAACCTTCTTGCATTTTTCCCTCCTTTAGGCATAATTATTGCCACATTTTTTTATTTTAAACATTAATAATCACCTAAAATTATAGGATTACCAATTGTCATTTTATCATTAGAAAATGCAATTTGAATATTTATCAATTTTCCATCAATATTTAAACTTCTTTCAAATAATGAATTTTCAGTATATCCATATAAACAAACTATATCTCCAACATTTTCAATATTTTCAATTTTCACATTATAAAACTTTACTACTTTATCAATACTACTTTTGCATGCATTAAAACTTACACTTTCTCCTAATACATTTGAAAGATTGCTTTTAACATTTTTAAAGTCGTTTGCTTTCGTTTTTATAATAAAACTGTTGCCATTATCAATGATATTACAATTGGAAATTTCACTATTAATATCAAGACAATAAAAGGAATATTCAATTTCTCCCAAGATAACATTCTCCAAAGAAAACACATCAAAAAAAACTGGTTTTAAACTATATGTAAAAATAATTAATATTAAAAATGATATAAACAGACACATTTTCTTCATAAAAAATCCCCTTAAAGAAGGATTAACTTTAAGAGGATTTTTAAACTTTAATTTTCACGAAATATGTTAAATATTTCAAAATATTCACTTTTTTGCAAAAACAAATCTTTGCCATTTTCTTTTAAACTTTTCAAAACCTTATATGGATTAATTCGATTTACATTATCACAAAAACTTTTAAAAGAAACATCTTTTAACTTTTCTAACATCTTATATTCGCATTTTAACAATGAGTTAATTTGATAAATAAACTCTCTCTTTTTCAATAATAAAAATCGTCGCTCGTATGTTAAAATTTCAAAATTTATTTTTGAGTATAATCTTTGATTATTAACGATTTTAGGTCGAGAAAGAAACAATGAATTTCTATTAATTTTTTGTAAAATATTTCGATAACAAACCAGCAAAAATTGAACCTTGACTAAACATTGAAAATCATTATTTATTTCATTCACATTTTCACAAAAAAATGTAATTCTATATTTATTTAAAAGTAGACCTAATGCAATTGTTTTATCTATTAAATTTTCATCGTTAACATCTTTTAAAATCTTTTGATATGAAAGTAAAAAATTATTAATATTTCCTTGCTGTCTGTCAAAAAATAAATTTTCAATAAATAAATAAATGTATTTATAAATGTTAGAATACAAATAAAATTTTAAATTTTTTGATAACATTTTTTTATTTATTTTAACAAAAAATGGAGGATAAAATTCTATTTTTTGAGAAATATTAAGCAAAAAATCACAAAAAATTTCACTTTTTAATCCATTTAAACAAACAAATGAATATAAAATATTATTTTTTATGGCATAACCTTGTATAAATTTTAATGTAAAAAAATTTCCAAATCCAACAATCAAATGAAATGCTTCGTTCAAAATTCGCTCAATTTTTTCTTCATTTTTCGCAAGATTAAAATTATCAATAACACAAATATTAATTTGATTTAATGAGCAAGTCTTAACTTCTTCTAGTTGCACTTTATAGTTTTTGTAAGTATAAAAATCTACGACAAATAAAACTCTAGAGTTTACACAAATTCCTTCAATATTTTTGTTTAAATTTAAAAATACGTCATCAACTATTTCAATATTTTTAGTTATTTTATTTTTAATTTTTTCCACGACTATACTTTAGCATAATTATGATATATTTTTACAAGAATTTTAGTAATATAAAATATTTTTTTGTCGAATTTAAATTTTCCTTCTAATTTAGAGAAATACTACTTTTGTGAAAAAAATAATATTTATATTATTAAGTATTTTTTTAATAATTCCACTATCATCTACTTCCAACTTAACAGATGTAGTTTTTGCATCGCCTGAAAGCGCATTATTACAAAATCAATTAGCAGAAAGAATTTTAATAAAATTACAAAACAATGTTGACATTGATGAAGAATTAGAAAATATGTATAAATATTTTGATGTTTTATGCCACGAAAATACTCAATTTTACTCATACAAAATTGAAAAATTAGAAGGCTTAATGGACAACTATCGAAATAGTATAATATCAAAAGCCAGACAACTCGCACAAAACAATGAATACAAACAAGCCGTTGATTTTTTAGAGAGTAAAAGCGAAATTTTTAAAGATAAAACAACAATTAACTCTTTAATAACATACTATTCAAAATTTTTCATAGCTGATGGACTTTTCTATTGTAGCGAAGAACCTAAAATCTTGGCAGTTAATAAATTAATCGCCTATCCTAATTTAGCCTTTAAAGACAACCCCAACAGCGAAAATCTCGACAAATATTATTTAACAAGTAAAGAATTTCAAAATTTGTTGAACGAATTATACATTAACAACTATATTTTAATTGATGTTGATAATATTATTGAAATAAATGAAAATATAACAACAAAAAAAGATTTATACTTACCAAAGGATAAAAAGCCCATAATACTTTTATTTAATAATATAAATTACTACGAAAATGAAAATCATTTTGTTGATAAGATAATCATTGATGGGAAAAATGATGTTGCAACTTTTTCTTCAAAACAGACCGAAAAAAATCAAGTATCCTACACAGCAGACTTTCTTCCAATACTTGAAAATTTTATTAAAGAGAATAAAGATTTTTCCTTTAAAAATGCAAAAGGAATTATAAGTTTTGACAAAAGTGGGTCAATATTAGGATATAATATAAACAAAAGTAATCCTAACCTTTCTCAAGAAACAGCAAACTTAAAGAAATTAGTTTCACACTTAAAAGAATTAAATTATAAATTTGCGTATGGCATATTTAATGAAAATTACTATAATTTCACGAACGACGAATTATTAGATGAATTAATTAATTTAAAAGAAAATATACTACCTAATTTTAATAACTTGTCAATTTTCATCTCACCTTTTTCACCAAATAAATCAAACAACTTTTACACAGAATTAAATAATTTAGGCTTTAAAATTTTTATTGATAATTCTAATTATAGTTATTGTTTAATTAAAAATCATTTGGTTTTTACTTCTTTTATTAAAATTGATGGGAATTTTTTAAGAGATTCTAACAACTTTTTAAACATTGAAAAAGAAAAAATTTATGACCATAACAATCGTAATAAATTGTTTTAAAAAAAGTTCTGCCTTTGGCAAAACTTTTATATTATTAACTTAATTAAATTTTCAATTGCTAGATTAATTTCATTTGCATTATCTTTATATGCTAAATTTGTGTTAATATTTTTATTTAAAACTTCTAAAACTTTTTTTGCTCTTTCTTTACCTTTTTCAGTTATTGTAAAAACAATGTTTCTCCTATCGATCTCATCACGAGTTTTATTAATCAATTCTTCTTTAATTAAATCTTGACTAATTAATGCAAGATTGCTTTTTGCAATTCCTAAGAACTTAATAAGTTCTATTGGAGTCATAGATTTTTGCATCAAAAATACAAGAATTTTATCCTTTATGGTCAAATTAATTTTTCTATTTGCATAAAGTTCATCAAATCCTTCGATTAAATTTGAAAGCATAGTATTAAGTCTTATAATCTTTTCTGCATCAATTTCCATACAAATATTATATAACAAATATCTCAATGATTGCAAATTTTATTAATATATTTATAGGATTTTTTTATAATTTTTCATATACTGTTTAACTTCATTAAATTTTATTCTAATATCTATTTGACAATTTAAATAAATTATTTATAATAAAATATATTGGAGTGTAGCCAAGCGGTAAGGCATCGGATTCTGATTCCGACAATCGTGGGTTCAAGTCCTACCACTCCAACCACACAAAATTACAACAAATTGGATAAAATCCTTCTGTTCGTGATTTTTTATTTTTAATTAAATATTTTATTATAATAATTATATTATTCTTTTATCAACTAAAGTTTTTATTTCTTATTCATTTATACTAATATTGGAATAAAAATCAAATTTTAACTATTAAGCAACAATCCTTGCTTTTTTTATTTTTAAGTGTTATAATATCAAAGCAATACATATTTATGGAGATATTATGAAATTAGGAGTTGTTGGATTACCAAATGTTGGTAAAAGTACATTATTTAACGCAATTACAAAAGCTGGAGCAGAATGTGCAAATTATCCTTTCTGCACAATAGAACCAAATGTTGGAATGGTGTCAGTTCCAGACTATAGACTCGAAAACTTGGCAAAATTATATAACTGTCAAAAAATCACTCCTGCCGTTATTGAATTTGTCGATATTGCTGGTCTTGTAAAAGGTGCAAGCAAAGGTGATGGATTAGGAAACAAATTTTTAAGTCATATTCGTGAAGTTGACGCAATTTGCCATGTCGTTAGATGTTTTGAAAATTCAAACATTCTGCACGTCGAAAACAGAATTAATCCTAAAGAAGACATAGAAATAATCGAATATGAATTAATAATGGCAGATTTAGAAAGTGTTGAGAAAAGACTTGAAAAAGCCGAAAAAAATGTTAAAGTTGGATTAAAAAATGCAGAGCAAGAGCTAGAACTTTTAAAACGAATACGCACTCAATTAACACAAGGATTACCTGCTAGATTATTAGATTTTACCGATGACGAAAAAGAAATTGTTAAAGGCTTTTTCTTATTAACAAGTAAACCTGTTATTTATGTTGCAAACATTGGTGAAGATGATATTGGCAAAGAAGAAAACGAATATGTTAAAATTGTAAAAAATATTGCCGAAAGTCAAAAGAGTAATACAATTGTTTTATGTGCCAAAATTGAAGAAGAACTTGCTAGTTTAAGCGACGAAGATAAAGAAATGTTTTCTAAAGAGTTAGGAATTACTGAAAGTGGTCTTGATAAATTGGTTAAAATAAGTTATAAAACTTTAGGACTATTTAGTTATTTAACTGCTGGAGAAAAGGAAGTTAGAGCTTGGACCATCAAAATTGGAACCAAAGCTCCACAAGCTGCAGGCAAGATACACACCGACTTTGAAAAAGGATTTATCAAGGCAGAAATTGTTTCTTATCAAGATTTAATGGAAGCTGGAAACTTCACTAAGGCAAAAGAAAAAGGAAAAGTTAGAATTGAAGGAAAAGATTATGTTATTCAAGATGACGATGTTGTCTTGTTTAGATTCAATGTTTAATTAAAAAGGGGGTAAGCAACTCCTTATTTATAAATAAAAAACACATTAGATTTCTAATGTGTTTTTTAATTTTATTGTGTTTTTATGCTAAAATTGTCATATTATAACTTTCAAAATCACTTTCTAAAATATATTCTGTTACACTATCTGCCTTAACTTTAATAACAATATCTTTATCACTTTCAAGAGTTGTAAATAAATCGCTTATTTCAATTCTTTGTGAATTGTTGGTTGTATGATATTCCTTAATTGTTCCTTCATCATATTCAACTACAATAGTGTAATTTGGTGCTATATAATTTTCGTTATTATTAACAAAAGATACTGAAGTCCAAGAAATATCAATATAAATGCCATTTCTTTGAGCCAACAAATTTTGTGGATTAGAAAGTTTAAGCGTGTGGTCATAAGATTTTGATTGACTTTCCTCTCCTAAATTAAACGATAATACATCACTATTCGTTGCAATAACTTTAAAGCTGAAATTACTATATCTTGTTCCTAAAATATCAGTAATATCATAAGATGTTGATGTTAAATCTTCAACAAAATAACTATCGTTGTAGATTATTTTATATTCTGTTGCATATTCAACTGAATCCCAAGATAATGTGTAATTTGTTCCATCATTTGTAACATTTAAATTAGATGGTGTATTAAGTATTATGTTTTTTATATATGTTTCTTTATTACTCATATCTGAACTAATATAGTAATTTTTAGTAGTTATTGCTTTTATAGAATAATTATATTTCTTATATGGGTCCGTTGCTATTCCAGATATGTCATAAGAACTTATTTCAGGATTTACTGTCGCAATTTTCCTTTGCGTTGTTACAACATTATCATTTTTATCTAAAACTTCTTCATATATCTCATAAGAAGTTGCTTGCATAATACTAATCCATCTTAATTCACCATCAACAATTTGCAAACTAGTTGCTCCAATTTTTTCACTAGCAGGAGTATAAGTCATTATTTTGGAGTATTCAGAATTAAGGAATTTCCCATCTTTTGTTCCTAAATATTGAGCAAAATAGTGATATTCTTTTTTGCTATCAAAGTATTCCGTAATATCTAGATAATTTTTTTCGCTATCTTGCGATACATAAACTTCTTCGTTCGTATAATCTTCATTATCTGTCCAAAAAAACCTGTAAGCACTGGCAGATTTATTTTGATTTACAACTATTAAATATCGGTTATTAATATATTCTTGCTGCATTCCTTCTGCAATCGTGTCTTCATAAAGCAAATCGCCATTATTCACCAATCCCACAGCGTAAGGTGTTTCCAAAACGAGTGGAGTGTTGTTATTGTCCTTTTTGCAAGCAAAAAACATTAGCGAAATACTAAAAACAAATATAAAACTTATTATGATTCTTAATTTATTTTTCATTATTTAACTTTTAATCTCCAATTGGTTGGTGCTGTTATCCACATTTGATTTATTGCAGAGTAATTACCTTCCAGAATTTCTACAATAAAAATCAATTTCGCTTCTTTACCGTTTAATGCATTGTTATCTCTGTCGGGAATAAAATTAAGATAATCAAAAACTTCTATGTTCTCATTTCCGACGCATCTAAAATTGTAATAGTAATAATCATCTTCCGTTCCATATGTCCAACCCTCAAGATTGTTGAAATATGGTTCAAAAAATCCAGAATAAGAATTACCATCAACTTCAACATTGATTTTGAATCTTAAAAATACCTTTTGCGAATAATTAATACCATTAATATTAATGACTTTTAAAGAAAATTTTGCATTCATTGTGTCGCCTGGAAGGTATTTAATTGTGCTTACCGAACCATCACTATTATTAATTTCAGTTTGAATGTCACTTATAACTTCAAGTTTAAAATTAATAGCTCTATCAGGTGTTCTCACAATAAAAAACACTCCTACGGCAGTTCCAATAAAGATTAGCAATAAAAGTAACAACAAAAGCAATAATCTTCTACGTTTATCCTTATCTTTTTTGTTATCAGCTTTAACGTTATCTCCAACCCTTTTAGTTTCCACCGCTTTAATGTTAGGTTTAAAAGCAGGATTAGTATAAGAGTTTGGTCTTGGCGGAACAGGTGCACTTGGCTTTAAATTTGAATTTTTATTTTCTTCACTCATTAAAACCCCTCCTCATAAGTAATAACATCATTTATTTAATTAATTATATAATAATAAATTAAATTTTGTAAAGCGAATTTAATTATTTTCTATAAACAAAATCCATTCTTCTGGGGCATCATTAAACACATCCTTATACGCATCATATTCACTTTGAACTGCGTCAATAGTAATTGAAATATTAAAATGCTCACTTTCATTCTGCGTTAAGGCACTATCAATCATAATATAATCCAAAATATTTACTGTTTCACCAGTTTCAACTTTATATTTGTAATAACAATATTCATCATCACAGATATAGTTATTTGAATGAATAAAATGAATTAAATCTTTATCATAAATATTATCACCACATAAAAATTTAAAACGAAAATAAAAAGGCACGAGATTACTTTTTCCATTAACAGCATTGACAATTTTTATATTCACATCAACATTATCGCCCGGCATAATAATATCGTTTTGATTGTTCACAATAACAACATCATAATCCAATTCTCCCAAAAGTATCGTTCCTGTTATGCTTTTATTACTAAAAAAGAATGCAAAAGTATAGGAAATTGTTACCATAAAAATAAATACTACTAATAAAATTGATAGTATTATTGTTAAATCATAGTGCTTTTTTAGTATATTTAACATTAAAAATATTATTTGCAAAGTCTTAAAATAAATTCATAAGTTGAATGCATAATTAAAAATTTTTATGTCAAACTAAAATAAAAAGGAGGTAAAAATGGAAACATCAGAACAAATGGCAAAACAAAATTCGCCAAAGAAAACAACCGAAATGAAAAAGGTGTCTAGAAATAGAAACAGAAAAAGTTCTACAGTTGCAATCATTACTCTTTCTATTCTACTAGGTCTTTCTTTAATTTTAGGTTTAACAGCTGCGTTCTTTACAGCAAACCAAAGTGCAACAGGTAATATTACATTAGGTAATCCTGTTAATCTTGCAATCACGCAAGGTGGAACAAGTGTAGAGGCGTTTACATTCTCTGGAAGCGCAATGCCAGGAACTGTTTACTCACAAGCAATTGGCGTTTCAATTCCGGCAGATACTAGTGATAGTGTTTTAAGATGCAAACTAACACTAGTTAACACAGGAGGCGCAAGTGCAACAATAACAGCAACAACTGCTGAAACTTGGGAACTTGGCGAAGATGGCTATTACTATTATAATGGCGTTGCTTCTGCTAATGATAGCATTGATTTCTGTTCAGCTATTACAGTTCCAAAAACTTTGACAAATGAAGATGCCAACAAAGTTTATACGGTAACTTTCCAAGTTGAAGCTATTCAACACGCAAATGGTGCTGCCAGCGAAGTTTGGACAACAGCTCCATCAACATGGACAACAACATACGGAAGTGCAACTTAATAAAAATAGCATATTAATTTTAATATGCTTTTTTGTTTGTATAATAATTGCTAATTTACAAAATATATAAATATGCAAAAGGTTTTCTTATATTTAAGTGCATTCATTCCACTTTATTGTTTAATTATTATTAAATTATTATTAGAAATCATTAACCAAAATTTAAGTTTTAATGTCTTAAATTCGTTTATGTTAATTTTACTATTTTTGCTAATAATTTTAGGCATATTTGGAGTTTATAAAGAAAGCAAATGTAATGCTAAAGAAATAATTACAATTGAAATTTTAGAAAAAACAAGCATAACTGAACAGCATTTTTTAGGATATTTTTCACTATTTGTTTTATTTGCCCTAAATTTCCAATTGGAAAAAGTTAGTATGTTTGTGATTTTTATAATTATTACAATTTTGATAGGTATTGTTTATATAAAAAATAATTTGTTTTACATTAATCCAATGCTTAATATTCTAGGATATAATTTCTATGAAATCAAATATATAGATGAAAAAGGTGAAATAAAACATAATAAATTTTTCTATCACGGAAACATAAACGCATTGAAAAAATGTATTGTAAAAATTGGCGACAAGAATTTTAATTATATTTATAAAAATAAAAAGTGAGTTCTAACCCACTTTTTATTATTGCCTAATATTCTCTTCTATTTTTTTAGCCCTATATTTTAAAATTATATATGTTATTGTGAACGCCAAAATTATAACTACAAATGCCACAACAACAAGAGTTGTTGCCAAACTGTTCACTTGTGCTGTTTCGTCATATAACATAATTTCTTTTTTGGGAGTTTCATACATTTCATCAACTATTATTGAAAGTTTATATGTGCCTACGTCGTCAAATCTAACAACCAAATTCTTTGCGTGATATTCTTTTATTTGTCCACTTGGAGTTTCCACTCTTAATTTAACAGATGAATTGTCATCAAATCCGGATATATTGACTGTTACGCCATATTTTATTCCAACATAATATTTGACTTGATTTACTGCACCAATAATAAAACTAAGCTCTTTATCTTCAATTTTAATTGTTCTTGTTAAAATCTTTATTTCTTCTGATGTGCTGTATAAATATTTAACTGTATACCTAAATGAATATACTCCAGGAACGCTAAAATCAATTCCACCATCATCTAAATTAATTAAATAATAAGTCCCATTAATCTCGCCTTGCCCAATATATTTTTCATTAATTTCGCCAAAGTTTAATCCCTCATCTATATATGCACCATATTGATTTTTATAATAAGTTTTAGAAGATTCTCCCACTAAGTTTAAATCATTCATATAGCTTTTATTTTCATCAATATAAATAATTCTTTGTTTTTCACTATGCCAGCCAGTAATAGCATTATCTGCTACATATTTAACAATGTATGAACTTGCACCATACACCTCAGGATCTGATGAAACACAAGTATAATCAGTTAAATTTTCAACGTTTTTAATTTCAGCTCCTAACTCTTTATAGTTAGAAATATTATCAATCCAAACAATGCCATCCCCATTTAAAACAAGTTCTGGTTCTTCTTCTGCAGAAACTTCAATTTTTGAAAGATTATCTATTAAAGCTGAAAAGCTTGCCATTAACAAAATTAACAGCAATGAAAATATAATTAAATATTTTTGTGAAAACTTTTTGCTTATATTCATATATACAAAAGTATATTAAAAAATAAAAAAAATGTCAAATATAAAAAGACATTATTTTTATTTAAAAAACAGTCTTAAACTAGATGTTTTAAGACTGTTAACAAAATTATGCAAAGAATTTAATATCTTTGTAGACAATCATACTAATTAAATCAGCAAAGTAGAAAATAATTTCACCGATACCAATTAATTGTAAAATTCCAGCAATATAGTGACCTCTTTGGAATCTAGTAATAAATCCGAAAAGCCAATTTGTTACAGGAAAAATCGCAAGGATTATTGAAACTATCCAACCAAGTCCAAAATATGCTTTACTTCTTTTTGCCATAATCGCCCCTCCTATAGTTATATTTTAACACAAAGTTTTATAATGTGCAATCGTTTTACAAATTTTATTCTTTTTCAACACAAATTTTAATTTTTGTTGATATATTTTTATAAAGCTTTAATTCAATATCAAAATTGCCAACTGTTTTTATATTTTCTTTTAAAACAACTTGTCGTTTATCAATTTCAAATTCATTATTTGAATTTACAGCATCTGCAATTTCTTTGGTTGTTATCGCACCAAAAAGTTTACCGTTTTCTCCAACTTTAACTTTAATTGTAAAACTTTTACCTTTTATTTGTTGAGACTTACTAGTTGCTTCTTTAATTCGTTCTTGTTCGTGAAATTCATCAGCAGATTTTTTTTGTGCATTAACATTTAAGTTTACGCTTGTGGCCAAAACTGCCTTTTTATTTTTTAAAAGAAAATTTTTAGCATAACCATCACTTACCTCTTTAATTTCACCTTTTTTACCTGTTCCCCTAACATCTTCAAGTAAAATAATTTGCATATACACCTTCCTTTTTATTATTGTAAATAAATATTTAATATTTGTCAATTTTTTATGATTAAAAGTTAAATTTAAAAGCAATAATAAATAAAAGGAGTGATTATGGATATTAGATGTAAAAAGTGTGATTGTAAACACAATAGGGGGTGTTGCTGTCAAGCAAATAAAATTAAAATTGGAAGAGGGGTAGATTGCGAAACATATGTTAAAGATGAAGAAAGAGCGAAAAATTTAAAGCAACAGACAGGTCAAAGTATGTTCGAAGTTTCTGCTTCACTTGAAAAACAAGCTTTGAACAAAAACACAAAAATAATATGCAATGCCAAATGCCTTTTTAATAACAATGGAATTTGTTATGCAAATGGGGTTACAGTTTTAGAAGATGATTATTCGAAAAATACACCTTATTGTGCAACTCAAATACTTGATTAATTAAGCACATTATTGTGCTTTTTTATAGCAAAATGCATATAATTCCGCCTTTGCCTTCGTTAACAATTCTTGTTAAAGTTTTTCTTAATTTTTTCTGTGCATCATTAGGCATCATAACAATTTTATTCGTAATGTCATCACTAATCAAACTTTCCAAACTCTTTCCAAGCAAGTTTGTTTCCCAAATTCCGTTTGGATTGTTTTCTTGTTCTTCTTTTAAATATTTAATTAAATCTTCGCTTTGATTTTGCGTTCCAACAATAGGACTTACTTCAGCATCAACATCAACTCTCATAATATGCAAACTTGGTGCTTTTGCTTTAATTTTAACGCCAAATTTTCCGTTCTGTTTGGTCAAAATTGGTTCATCTAAAATAATATCTGATTGTTTTGGTTTAACGATACCATAACCAATTTCATTAACGCTATCTAAAGCTTCTTTAATCTTATCAAACTCTGATTTAGCATAAGTTAATTCCTTAATATAACTTATCAAATGATAATCACTTTGAATTTCAATGCCACACCATTGAGATAAAACTTTATAAAATAATTCTGGTTTTGGCTCAACACCAATAAATATGACCCCCTCATCAAGTTTTATCTTTGCTTCATTAATTGCTTCAAAATTTGGACTGTTTTCAAATAGCGTTCCGTTTAATTTAAAATCACCAATTTTATCGTCAATATCAACTAAATCTTTAATATTATTGATAATTTCTAAAATTAATTCGCTATCGAAAGAAAGTGCTTGCATCCATTTTGGAAGTTTAACTTCAATGCTTTTAATTGGAAATTGTTTTAACACTTCTTCCATAATTTTTGTAACATCTTCTTCATTTAAGTTTAAAACATCAACAGCAAGAACTGGTGCATTATATTTTTCTTTTAAACTATCAACAAGTTTTTGTGTGCTTTCGCTTACTGTGTTGTTTGTGTTTAAAATTATGGCAAAAGGTTTATTCGAATTCTGAAGTTCTTTAACAACTTCTTCTTCAGCTTTTACATAGCTTTCTCTGTCAATTTCTGTAAAACTACCGTCTGTTGTAACCATAACTGCAATAGTCGAATGGTCTGTAATAACTTTTTTTGTGCCCATTTCTGCAGCGACACTAAAAGGCAATTCTTCATCACTCCAAGGTGTTTTAACTAGTCTAGGGGCATTCTCTTCAATATGCCCCATCGCGCCATCAATCATATATCCAACACAGTCAACAAGTCGCACTTTCATATCGACGTTATCAATATTAATTTTTACTGCTTCTGCTGGAATGAATTTAGGTTGCGTTGTCATAATTGTTTTACCCTTTGCGCTTTGGGGAAGTTCATCTAAACTTCTCTCTCTATCATAAACGTTAACAATATTAGGTAAAACTAATTTATTGACAAAATTTGTTATAAAAGTGCTTTTGCCAGTTCTAACTGGACCAACAACACCTAGATAAATATCGCCATTAGACCTTTTAGCTATATCTTTATAAATATCTGTGCTAATCATAAATCCTCCATTTTGTTATGGTAAAATATATGATTAAAAAATATTTTTTATAACTACATTTTTAAATTTTTATTGGCAAATCAAATAATTTACCATAAAAAAAATTGTATTCTTTAAATTTGTCTTCTTTTTTAAGTTTTTTTAGCATTATATTTAAAAAATTTAGGCAATTTTCGACATTGTTTTCACGCTTAAAATATTTATAAAGATTTTGATTAAAGTAATATTCTGCATCTAATGGAAAATAAAATTCGATTTCAATTTTCTTTATTTTTTCATTTTCGCTTCCAAAAAAACCAATTTCAAAATTGTCGTTCACAAAAAAAACTAAACTTTTAATTTCATAAGGTATTGGACTATCCTCAATCGTCCCTAAAATCCATTCTAAAAAATCTTTATAGTAATTTTCAAACATCAATAACCTAGACCTATTAAACTAAAATTTAAAATTGTAAGCAAAAGTTCTATCATCAAAAATAGCAAACTAAAATTAAAATACGTGAACTTTAAATTTGTAACTTCACTAATGGCAATTATTTGTTTACTCAAATCATAATCTAGTCCATCAAATTCATAGTCTTCTGGAAAGTTATAGTGTTTTTTAACTTCAATTAAATATTGTTCAAAACTAAAATTAATTATATGCTTATAGTAAATTAGATTTAATTCTTTTCCTTTAATTTTAATATTTTTATTATAAATTACTTTTCTTGAAAAAAGTGCTAAAAAATTAAAAAATAAACTTAAAACAGCTAAGACTAAAATAACGCATGCTAAAAACTTTACGACCACAGAAGAACTCGACAAATAACCACTCACAAACACTGCAAGAGCTCCATTTAAAGCAATTAAAATGCTATGCTTTCCTTCAGCAAATTTCAAGTTATCACTTAAAATTGAATAGATATATTTTAAAGTTTGTTTCACATTTTAATTATTGCCCAAAATTTTAAATAAAATCATTAATTTTAGCATCTAATGACGACAACATTAAAAAGTTATATATTTCTTCTTCGGTAAAAGATTTTATAATTTCACCATCACAATTAACAATGCAAACTAAATTATATTTAAACTTGTTTAATTTTCTTAATATCTTATATAATTTCACATTTGTGTTAAATATTAAGAGATTTCCGTCAATTCCACAAGATAACTTTTTAGTTTTATTAGTAAAGTTAAAATTTGTTATATAATAACTTGAATTATCTTCAAAAAAAATCCCGAACAATAAAAATATTGATGTAACTCCAAGTGTAAAATTTATTTCAAAAAAGCTTGAAATAACAAAAAGTGAAAAAAGACAAAGCGATAAAACAACACCAACAATTTTAATGATTTTATATGCCTTTTTAATGTCATGTTTATTTTTTAAAATGGCAAACAAAACTCTTCCACCATCTAGTGGAAAAATGGGCAAAAAGTTAAAAATGAATAAAACAAGATTAGCATAATAAAATATGTCTAAATAGCAATAAATTGATGGAAAACACCAGAAAAGAGCATAACATAAAATTAGCAAAAATAAATTTACTAAAGGTCCACAAACCGCCACTATAATTTCATGTTTTGTAGAATAAAAAACATTTTCTTTTCCACTAATACTCGCCCCAAATGGAAGAAAAGTTATTTGATTAAGTTTGTAGCCCAAAAAATCAGCAATAAGTCCATGTCCAAGTTCGTGTAAAAAAACAGCAATTAAAAAACTTATTACTGAAAAAAAATTTTTAGATAAAATTAGTATGAATATAAAAACAAAAAACAAAGGATGAAACTTAATTTTTACTCGTCCCATTTAATAACTCCCTCATTTTCGGTAAAGTTACTCACAATTTTATCATCTAAAATAACTTTAAAAATAAATGGATAGTCTTCACTTGCTCTTCCAATTATGTGAATTTTTTTTACTAAAAAATTGTTTCCAACTCCAACGATTTTTAAATTTTCATATCTTGTGATATATCCACCAGAATGTCGAACCTCAACAAATTTTAATCCATTCTCTAAATAACCAACTTTTGTAACAATACCCTCACCTGCGCATTTCACTATTAATTGTGATTTTAAATTAAAAGTAAAAACGCCATCTGTTAAATCAAATTCTTCACTGGAAGGCAAATGCAATTTTGGCTTATCTTCGCTTGAAATTTTATTGCTGAAATTTGCAAAAACAAAGTATATATCTCCATCATCGTTTGTTGCATCTCGTTCATTATTGAAACTATTAAAGATTTTATCACTTATTGTGTTTACAATTTTTTTATATTTTTCTACATTAAAATAAAAAAATAAATGGCAAAATATCACCAATAAACAACAAAATATTGCAAAAATATGCTTACGTTTCAATGTAATTATAATATTTTTCATATATATTATTTTATTTACCATAAAAACGCATAATGACAAAATTTAAAAAGATTTAAAAACTTTCATAGAAATTAATTTTGCTTTAAGCATTATTTCATAACTACCATCTTCTAAAATATATATATCAAAATCTAAATCTTTACTATTTATGTCGCCATAATTTTTTAAAACGGCGAATAAATCGCTTTTTATGACACTACGTATTTTTTCAGGATTAAAATGTTTTTCTAAAACTAATGCTTGAGAAAGCCTATTCTCTATATCGTTCATAATTTCTTTTTTAAACTCCTTTTTAAATTTCCAAATAAGCCACGATATTTACTTATATAATCGTATATATAATTTGTTCCATTATGAACATTCATTCCTAAAATATCAATTGATGACAAATCTTTTTTATTTTCATTTAAAATTGTCCCTGCAATTTGTGATGAAAAAATGTCATCATCATTAATAACGCCAACGAGTTCTGTTTTTAAAAGTTTTGAAATTCTGTCAGCGCTAACCATCTCTCCACCCAAAACCAAATCTCCACGAATTCTGTTTACAATAAGCTTTGTTGAAATCAAGTTATAACTTTTTAAAACAGTAATGACCTTATCTGCATCACGAATGCTAGAGATATGAGGAGTGGTAATAACAAGTGCTTCATCTGCACAAAAAACAGCACGATGAAATCCTATATCAATTCCCGCAGGACAATCGATTAATACATAATCAAAACTAACTGCCAATGTGTCAACAATTAATTTTAACATATGTGCGTTAACTTTGCTTGTGCTAAACAAATGACTAGACGGAAGAATGTATAAATTAGGATATCTATAATCTTGCACAAGTGCCTGTCTTATTCTGCACTTATTTTCTAAGCAGTCTACTATATCAAATATAATTTTGTTTTCAATGTTCATTACGACATCTAAATTGTTTAAACCTATATCTAAATCTAGCATAACAACTCTTTGTCCAATACTAGCAAGTTTTACGCCCAAATTTGCACAAATTGTCGTTTTCCCCACGCCACCTTTACCACTCGTAAATACAATTTTTCTTGCCATAATTCCTCCGTAAAAATAATTATAAAAAAAAATAAACAAATAGTAAAGATTTTATTTAAAATAAAAATGCCATTCGACAACAATTTATCAAATTAGTCATCTATCGTAATTTTTAAATAAACTGTCACATCTATTTTTATAAAAAATAAAAATATAAAAATTTATCTTCTATCAAAATTTGAAGAGAAACATCTTTAATTTTTAATAAAATTTTATAAAGAGGTATCTTTAAGTTTATAAAATAGTTTGCTAATAATTAAAATAAAAAATAATATCTGTTACATTTAAGATATCGTTAATAAATTTAATTTTTATATTAAAATAGTGTTTGAAAAAATTAAAAATTCTAAAAAACTGAATTAAAAAAAGTGCCGAAGCACTAAATTAGTTGTTCTATAAGCCGAGTTCTGTATTAGACGGACATCTATCTAGGCATAGCATTACTGATATGCTCAAGCGGTGTATAAAACAAGACGAACAATCTATGTGTTTTTTACCTTGCATCGGGTGGGGTTTACACAGCGCATAAATCACTAAATTTGCTAGTAGGCTCTTACCCTGCTTTTTCACCCTTACCAACTAATTGGCGGTTATTTTCTGTTGCACTTTCCTTAAGGTCACCCTCACTGGGATTTCTCCAGCACCCTGTTCTATGATGCTCGGACTTTCCTCGTGATTACTCACGCATCCGTCTGGACAACTAACAATGGTATTATATCACATAAAAATTAAATTGTAAAGGGAAATTTTTTTATTTTTGTTCCAATTATTTCTAATAAAATTATAATTTTTCGCGCCAAAATAATCAAAAATTTCACTTATAACGACAAAATTATTTATAAAACACAATAAAATATTACTATTTATGGTAAACAAAAAAGAACATGCATAAAGCAAGTTCTTTAAATTTTATTATACTGAACTTTCTTCTTTTAATTTATTAAGTTCGTAAGTTGTTATTTTTTCATCTTGCAAAACATTTATTTTAGAAATACTAATTTCATAAGCAGTTTTATTTAAAACTTCCTCTTCACTAATTTTCTTTTGGTATTCTCTACTTTGTATGCGACCTTCAATTTCTAGTTTTGTGCCAACTGGCAAATTTTTCACAAAGCGAGCATTTCTTCCCCATGCTATGCAAGGAATATAATCACTTTTATTATATGCACGGTTAACTGCAAGCAAAATATCGCTAATTTCTCTTTTAAATGGTGTTGTCCTAAAAACAGGCTCTTTACATAAGAATCCCTTTAAGGTGATAATGTTGGGATTTTTTGTTGTGTCTAATTTAGTTAATTCACGAACAAAAACAGTCAACATCAATTTACTTTTGTCTTCAACCAATTTATTATAACTTCTAAATTGGCCAGCCAAGGCAATAATGGTGTTCAATTTTAAATCATCATTTGTAAAAAGTTTTTCTGATATGGTTACAGGAATTAAGTCACTGCTTTCGCTTAATCTTGGAACTTCCAAAGTAAATTCATAAAATTTTTCGTCTATGACAGTATGACTATATTTTATTTCACTTGCCACCTTTCCCCATAATTCTACATTGTTATTTAAAAGTAATTCGTAATTCATTTTTTACCCCCTATGTTTAACTTATGCATTTTTTATTTGTTTACCTGCGTGATTAATAGAAAAATTATCTTTATATATAACATCACTTATACAAGTTATTTTGTAACCTCTTTTAATTAGTCTATCTAGCATCATTGGAAGTGCCTCTAAAATGTGGTCACTATTATTGTGGCATAAAATGATAGACCCATTATAAACCTTGTTTAAAACTCTTGTTGTGATGTCTACTGCCGAAATTCCCTTCCAATCTAAACTATCAACATCCCATTGAATGGTCATTAAATTTAAACTTTCAGCAACATTAATTAAGGTATCATTATATGAACCAAAAGGTGCTCTAAAAAGTTCAACTTTAACATTAGCTGTATCTTCGATTGTTTTTACGCTTGTTTCCAACTCTAGTTTAATCTGTTCACTATCAAGTTTAACCATATCAGGATGAGTGTTTGAGTGCGTGCCAATTTCGAAACCGTTTTCTGCAATTTTTTTAGTAATTTCAGGATAATTTTCTACCCAAAAACCTACTAAAAAGAATGTTGCATTAGCATTATATTCTTTTAAAATTTCCATAATCTTCTCGGTTTTATCTGCTCCCCACGCAGCATCAAAACTTATTGCAACAATTTTTTCAGTTGTTTCCACATTATATATTGGTATTTTTCTTAAACTATTACCAAAATATACCGATGCAACATTATTGCCATTTACACTAAAAGTTAGCATAACCATGACCAAAATTATAGCAACACTAATTAATATAGATTTTAATTTTACAACTATAAAATGCATATAGCCCACCTTTATTTTAACTTAAAATGTTATTTTTTATTTAAAAGTATTTTTTACTTTTTAATGTTTTTTTGTCGTATTTTTTAGTATTTCATTAATCGCTAAAATATTATATTAATTTTATAACTGCATTATGCCATAAAAATTTGTGCATAAAAAAACCTCCAGTTTTTCTAGAGGTTTCTTTTAATAGTTAGTCAATTTATTCTTTATCAGCATTTTCGTCATTTTCTTTGTCATCTTCTTCTTCATCATCTTCTTCATCATCAAATCTTGAATAATTTAAAATTCGAATTGCTGAAGAATATTTGCTTTCGTTGTCATTAATGAAGAAAACTTTTTCATTAATTTGCTTTATAAATCTTTTAAAAATATCTAAATTAACGCTATCAGGATAATTTTCTAAAACAAATTTAACAATCATATCACTATCACTAGTAAATTTACTTTGATAATCACATCTATCGAAATGAACATCAATTTTAACATCAATATTATTTTTAACAACATAAGTTAATCTATCTGTGTATATTACAAGATAAGGTCTTAAATCGCGAAGTTTTCTAACCGTGTCTATATCCAAAATTTTTGCATAAACGTCACCTAATTTATTAGACAAAAACAATATTGCTTCACGATGATTAACTAGTTCAACACCTGCTGGCATATCAAAATATGCTTCTCTTATTCTCTCTTCTTTAAGAGCATTTGAACTTATATATCTAATGGATAATAAACTTCTATCTTTATATTTTCTCAATCTGACAATTGCACGATTTTGTTCCAAAAACTTATCAGGGGTGTCATAAAAATAATCTACATAGTAATCCTCACTTTTGCCGTGAAGGACAAAATTTGGCATATGACTGATTATATTATAAATTCTGTCAAATTCTTTTTCTTCTGTAATATAAAATTTTTCTTCTTCAAGGTTTTGAATGTTTCTCATATAAATATTTTACCTTATTTGCTCAATTTTTCAAACTTTTTTTGAATAAATAATTTGCTTTTGTTAATTATTTTTTTAATTTTAATGATAAAGGAGTCTTTTATGAAAGTAAAATTTGAAAAAAGTCAAACTTATTTAAATTTAGCGAGAGGTTTTGCTGGCGAGTGTCAGGCTGGCGCCAGATATCAATTTTTAAGTAAACAATGCATTAAAGAAGGTTATAATTTTTTATCTGATACCTTAAAAACTTTAGCAAAAAATGAAATGGCACACGCAAAAGTATTTTTTGATTTAATTGTTAATAATAGTCAAAAAGTTGTTAAAAACATTAACATTAATGCTGGTTATCCATTTAAATGTGGTGAATTAATAGAACATTTTAAATTTACAATGGAAGATGAAGAAATGGAAGCAAAAAAAATTTATCCTAGTTTTTCAAAAATTGCCAAAGAGGAAGGATTTGACGATATTGCAGAAATATTTGATAGCGTTGCTACAGTTGAAAATTGTCACTTTGAATTAAATAAGCAAATATATAATGGCTTATTAAACAAAACTTTATATTCTTCAAAAACACCAATAAAGTGGAAATGCTCAAATTGTGGTAAAGAACACACTCAAAAAACTGCATGGAAAGTCTGTGATTTATGTTCAATGCCTCAAGGTTATGTTGAAGTTCCTTTCGTTACGGGAAAAACAGTTAAAAACGCACTTATGAGCGACAATGAAACACTTAACTGTAATTGTAACCCTTGTGATTGTGCACCTTGCGATTGTGACCCTTGTGATTGCAATAATAACTCAAGAATTAAGTATGACAATATTAAAACACAAAGAAATAGTTCGTCAAAAAAGAAAAAATAAAAATTATAGTGCTAAATTTTGACAATTTTTATCGCTGGATTAAATAAATACATTTTGAAAATAATAAATGTTTATTAGTTTATGCTCAATTATATTGCCAGTTTTAAAAAATATAATTAAATAAAAGAAATTATATTAAAATAAATTCGTATATTTAATAATTTTGTTTTAATTTTGTTAAATTTATAATATAATATTACTATGAAAAAATTAAAAAAGATATGCCTTGCTTTAGTTATTTGTTTGATTACTATTTTTGCAACGGGCTGTGCTAACATACAGTATCAAAGAGTAATTTATAGTGATGGAACAATTATAGACGCAATTGGCGTCACCATAAACGAGCAAAAGATTATTGATGAAGGATTTAACATTGTTGCTGTTAAAAATCAAATTGCGACCAAAATGCAAGGTTATTTGAACACATATATTAATGCCTTTATTGTTAGAGATGACAATTTAAATCTTTTCCAAAAAAACACAATATTAAATCATATTGAATATGGTGTTAGTGAATTTAATGAAGAAAACACCATCACTGCTAGTATAAAATTCAAAAACGGCGAAGACACTTCGGCTTACACGATTTTTAAATATTTCTATGGCTTGCATCTTATTGAAGATGAAGTTAATGATGAAAATGAGACTGTTGTTGAAGAATTTTTATATAATAAAACAATAACCACTGGTCAAACAATTTTTGCTGGAAGTGATGCACAATTTGTTTCTAATGAATTTATTTCTTATTTTGACAATAAATTCACACAAGATGATGTTGAATTATACTATATCTTTGGAACGCCCCAAAAAAAACTTCACTCTGATGCAGATTTTGAATTTACTCAAGATAGCGTAAACTATTATCAATGGCATTTGTCTGATTTTGATGATGAAATTAAAACTTACACCTATCAAATTAAACAAGTAAATTGGTATTTATTGGCGCTATGTCTTACTTTCCTTCTTATTATTGTGTTATTTATTATTTCACTATTTCAAAAGAAAGATAAAATCGTTATAAAAGCTCAAATTATTAATGATGAAAATTTAGAAAATATTTGGAAGGATTTTAATTAAAAAACAAAAAAGCACTTTCTAAATAACAAAGTGCTTTTTTAATGCTTATATTTCTAAATTATTTTAATTGATTTTTCTTTTTCTTTTTAAGATTAGCACCAGATAGATATCCAACAAGTGCAGGAACGTAAACTCCAAGAAAAATTAAAGCAATTATTGATTGAATTATGATTGAAGTGTTAACAACAATAGCAACAGACATTAAAACTGTTCCTAAAATTGTTTGTAAAGCACAGTAATAAATGCTTATAACTGTAATTGGTAAACCAACTACTTGACGATTTTTATCGAGATTTACAATTATAAAGCTAGCTAAAACTGCAATCATCGAGAACATAACAAATGCATAGCATATCCAGAAATTTGCACAAATTCTTAAGTTAAGACAAAATACTAATATGTTATATATTCCCATTAAACAAATTATAAATGAGCTTGACTTAATTATACTTTTCATTATTTATTTTCTCCTTTATTTTCATTTTGAACATCATTTACAAATTCTGTAGTTTCAGTTGTTTGATTTTCTGTTGTTTCAAATTCTTCATTTTCTACATCTTCATCATCACTTCTTTCAGTTGTTGTTACAGAAACAACACTTTCATTCTCTTGTAATTTCATAATTCTTACGCCTAAAGTTGCTCTTCCAATTTTTGAAATATTATCGGCGTGAGTTCTAATCAATGTTCCAGCATCTGTTACAATAATGATGTCTTCATCTTCTTTAACTTGTTTTAAGTTAACTAGTCGACCAGTTTTTTCATTAAACACACCAGCCATAACGCCTTTTCCATTTCTACCTTGTTGACGATATTCGCTTTCAGGACTTCTCTTGCCATAACCTTTTTCTGTGACTGTCAATAATTCATAGCCTTCTTTTAAAATTATCATATCAACAATGTAATCTTCAGGTTTTAAAGACATACATTTAACGCCTTGCGCTGTTCTTCCCATTGAACGAACATCTTTTTCGTTAAATCTAATGCATTTTCCTAAACTGCTTGCACAAATTACATCATCATTTCCACTAGCAAATTGAACACTGATTAATTCATCATTTTCACTTAATTTAATTGCGATTTTACCAACTTTTCTTATGCTATCAAATTCAGTTACGTCAGTCTTTTTTATTAAACCTTTTCTCGTTGCCATCATTAAATTACCTGGCAATTTGTCCTTAACTGGAATTACTGCTGTAACTCTTTCTCCTGTTTCAAGTTGCAATAGGTTAATCATCGCACGGCCTTTTGCTGTTTTGCTTGCTTCAGGAATTTCATAAGCTTTAATTCTATAAACTTTTCCTAAATTTGTGAAGAACATAACATAGTCATGTGTGCTTGAAGTGAATATGTTTTCTACATAATCTTCTTCCTTTGTCTTATGACTAGCAACACCTTTTCCACCACGATTTTGACTTCTATATTCATCAACTGGTATGCGTTTTACATAACCTTGGTGAGTTATTGAAATTACAACATCTTCTTTTTCAATTAAATCTTCAATATCAATATCGCTATAGTCTAAAGTAATTTCTGTTCTTCTATCTACACCATATTTATCTCTAATTTCAGTCATTTCGGTTTTGATAATGTCTAACACACGACTTTCATTATTAAGAATATCTATATAATCTGCGATAGCTTTTTTAAGTGCATCTAATTCTTCATGAATTTTAACATCTTCAAGATTAGTTAATCTTTGTAATCTCATATCTAATATTGCAGTTGCTTGCGCATCTGATAAGCCAAATCTTGAAATTAATTTTTCACTGGCATCACTTTTATCGCTAGAAGATTTAATTAATGCAATGACTTCATCAATGTTAGACAATGCAATAACTAATCCTTCTAAAATATGTGCTCTTTCTTCAGCTTTTTGTTTATCATATTTGGTTCTTCTAACAACAACTTCTTTTTGATGTTCTAGATAGTAATACAACACTTCTTTTAGATTTAAAATTTTAGGTTGATTGTTTACTAAAGCAAGCATTATAATTCCGTTTGACACTTGAAGTTGAGTGTGTTTAAATAAATAATTTAAAATCACTTGTGCGTTGTAATCTTTTTTAATATCAATTACGATACGCAATCCTTCCATATCACTTTCATCTTTGATGTCACTAATACCTTCAATTTTCTTATCTTTAACCATATCAGCAATAGTAACAATTAATCTTGCTTTGTTAACTTGATATGGAAGTTCTGTTACGATAATCCTGCTTTTACCATTTGAAAATTCTTCAATTTCTGTTCTAGCACGAAGTATTATACCACCACGACCAGTTTTATAAGCATGCTTAATTGCTGTTCCACCAAAAATTAGTCCTTTTGTTGGATAATCTGGCGCTGGAATATATTGCATTAAATCATCAATAGAAATTTCAGGGTCATCAATTAATGCTAAAACACCATTTATAACTTCTTTTAAGTTGTGAGGTGGAATATATGTTGCCATACCGACAGCAATACCATCACTACCATTTACCAAAATGTTTGGAAAACGACTTGGTAATACTTTTGGTTGAGTTAATGTGCTATCATAGTTTGGATAAAAATCTACTGTGTCTTTGTTAATATCGCGTAGCATTTCACTTGCAACTTTGCTTAATCTTGCCTCGGTGTAACGCATTGCAGCTGCTGGGTCGCCATCGACTGAACCAAAGTTTCCGTGTCCATCAACAAGTGGACAATTAATGCTAAAATCTTGAGCCAAACGAACTAATGCATCATAAATTGAACTGTCACCGTGTGGGTGATATTTACCCATAACATCACCAACAATACGAGCACATTTTTTATGACTTTTATCATAGAAATTTCCATTTTCGCCCATTGAATAGATAATTCTTCTTTGAACAGGTTTTAAACCATCACGAACATCTGGTATTGCACGAGATACATTAACTGCCATTGCATAACTAATGAACGATTTTTGCATTTCGTGATTTATTTCAACATTTATTAATTTTGTGTTATCTTCTATTTTTAATAGTTCTTCACTATAATCTACTTTTTTCACGCTTTCCTCCTATATATCCAAATCTTCTTCGGAAACCATATTTGCATTTTCTTCAATAAATGCTCTACGAAGTTCTGGGTCTTCTCCCATTAAAATATTAAAGATTTTATCGGCTTCAATCGCATCTTTCATTTCAACTTTTAAAAGTGTTCTATATTTAGGGCTCATCGTTGTTTCACGAAGTTGTTCGGGGTCCATTTCACCAAGACCTTTATATCTTTGTTGGTCAACGCTTCTAATGTCAACATTCTTTAAATATTCATTTAAATCATTATCATTATAAAAATATTTAACTTCTTTACCACGTGTTATTTTATATAGTGGTGGTTGTGCAATATAAACGTGTCCATTCTCGATTAATTGTGGCATAAATCTGAAGAAGAAAGTTAAAAGTAATGTTCTAATATGTGAACCATCAACATCGGCATCAGTCATACAGATAATTTTGTTATATCTAAGTTTGCTTTCATCATAATTTTCATGAATGCCAGCACCAAATGCTGTTATCATCGCTTTAATTTCTTCATTACCTAGTATTCTACCAAGTCTTGCTTTTTCAACATTCAATATTTTTCCACGAAGTGGTAAAATTGCTTGATATCTTCTATCTCTTCCCATTTTGGCACTTCCACCAGCAGAATCACCTTCGACAATGAAAATTTCACACAATTTAGGGTCTCTTTCGCTACAATCTGCAAGTTTACCAGGTAAAGTAGTATTTTCTAACGCACCTTTTCTTCTCGTTAATTCTCTAGCGTTTCTTGCCGCATCTCTCGCTTTTTGTGCTGTGATACATCTCAACACTAATTCTTTTGCTTTACTTGGGTTTTCTTCAAGATATTCGCCAAAAACTTCTGTCATAGCTTTTTCAACAAGAGTTTTCATTTCACTATTTCCAAGCTTTGTTTTTGTTTGACCTTCAAATTGTGGTTCTGTTAATTTAACACTGATTATTGCCGTGATACCTTCACGAACATCATCACCTGAAAGTTTTTCATTTTCTTTTAAGATTTTTTGTTTAGCGCCATAGTCATTTATAATCTTTGTTAAACTGTTTTTAAATCCAACAAGATGTGTTCCACCTTCTTCAGTGTTAATGTTGTTTGCATAAGAATATATCAATTCGTTATATGTATCGTTATATTGCATTGCAATTTCTACTTGATATTTTTCTGCAACTTTATTGATGTAAATTGGTTCATCAAACAAACATTCTTTGTTTTTATTTAAATAATCTACGAACTCAATAATACCACCATTAAATTGGAAAATATCTTTCTTTACTGGGTCACATCTTTGGTCTTCAATGCTTAAAATTAATCCTTTATTCAAAAATGCAATTTCTCTAAATCTCGCACGCATAGTTTCATAATTGAAATCAGTTGTTTCAAAAATTTCGCTATCTGGCAAGAAAGTTATTGTTGTTCCAGTATAGTTAACATCATCAATAATTTTCAATGGTGCTTGTGGAACACCTCTTTTATATTCTTGATAGTAGTGATGCCCATTTTGATATACATCAACTTGCAAATATGAACTTAATGCATTAACACAACTTAAACCAACGCCATGCAATCCACCAGAAATTTTGTATCCTTCTCCACCAAACTTGCCACCAGCATGAAGTTTTGTTAATACAACCTCAACTGCACTTTTATTTTCTGTTCTATGCATACCTGTTGGAATCCCACGACCATTATCAGTTACTTTACACATTCCGTCAGGAGTGAAGATTACTGAAATTTTATCACAAAAGCCTGCCAACGCTTCATCAATAGAGTTATCGACAACTTCTGTTATTAAATGATGAAGTCCCCTTTCATCAGTTGAACCAATATACATTCCTGGTCTTTTTCTAACAGGGTCTAAACCTTCCAAAACTTGTATATCTTGTTCATTATAATGAGTAGATTTAATTAATTCTTTTTGTTCTTCCATAACTGCTCCTTATTATAGTATATATTATAATATATATTATATAAATAGTCAATTAATTAAGCAAAATTTATGTGTTTTAAGGCGACAAATAGTAGCAAATTTTGTAAAAAAGCAAAAAAGACATTAAATGCACTTGCTTTTTTTAAATTATTGTGTTAAAAATATATTAGGAGTTTAAAATGTATAACAAAAAATGTAATAGCACCTTTTTAATAGTCGTAGCACTTTTGTGCTTTTTTACGCTTGTCGTTCCTTTTATGAACGTAGGTTTTTACGGAACTACACCACTTATTTTAAAGATTTTATATTATATTTTTATTACTATTTTTATAATTTGCATTGTTTTAATAATTGTTATAGGAATTTATAATCTATTTAAAAACAATTTCTTTTTAACGCCAATTCAAAATGTTTTAAGTTACATAGCATTAATAGCCTTATTGTTAAATTTATTACTATTCTCACCTTGCAGAAATTGTAATCTTACAGTTGGATATAGCATTTTAACATTTGAAACATTTTTTCTAACTTGTTTTGATTTTATGTTAAGATTATTAAAAAAATTACCAAAAGTTTTCAAAGGTATTAAAAAATACTTGAAAGAACTCAAAGTAAAAAGACAAGAAAGAAAAGAAATTCTAATTGAAGATATGGACTCAAACGAAAATGAAGAAACTAAAGATGTTAATGAAGATATAGATTTTAATAGCATTTTAGATGATGAGAACGCAGTTGAAATTATCCCACCGGATGAAGAGATGTTATAATAAAAAAAGTCGCAATATATGCGACTTTTTTATAAAACAATTTTTAAATTTAAAAAGTTCTAAACAAAAATTAGATTTTTTAAATATGTTGTGATTATAACACACAAAAAATGCATTGTCAATACCCAATTTTAAAAAAAATAAGATTAAATCGACAAATTTTTCAAGTTAACAAAAAAGGAAATTATGATTAAAAATTTTACCTTTTTACCCTTTTCGTAGTTTTTAATCTTCATATATCCAAACCCAACTTTCCAAAATAAACAAACGCATAGAAAAATATTTAAATGTTTGTTTTGGATTTTTTATGATATGATTTGCACTTAAAAAATATTTGTTAAATAAAACTGAAATTTAGTCGGGTTTTTATTTTTTTAATCATTTTATGTTTTAGCATTTAAAATTAGCTCGACACAATAAAGCATTAGACATTTTAAAATTTAATAAATAGTTCATTGCTAAAAGTTAATAAAACAAAATAAAAAAAACAACAAAACATCTACAAATGCATTGTTTGTTGTTATAGTGCATCGAAACTTAATTTTTTATTTTGCTTCCAATGTTTTTTAATTCAATGTGGGCGTCATTTCTATGCTTAATCATCTTTTTATATTACTTGAATTACACCATCGTTCTGTAAAATTTACGAAATATAAATTAAATAAAATTACGACAACTTTTAAAATCACCACTCTAGTCCACCATTTTTTAATATAACTAGAAAAATGCTTTACTGAAATTCTCCCCAACGGAAGTTTCTTTCCTTTCTATCTCTTGCAACAAGTGAAGTGAATAAATCATAAACTTTATATGGATTGGCAACACGAATAATTTTAAATAATGGCGCTGTTTTATCATTACTTTTAATGATTATTGTGCCTTCATTCCAAATTTTATTAGTCAATGTTTGATTTAAAGTAAAATCTTCAACTTTATACAATTGAACTTCTTCAATATGACTTGCCAAAATTCCAGTTTCACAGAAAAATTTTATCCATTCGCCTGGTTTTTCAATTAAATAATATCTTGTAAAAGAAATTGGCATACCTGACCATCTTTTTCTGTCTTGCCAATGAACTATAACATTATCACCAAATCTTTTTTTCACGTTCATATTTTTTCTCCTATATTGTTTATTATATCATATTCTTGCATATTTGTATATATTTTTTAAAAAAAATATTTTTTGACATTTTAAATTGCAAATTCATAAAATGTTTGATATAATATTACCCTATGAAAGTCGTAAGTTTAGCAAGTGGAAGTAAAGGTAATAGTTATTTAATAAGCACAGACAAAGCAAAAATATTAGTTGATTTGGGAATTACTGAAAAAGAATTAACAGCAAAACTTGAAGCGTTAAAAATTAATCCCTATGATATTGATGCAATTTTTGTTACGCATGAACACGATGACCACATTAAAGGTCTTAACACATTTTTAAAAAACTATTCACCAAAAATATACATTCATAACGATAGCGTCAGTCAAGCTCAAAAAAAACTTAAGACAGAACTTAAAAATGAAATTATTTTTTATGATAATAGTAATATTATTTTTAAAGATTTATGCATAGATAACTTTGCTGTTAGTCATGACTCAAAACATTGTTGTGGCTTTTCAATTACTGATGGAAATGCAAAAGTTTCTATAACAACTGATTTAGGTTATGCACCTAACGAAGTTGTTGCTCATTTATTAGATAGCAATTTGGTTTATTTAGAAGCAAATCACGATGAAAATTTATTGTTAGATAATCCTAATTATCCGGCATTTTTAAAACAAAGAATTTTAGGTAAACAAGGTCATTTAAGCAACAAAGCAAGTAGCCAAGTTATTGAAAAACTTTGTCAAAGCAATGTAAAACAAATAGTTTTATCTCACTTAAGCGAAGAAAATAATTCACCAAGTTATGCATATAATCAAATTAAAGAATTGTTAAAGTTAAAAAATATAATTGAAGGAAAAGACATATTTATTGATGTAGCATCGCAATATAATATAGGCACAATATTTAACATTACAAAAGGAAATAATAATTATGAAAAAAATTAATGTCATAATAGACACAGACCCAGGCGTTGACGATAGCACTGCTCTAACAATTGCAATGTTTAGTGAAATTTTTGACATAAAATTAATCACTTCAACATCTGGTAATGTTGGAATTGAAAAAACCACAAGGAATGCTCTTCATTTAGTTGAAAAATTTAATAAGGATATTCCCGTTTGCAAAGGCGTAGAAAAACCAATGAAACGAGAATTACAAAACGCACAAGAAATTCACGGTGTAGGTGGAATGGGTAACTATATTCCTCCTATTGTGAATAAAAAACTTTGTGATAAAAACGCCATCGACAAGATGGTAGAAGTAATTAACAAATATAAAAACAATATAACTCTAATTGAACTTGGTCCACATACAAACTTGGGATATCTTTTTTCTACTCATAAAGAAGTTGAAAATTACATTGAAAGAATTGTTTTTGAGGGTGGCTCTCCTTATGGCAAACCAGGGGTAAAACCACACATTTCTTTTAATATAAGTTGTGACCCCGATGCTGCTGATATAGTTATGAAAACAAATATTAAAAAAGACCTTATTCCATCAGAGCTAGGAAGATACATTGCTCATTTTGATAAAAATCAAGTAGAACAAATTAGGAAGACAAATAAAACTGGTGAATTTTTAGCAACAATGTATGATGGTTATATGGATGAAGATGTTGGATTAACAACACAAACTAATGACCTTTGTGCAATAATGTATATGATACATCCTGAAATTTTCAAAACACATAAAGTTGATATTAAGGTCGACACTAAAGAGATGTTAGGCAAAACAACAATAACTGACAACCCTAACGGATTAGTAACATTTGTTGATGATGTTGATAATAAAATTTTCTTTGAAAAATTTATTGATATATTAAAAACAATTAATTATTAATATAAAAAAAATTCTGGTTAACTCCAGATTTTTTTTAACAAATCATATCAAATTTAATTATTTTTTTAATTATGAATAAATATAAATTAGATGATTTTTTATGGTAATCAGCGAAAAGCCCAATTTAAAAGGGTTTAAACAAATGTGACAAAGTTATCCACATTTCCACATTAAATAAATATTAATTTTTATGAATAAATATAAAATTCGCCATTTTTTATTCATTTTTTATGCATTTTTGTTTATTAATATGCAAAAGTTATACACTTATCCACATTCTTATAATAGAAAAATTATAATTATACAATAAATTGCATATAAAGCTAGTAGACTTATTCCTTGAAATTTGTAGGTTCGTTTTTTAATTAACATAGGCAAACACAATATTATTGAAGCCATTAGCAACACAGGAATCAAAATTAGCAGTTCGCTAACTGATAAAATCACCCCTCTCATTCCACTCATCATAAACATTAATGAAAATAGTAAAGTAAGATTTATAATGTTAGCGCCAACAACATTTCCTATTGCCAAATTTAATCTTTTCTTTTTAATTGATGCAATGCTCGTTGCAAGTTCGGGTAAACTCGTTCCAATTGCAACAACTGTTAGCCCCATAACTGTTGAACTTATTTTTAAAGTTTCAGCAAAATAATCTGTGCACTTAATAATCATTTCTGCTCCTGCAAAAATTAATAGTGAACCAACAACAAACCAAATTACCATTAGAACTTTTTCTCTAGGTTTTGTTTTAACTTTTTCAATTGGATTTTCTTCATCTATTTTGCCCTTTTCAACAAGGTCATTTTTTATATCCAAAAAAGTTTTTACAAAATAATATATGAATGCTATAAAAAAGAGAACCCCAGTAATTACATTTAAAACTTTTAAGAAAGCTAGCACAGCTAAAAGTGCTGTCAAACCAAGCATAAATGCAATTTTTTTCTGTGTTTGTTGATTTATTCTTTTTAATGAAATAAAGGCAAGAGATAACCCAAGCACTAAACAAATATTAACTAATATTGTTCCAAAGCCATTGCCCACAACTAAATCAACAGAATTTTGCCCCATCCCAAGAATTGTTATGACAATTTCTGGCATTGTTGTTGCCAAACTAACAACAGTTGCGCCAATTAATGCATCGTTAATACCTGTTACATCACTTAGTTTTAAGCAAACATCAACGACAATATCCCCGCCTTTAACAACGAGGAAAATAGCTATTATTAATATTGCCGTTACTAAAACTGTTTGCATATTATAATTCAAATTGTGAAAGATTTTGGATAAAATTTTCGCTTAATGTTTCAACTTCAATTTGTGGAGGAATTACATCAACATTTGAATTTGTTTCTTCATCTTTGGGTTTTTGTTTAACACCTTCAATTAAAACACCCATTTTAGGTTCATAAATTTCGTGTCTTACCATAATTTTAGAAATTAATTCACCATCTTTATATTTTTCAAGATAGCCTTTGGCTTCATAACCTTCTTTTGGATAACTTAATCGATAATATTCGCCCACATAATTAACCTTATCACTATACTCTCCTTTTTCATCTTTAATTATTTTATCACCTTTATGTGGAATTGTCCTAACATATTCAACACTTCTTTTATAAGTTACGCCTTTTTCAAGTGGTTGTCCATATATTCGGGCATAGGCCGTATTTCCTTCTACATAAGCATTAATATAAATAGGATAATCACTTACATTTTTAAATCTTAAATCAGCTGTTCCCTCATTTACCATAGCATCTAAAGATAATTCAACATACCCAACAGGCAATGTGTGTTTATGAACTTCTTGAATATCAACGCCAGATAACAGTAATGCATTATATAATGTTGTTGATGCTTGACAGATTCCACCGCCAACTCCTTCAACAAATTGTCCATTCATAATTATTATAGCACTTTCATATCCTTCTTCAACTGTTTGTGGACCAGTTAAGGCATTAAAACTAACCTCTTCGTTTGACTCAACAACTTTTCCATTAATCTTAGATAGAGCAAGCGTTACATTATGCTTTCTTCCACCTTTTGATGTTGACAAATCTGTTGTAAATTCTCCTAGCAGTTCTAACTTATCACTAAACCATTCTTCATTAATTTCAGGTGAAATTTCAATTGTTTCAATTTCTACAGTGATTTCGTTTTGTGTTTTAAACTGGTTTTCAATGACAGAATATAATTTGTCCTCATTAATTTTAATACCATTTTCACTTTTACTTATTTTAAACTTTTCTTCTTCATTTGGCAAAAAAGTAACTTCACTATTTACTGGTTCTTTTTCAACTTCAGCTTTAATTAGTTCAAGTTTTTGTTGAAAATCTGGAAAAATATAATCAAATGCAACATCAAAATTATAGCCTTGCGTGCTTAAAATATTTAACGCTTGTTGTTTATCACTTGAAAGTTTTGTATATCTATATGCGTCATCAACAATCACGTGAACTTTTGTGTTAACATTAAAATCTTTTGAAGAATATTCCCACTTTTTATCTTTATAGGTGAGTGTTATTTTAAAATCATTTAATTTACTATTAAGTGATTTTTCTATCTCATTTTCTGCCTGATTTTTGGTTAATCCCTTAACATTTATTCCACTTATAACAACATTTTCAGTAAATTCATCTTTTTCATTGGGTTCAATTAAAGTTTGAACAAATAAGATGATTAAACAAACAACTATGACCATAGATAGAATAAAAATTAATGTCTTTAAAATTTTATTTAATTTCATATTAAACTCCTAAAATTAGTATGCTTAATATTGAAAATTTTATGTGATTAATCCTTATCTATTATATTTGATGAATCTAGAATTTGAATATCGTTATCATACAAAACAACATTATTTAATTGCTTTTGAATTTTTTGAGTCTTTTTTGTTGCATCCATAATTGTTCCACTTGCTTCATCAATTTTCTTTTGAGTTTTTGTTAACAAGTCAACAAATGTTACAAACTCTTTTTTAAATGTTGAAAGCAAATTCCAAATTTCACTTGAACGCTTTTCTATGGCAAGTGTTTGGAAGCCCATTTGCAAACTGTTTAAAAGCGCAGATAAAGTTGTGGGACCACAAACAATAATTCTATAATCTCTTTGTAATTGTTCAATTAATCCAGTCTTTTTTATTGCTTCACAATATAAGCCCTCAAGTGGCAAATACATAATTGCAAAATCAGTTGTTTTAGGAACAAAAATATATTTTTCTGCTATCTTTTTTGCTTCATCTTTAATTCTTTTTTCTAATGCTTTAGAAAGCGTTGTTATTTCACTTGCTTCGGCAAAATTTTCAGCATCTAAAATTCTTGTATAATCCTCAATTGGAAATTTAGCATCTATTGGAAGCAATAAATTTTCGTCATCTTTCCCTGGCAATTTAATTACAAAGTCAACTCGCTTATCATCCTTGATTGTAACATTAGCTTCAAATTGATTTGGCGCTAGCATTTGTTCAAGCAAATTACCTAGTTGCACTTCACCAAAAGTTCCGCGAGTTTTCACATTTGTTAAAACTTTTTTCAAATCTCCCACACTACCCGCAAGAGTTTTCATCTCACCAAGCCCTTTGCTAACATTTTCAAGCCTATCAGAGATTAAATTAAAACTTTCATTCAAGCGTTTCTCCAAACTTTCATTTAGCTTTTCATCAACAGTTATTCGCATTTGTTCAAGCTTTTGCTCATTGGATTGTCGCATAGAAGTTATGCTTGTTTCCAAAACAGTTGAATTTTTTTCTAGTTTTGCATCTAAAATTGTTGTTAAAACTTCTAATCTTTTATTTAAATTTTCTAATCTTTCCAATTGATTTTGACTAATGTTTTCTAAATTTTTTAGTGTTAAATCATTATTACTTTTAAGAACTTCTGTTATGGTTGCATTATAAATAGAAAGCGCATTTTCAACTTTCTGTAATTCAATATTTAAATTATTAATTCCTTCTGTTTCATTAATAACTAAGGCATTTCCATTCTTTTTATTAGAATAAATAATATATCCTACACTTATAATCAAATTAATTCCAATTAAAATCAATAATATAATTAATATAGTTTCCATAGGTTAATTATATCATATTTGTAAAGTTTTTTAAAATAAAAAAAACATATTGAATATATTTATCAATATGTTTTATGCTTTTTATCTAGTAAATGAACCTTCTACCAAACTGAACCAAGTTACTGGATATTCATCTTTCCAAGCTTCTTGAACGGCATCTCTTGTTGATTGTATTGATTCAACATAAAGTTGCATTGAATATGTTTTTCCTTGATATTCATCTAAATCTTCAGATGGAACATTGAAGTGTAATGTTAAATTATTAATTTTTGCACCCGAACCTAAAACTCTGTTGTAATAAAATTTTCCATCTGTATTTTCTGTAAAATCTGCTCCACTTAGTGAGAAAGTTAGATATTCTGTGTTTATTTCACCTTCGATTTTAAATTCTAACCATATTCTTAACACACAAGCTGTTGAGTTGTTAGGATTAGAAATAGTCATCGTTCTTGTTGAATGTGAACCAAGTGTTAATTCTTCAGGAGATAAAACTATACTTTCTTCATTTATATCAATATCCAACTTATGTTGTTTAAATTGAATTATACCCGTATTCACTTTTCTATCTCCCATAAGAGCTGTTGTAGCATTAAAAATCATTAAAGAAATTGCAATAATTGATAGTGCTATAATAATTATATTCATTGTATTAAATTTAAATTTTTTCTCTTCCATATTATACCCTCCAATTTGTAGGCAAATTTGTCTGTTGGTATATTTCACAAATCACATATATATCTATTTTCTTATTCAAATATTCATCAGTAAGATTCGCAAATTTTACACCATTTGCAAAAATCATTTCTGTGTTTGGTTTTATCGTTGAGTTTAAATAATAGTATCCATTTTCATAAGTCCATGCACTTTCATCTCCCAACATTACTGTGCAGGCAGTTACCATCTCATCATCTTTTGAAAGACAAGTTTGGCTTAATGAATCACTCCAAACAATGGCCGCTTTTATTCTAACGTAACCATCTATGTTATTTCCTAAAGTGTTTAATGAAACATTAAATTCTGTTTTTTCTTGACCATAATAATAAATATTTTTCAGTGAAGAATCACTTTCAAAGTTAATTGAAAGCACTGGCAAATATCCTATTCCATCAAAGCTCTTTTTATAGTTAAAATAAGCCATTGTAAACAAAGATGAAATAATTATAATCATTGATGCAAACAAACATACAGTTGCATAAATTAAACCTTTATTATTTTCTTTGATTTTTTTCATAAGTTACCTCATTTAATCTCAAAATATTTTTTACTTACAAGCTTTGAAAAATAATAAGCTGTTAAATATGCTAGTATTATTGAAAAAATTCCTGAGATATTCAAAGTGTTATATGGAGTTAATATCAATGACCTAATGTTATAAAACAATTGTCCAATGTATGGAATTGTTAATATTACTTTTCCATAGTAAAATTTTGCAGTTAAAGGCTTGTCGGGTGTAACCGTGCCATCACCATACATATTTGCATAATAATCTGTTTGAGAGGTGGTTATAGTTTGATTTTCTTCATCTATTGCTATAATTCTATGAGTAACAAAACTTTTACCAGTTAATGACCATGTAACATAATCTCCAACTTTTAAGTCTTCAAATGGTATTTTGTAATCTATAACTATGCTACCATAATGAATGTTTGGTTCACTACTATGTCCTAAAACACTATATACCCTGTATCCCATCAAATAACTTACAAATATTGTAATTATTAAGCCCAATAGTAAAGACCAAGCCAAACTAGAAATTATCGTTTTGGTTTTACTATATTTTTTATAAATTAAGCCAAAATTAAAGTTTTCCATAAATCTCCAAGTTAAATTTTATTTAGGTTAGTGATAATTAAGTATCACTAACGCTAAATGTAATTTCATTGTCTTCTAATTTCCAAGTAATATTGCTATTGCCTGATGTGTTTGTTAAATTAAAGTTATTTAAATCACTTATTGTGTTTAAATCATTGATTGAACTTACAACGCAATTTGTAGGAGGTATACTTCCATCATTTTCTGCGTAAATTTCCATAGATAATTGTTCAGATGTTGCATTTATTATTCTATAATAATTATTTGCAATATAACCACTATTATAACCTATAACTAGTCCAGTCTTAATATTATTTAATGTAACGCTATATTCAAAATCATTTTCATAAATTAAGTTATTTTCACAATATCCTGCATTATCTGCAACAAGTGCACCTAAATAAGATATTTTTCCATCTATGTCAGCAGTTGAAGTGTTCATTATACCGTGATTATTTCTTTCATAATTTGGATTATTAACCAAACAATTTAAAATATGTGAGCCTTTCTTGTTTTCTCCAGCAATACCACCAGCCATCGAAACTTGGCTTGTTCCGGTTTTTGAAGAATAGTTATAACAAGCAATATCCCCAGTTACCTTACAAGCTTCAATTATTCCGTTAATATATGTTGTAACTCCATCAACAACATTTGAAACAGCTTGGTTCGTTGCTGAAATTCCACCTGCAATTGTTCCTGCAATGCTACCATTGTTAACACAATCATAAATAATTCCGTAATTTATAGATGTGATACCACCAGTGTAAAGAATTGTTTCTGCAGTAGGCATAATATTTGCGTTGTTTGTAGAGTGCTTAATTGTTCCATAGTTAGTTGCAACAATACTACCAGAATAAATTGTGTAGAATGATGCACCAATATCAACTTGTCTTGCTTTTGAAGGTGCAATATTACCACTAACAGTAACATTATCAATCTCACCCGAACTATATCCTGCTAAAGCGCCAACCATTACGCCATCAATTATGTTAACACTGTCTAATGTTAAATTTTTAACTTTACCAAGATAACTTATTTCTGTTGTTTGTAAGTTATAAAGAACGTTATTATATTCATCAATGCTAGTAATTAATCTACTATCATTAACTTTAAGTGTAGATATATACCCTAGCAATCCAGTGCTTAATTCAGAAGCACTTGTAATTTTTAAATTAGAGATAGATTTACCATTTCCATCTAAAACACCGACAAATGCATACTCTTCAGTAAATAATGTAGCAAAGTTTGTGTATGGGCTTAAATCAATATCGTCAACTAAAACATAGTGCGCAAAATTATTATAATACATATATGTTAATTGGGTCGCATTCTCTATTTCATAAGGTCTTTCTGCTGTTCCTGCACCATTTGAGAATGTATCATCAAACACATATTCAATTTCAATTGATTCACTTGCTAATGTTTTGTTTTCAATTTCATTAAGTGTTAATCCCTCTTCTTCATCTTCACCTAATGAATATAATGAATATGCACGAACGCCAACTATATACTTATAATTTACATCAGATAAATTGTAATATTTTTGGTCAGCACTTAAATAAATTGTTTCATTATAAGCGTTATATGCTGCATCTTCTATTGTGTAGTTACCTACACCATCTTTTGCATATCTCTTTATTGAAACGATATATCCATTTGCATCCTCTGTTCCCGTCCATGTCACTTTTCCGTGAGTCACTTTTAAATCCGTAACTGGGTCTGGCAATGTAATGTTTAATGCCTCACTAGGACTCGATGTTAAATAGACATCACCACCATACGCATAAAGAGTAACATCAAAGCTTCCTTCGAATGAGAAAGAATGTAGATAGAATTTATCTAAATATTCTGTTCCATCTGCTCCATAAACATATTCTTCATAATATAAATAATTATTTTCGTCTTTTTTAATGCGAGCGTCATCTTTTAAGATTAATACATTTCTAACTTCTTCTGCTGGATTATGCTCATTTTCTAAAACAAAGTAAGTGATTTTATCAAATGTAAATCTGTTTGTGCTTGATTGCAATATTCCAGAATAAACATTTGTTGTTTCACCTATTGTGTGTTTAATTTCTACCACATATTTATTTTCATAGTTAAATGTTCCATTAGGATTTGCCCAAGTTAAATTAATTCCATCGTTAATACTTACATTTTCAACTTGAGCAAGTTTTAATAGATTACTATCGCCAGAAGAATAACACAAAATTGTTTCACTATTAACATAACTGTATCCTTCTAGATTTGTTTCTTGGCTTCCAATATTGACTAGTTTTGCATTATATAATCCTGCCTCAAAGATTTCTTCTTCGCTGATATAATCCATTGCAAAACTATTTTCACTCGCTTGTAAAGTATATGTAAATATTCTTCCTGAATCCATTTGTTCAATAATTAACTCGTATCCATAAGGAGAAGCATTATTTTCAGCACCAATGCCAGCAATAAGCGAAGGTTTTGCCCAACTTAATTTACCATCTTTGATATTAAAGTTATAAACACTGTCTAATTTAACAACATTTTCTAATTTTCTTCTGTTGCTGTTAATGTAGTAATCATTTCCTAGAACTTGAACATTTAAAGTATAACTTCCACTTGGAACATATTTATCAGCATTTGCTGAAGTTTTTGCGCTACTCATAGTATAATAAGTGTTAGTTTGTGTGAATGTTAAATCTACTCTTGGATTTTCTTCACTGATTGAATTTCCATCAACATTAACACTATAAACTATGTTATAATTTTCAAATTCTACTTGCTCCCAATAGATTTCGCCATTTTGGACATAAACATTTGTTGTTGTTGGTAATTTTTCAAATATCGCAGCTTCACTTATATTGCTTTTTAAATAATTACCTTTTGCCATGGCTTGAACAACAAATATGTATTCTCCTGCCTCATATTCTTCTGGCAATTCCATTGAATAGCTGTTACCTGTAAATGATACAACTTCAATTCCTAATAAAGTTGATGTTAGATAGTCTTCACCATCATTTTGGAAAACAAACAACTGATAATTTGACACTGCTGAACTTAAATCAATTTTGGTAAATGTTAGTAGTCCATTTTCAACGTATACAGCACTTGGTGTATCAAGTTTTGTAGCACGATAAATATCACTTGTTTTACTATGCATAACTGATGATTCATTTTCTTCTTCGTTTAAAACTGAAATTGCAGAAATAGAAAATCCATATTCTCTTCCACCTTCTATAACACTATCTCTGAGTGTTTTCATACAATCATAAGTTATTACATTGTTATCAAAAATAAATCTTGTTTTTTCGGTAGCATTTCCTTCTGCATCAATATCATAAACAATTAATAAATAGCCTTTTGCCTTATCAACAGAGTTCCAAATCACAACGCCATCTACAACCTTAAGTCGTGGTGTTTGAAGAATACTTATACTCTGATGAGTAGATGCACTATTTAAAGTGTTTGCCTTAGTTGATATAGCATTCAAATATATTTCATATTCTCCGCTTTCTCCAGACAAGTAATCATATATGTTAAAACTTAAAAGTGAATTTTGTGTTATATTTCCATCTTTGTCTTCAAAATCATATTTATTATCGGTTTCATTCCACGAAATAGTGCGTAGTGGTTTATCATAAACAAAACCTTCTGATCCTTTTGTGTCTGAAAAATATAATTCATAACTAGTTGCATTTACAATTTCTTTAAAGGTAATACATCCATTAACAATATTTACTGTTGGAGCATTTAATCTTGTTAAAGTTAAATTCTCTGCCATATTGCTTCTAATGATGTTTTGTGTAGTTTTTTGATTTGTTATTTCTATTGCCAAATTAGCCAAATCAGTAGGAACTTGATAAGCGTAAAGTCCTAAAGAGAATATTCCATTATATTTTTGTGGTAATGTTCTTGTGCTAGATTGATATGCTTGCAATATTGATATTAATGATGTAATATCTTCATTCGCTAATGCTAAAATATCATCAATAGTGCAATTTTCTTCAACTAAACTAATGTCATCATAAATAACATTTCCATTATAAGTGAATAGATATAGATAAGAAGAATTGCCATTAGTTATTGTGATTTGATTGTTTGCACAACTTATCGTAGGTGTTTCTAATTTAATAAAGTTTTCACCTTTTAAAGTGTCCAATGAATCAATAACATAAGTGTAATTAGAGTTTTGAGGGTCTGTTATTGTTGTTGGAATACTACTTACAGATTTTATAGTTAAAGTAAATGTTCCACTAGGCAAGAAAGTTGTATCAACCATATATGTAGTTATATCTTCTTCTGTTTTAACACTTGTTAACAAACCATTTCCAACAGATAAAAGTTGGGAACCTGTTGTCAAACCATCGTTAGAAACATAATTTAGTAAGAATAAATCAGCAGTATTACGGCAAGTAAAATACAATGCGTTAATTTCTAAACGATTATCATTTGCAACTTCTATCAAACTTGTTGTAAAAATTGTTTTTGGAGTTGGTAAAAGTTTTAATTTGATAACATTTGATGAATTTTGTATATTTAAATTACTATTACCATATTGTTTTCGACTTACTAAATAAGTTGTGTTATTTTCTAAACCTAAATTGGTTCCACTTGATTTTACTGATATAGTTAAATGTTGATTTTCAGTTAATTCGTTATATTCAACATTTTCCATATAAGAGTTTAACCAGAATTTGATAATATAGCTTAAAGAGAATGAAGTTTCTCTTTCAATACTTCTTATAAATGTTTTGTTTTCATTAGGAATTGCTAAAATTGCTTCATAGTTGCTTGCGCCAATATCTGTAAAAGATACAGTATCGCCGTCTAAATGCAAGTCGTTAATTTCATCAATTAATTTTACTGTTAAAGTGTTTGAATAATCACTTTTTAGTGTATTGTTATCCCCTAACAAATACATTTTAACTTGATAAACAGTTTTTTCATCTAATTTTATAGAATCAAAATCGCTATATATTGTTTTAGAAGTTTCTCCATATTCAGTAACTTCAATTTTAAAGTTTGTCGTGCTAGCTGTATATTTAATTAAACTATTTTCAATTCTAATTGAAGGTGTTTTAAGTTTTGTGAATTCAAATGATAATGTTGTATTACTAATAATGTAATTTGATTCACTAACAGGATAATACACAAATGATAATTCATAGCTTGAATTAGGAATAATTTCAATACTGTTATTAAAAACGTATTTTTCATCAATAAAATCAAAAATATCATTTCTTAAAGTGCCATTAATGTAAACATCTGCACGAACAGCATTATAAGGTAAAGTGTATTGTAATGTTTCACCTTCAACAATTTCAGCATTATTTGGATTATTTAATTTTTCTACAACTAAATTTTCACTAGGATTACTATAAAGATAACCTTTTATTCCTGTTGTTGTTATAGTGTTGGCAAAAGCCACAGCATAGATCATATATGTTCCATTATCTAAAATAATTTCAGAATCGCTTAAAACAATCTTGCTTTGAGATAAGTCTATTCTTGCTTCTTTTGCTCCATCGCCATTTAGTGTAAGCGCATTACAATTAATCGAATATGCTCTACCATTATGAGTTAGTGACACAACAAGGTTAGTAATTTTTTCACTACCACAAATAACTAATTCTCTGTTGTTATCTAGATATAATGTTTCTGGCGCATATAATTTTTCAACAATAAATAAATCGTCATCATTGCTATATTCACTGGTTATTGTGTTGCTTCCATTACCCTTACTTGCAATAGAGAAAGAGTATTGACCAGCGCCATATTTTAAGCCTAATTCATAATTCGTTACACTGCTATCGTAATTTAATGGACTACCACCATTTATCTTTAAGTAATACCCACCACAGTTTTCAACCTCTGTCCAGTTTATTTTACCATTTAAAACTTGCAATTGAGGACTAGGAAGTTTTTCTATGCTAAGAGCATCACTCGTATTACTTGTAATGTATCTGCTTCCATCACCAAGAATTTGTAATGTATATTTATATTCTCCTGCATCAAGCTTATCATCGACAGTATCAATGATCATAAAAGTTGTATCTGCATCAAAAGTATACGTTTTCTTAAGAGAACCACAAATTCTTGTTAATATATATCCTGAAGCATTGTTAACTTTTTTCCAAGATATTATGTTTTTGTTATATGTAAATTTAAAATCATCATTAGATTTTAAAGGCGTTGCAAATTTTCCAACAGTAATTTGATTTGTAACTTTTGAGGAATATTCAGTTACATTTTCTAAATCATACGCAACACTTTCTACAGTAATATTAAAGGTTACTGCTGGTTGGTCAAGTTTATCGACAACATAACCTATGTCTTCATAATAATCACTATCATTGATTTCATATCTATATGATATTTGGTTTGTTGAATCGTAAAGCCTTATAATATATTTACCTGCGTTTTCAACCTTATCAAACTTAATCGCTCCATCTTCATATCTTAAATTTTCAGGTTCTGGAAGTTGGATAAAATTGAATAATGAATCTGAAAATTCACTATCAGTGTAAATAACGCCATCGCCCAAACATCTAACTTTTACTGAAATAACTTTTCCATAGTAAGGCGAAATCTTATATTGATTTGTTGGACAAAACACTTGTTCGTTATGCCCTTCAACACTAACATCTAGTTCATAGCCACTAGCCACTGAAACATCATCCCAAATTAATGTTTCACTTTCAACGTTATAATAAAAGTTTTGTGGAGAAGATAATTGAATGCTTTCTTTATATGAACAAATTTTATATGATTTACTTCGTGCGTTACCATCTAGGGATTTAACTTGAAGATAAGTAGTATCTGGTCCTGTAAGATTATTATTTACAGTTACAGTTGCTTTATATTGATTGTTTGTGTCAACAACCAAAGAAACATAAGTGCTGTCAGTTAATAGCCATTCAACATTAACATTAGTTGCATTACTAGGTCCATAAGAAACTGTTAATTCAATGCTACCATTTTCTCGAATGTTTATTTCGTTTCCTGAAATTTCACCATTTTCATCGCACAATGTCAAAGTTTGCATATAAACAAATTTTGAATCAGTTTTGTTTTTATTGCCATCACAGGCTACTAAAAAACACCCCATAATCAAACATAATGCTATCGTAAAAAAGTACTTAAATTTCTTCATTATAAAAAAGCTCCTATATTTAGGTTACTTTTATTTTATCAAAAAATACAAAATATTACAAATAAATAAATATAATTTATCTAATAATATAATAAAAAAAATCGCCAGTTGGCGACTTTAATTATCTTTTTTATCTTTCACTTTCTTTTTCTTCAAGATATTCAGCGCAATCAACACACACTACTCCATAATCTTGAACACTTGTTGCACACGATACGTGGATTATTTCCCCACAGTAATTACATTTCACAAAATCACTCATAATACCTCCTAAATAAGATTTCATCTAAAGTCTTATTTATTTTATACTATGCTAAAACAAATTTTCGTGTGCTATTTTTTCAAAATCAGCATGCAAATTATTAATAAATTGCAAGTTGTTTTTATAATAATTCAACATAACGTAGCATTTATATAAGCTTGATGCAGACATATTTTCTTTTTTTGTTATGGCTAAAATATCATAATATCCATTCTCAACTTTAGCAAAATAGTTAACCAAACTAGAAATAAACGCACTTTTTTCGTCTTCTTTTAAATTTTTAACTGTATAAGCTAATTTTTCCTTTAAAGATTGTTCTTTGTTATCACAATCTTTTTTGAAAATTTTAGCTTTTTCATTCTCCTCAATTCTTTCATACTTTTTGGATTCTTTATAGTCTAATTTTGTAACTCTAACTGTCTCCATTAAAAAATCAATCAATTCATCTATTTTGGCTATTAATTTATTGTTAGCTTTAATAATTTCATTATATGTAATTTTGTTATCCACCACTCTATCTCCTAATATTTGCAAAAATGTTAGTTTTTTGTCTTATTTAGTCAAATTATAGCAAATTTAAATTACATTGTAAATTATTTTTATGAAAATTATATTTTTTATTTTAACATTTGTAATTATTTCAAAATTTTGATAAACTTTTATCAAGAGGTGTTTTATGAAATACAATAAGAACGAAAGAGAACAAATTTATGATGACGCAACAAAATATTGGGGAGAAATTGCACAATATGACCAGTTTATAGAAGAAGCCTGCGAATTAATTGTTGCAATAAATAAAATTAAAAGAAAAAATTTTTATGGGGAATATCAAAATCGACCTGAAGTGGAAGATAATTTCGTTGAAGAATTAGCTGATACTTTTATGTGTTTAGAACAACTAATAGGTTTTGCTGGAGAGAAAAAAGTGTATGCTCGTTTGGATGAAAAATTAGATAAATTAAAGGGTCAAATTGAAAAGCAAAAGCAAAGACAAAATAACTAATTTTTATCTTATTTATATGTTAATTTTATTTAAAAATATCTTTAATCTTATAAACTAATTTTTTAGTAATTAATCATTTATAAAGGTTATGTAAGCATAACCTTTTTTTCTTTTTTTAAAAACTAATAATATAAGAAAAACAATTATTAATGCAATGAAAATTATTATTGTGAAATCTTTAAAAAACAATGAAAATATATACACTAAAATTAAGCAACATAAGTTACCTAAACTTAACGAGATTAAAGATTTTTTAGGGCTTAAATTTAAGAAACAAGAAACCAAACTTGCAGTATAAATTCCCGTTAAAGGTAAAGGAATTAAAACAAATAAAAATAGATAAAAATATATGTTTTTATGCCTTTTAAAATTCGCGCTTTTTTCTTCAATTTTTAAATTTATAACATTAAAAATCTTATTAAAAAATCTATATTTTTTAAGTGATTTTACTATTAAATTAAAGAAAAAAATTAAGAAAATTGAAAGAAAAATACCCGATAAAAAGCAAGTCAAAATAGCCAAAAGAGGTGACATAGTTTTGCCATTTAAAATTGTGTTATTTAGTGCAAAAGAAAGAGCAACTCTCCCCTCAAAAAATGGCAATAGAGCAATAAGAAAAACTGCTAACCACACAATATTTTGAAAATTTTCTGCAAAAAAAGTTTTAATAATTTCCATAAAAAATTATATGACAAATGCTAACAAATAATGATTTATCAACATATTTTCTTATATATATAAATATAATTATATATGAAAAAATATATATCAATAATAATGTTATCAATTTTGTTTTTCTCTGTTTCAATTTTTTTAAATGGTTGTGGACAAGATTTATATCTTGAACTTCAAGACAAGTTAAGCGAGGTGAGGTATAACCTTTTTGAATGTGGGAATGAAGAGATAAATATAAAATTTACTAGTGGTTTTAGAGAAGAACCATATATTTTGAACGGAAAAAGTGAAAATAAAAAAGAATTTGGTGTTATAACTGTCAAATTTTTAAATAATATTACTGATAAAACCTCTTTACCCGAATTTATTATAACTATAAGCGATATGGATTTTGATGGTGAATTTGAAATTAATCCCTTCGACCAAACTTATGTCGCAGATATTGAAACTTTTGTTTTAGATGATGCAAGCATTCATATTAAAATAATTTGGCAAGATTATTCTTTTGAAGAGCAAATGAAAAACATTTCCAAAACGTTTTCTTGCTCTCATAAGGATGCTTTAAATGTTTTTATAAAAGAATTTAAGAAGAATATTCAAAATTTTATTAAAACAGGAACTGATTTTGAAATTTATGTCAAAATAATTAACGACCCAAGTTTAGAAATTGATAAAAATTATTATTATGTTTGTCTAATCACTAAAACTGGAGAAAGTTTATCTTGCGTTATTGACCCAAATTCATCAGTAATCCTTGCAAAAAACGAAAGTAAAAACCAAGTTATTTTATAATTTTCGTTTTTTTCTTCCCTATTTATAAAAATATTAAGAAAATATTTTTAATCAAATTGGTGAAAAATTTGCTCACTCTATTAATCAATCTCAATATTTTTGCGTGTTAATTTAAAAATTTAGTTCAAAAAACAAAAAAAATGAAAAAAAATAAAAAAAAACGAAAAAAACGTTG